>NZ_CP051515.1:909560-1212746 GCF_012689525.1 Paraburkholderia aromaticivorans
AGGAAGGCGAACGAGGTAGAGCGCAAGCGGAGCACGGTGCAACAACACCCGGGTTGGACGCATGCCGCCCGGCATGCCCATAATACGGGCTGTTGCCCATCGAAAGCTCTTTGCAAACTCACGGACGCCTTCCACGACGATGAAAGAAGAATCGCCGAAAGCCATTTTTTATGCGCTCGCCGCCAACCTCGGCATCGCCATCTGCAAGTTCGCGGCTGCCGCGTCCACCGGTTCCGGCTCGATGTTCGCCGAGGCCATCCACTCCACCGCCGATTGCGGCAATCAATTGCTGTTGCTATTCGGTCTGCGTGAAGCGCGCAAGCCGGCGAGCCCGTTGCATCCCATGGGCGGCGGCCGCGAGATCAACTTCTATTCGCTGCTGGTCGCGCTTCTGCTGTTCTTTGTCGGCGGTGCGTTCTCGGTGTATGAGGGCGTGCATCGTTTGTTCGTGCGCGAGCCGTTGCAGTATGCGTATGTGGCGCTGCTGGTGCTCGGCGTGTCCGTGGTGCTCGAGGCGCTTTCCTTGTGGGGCGCCGTCAAGGAAATCCGCAAGACGCATCCCGACAAAAACATGTGGCGCTGGTTTCGGGAGACACGCGAATCCGAACTGCTCGTGGTAGCCGGCGAGGATATCGCCGCGCTGGCGGGCCTTGCGATGGCCTTCGTGGCCGTGCTGCTCACCATGGTGACCGGCAACCCTGTCTACGACGCGCTGGGGTCCATCGGCGTCGGCG
Organism: Paraburkholderia aromaticivorans; assembly: GCF_012689525.1. NCBI lineage: Bacteria > Pseudomonadati > Pseudomonadota > Betaproteobacteria > Burkholderiales > Burkholderiaceae > Paraburkholderia > Paraburkholderia aromaticivorans. Next base: position 910,295 of record NZ_CP051515.1, read on the forward strand.
TGCTGCTGATGGTGATCGCGTGGCTGGTGGCGCGTGAAGTGAAGTCGATGATCGTCGGCGAATCGGCGAGCCCCGAAGTGCGGCGCGCTATCGAAGCGCATCTGCGCGCGCGTACCGAGATTCGCAGCATCATCAATATGATCACGCTGCAATGGGGCCGTCATGTGGTGGTGGCCGTGCAGGCGGAAATGATCGACTACGCGAGCGGCCGCGCCATGGTCGATGCGATCAACGTGATCGAAGCGGACTTGCAGGCCACGTTTCCGCAAGTCCGCTGGGTGTTTTTCGAACCGGAGGTGCCGCGCGTTTGAGCGGCACGTGTGGCGCTTACTTGAAGCCGGTCACCGCGTGCGGCACATACAGCTCTTCGAGCTGGCGGATTTCGTCCTCGCTTAAGTTGAGCGAAAGCGCGGCCACCGCATCGTCGAGATGATGCAGCTTGGTCGCGCCGACGATCGGCGCGGTGATCGGCTTCTTCTGCAACACCCACGCGAGTGCGACCTGCGCACGCGGCACGCCGCGCTCCTTGGCGATCTGGCCGACCCGCTCGACAATCTGCCGATCCGCGTCTTCCGTCTGCGCGTAAAGCGTGCGGCCGAATTCGTCGGTCTCGGAGCGCGCGCTTTCGGTGCTCCAGTCACGCGTCAGGCGGCCGCGCGCGAGCGGGCTCCACGGAATCACGCCGATACCTTCGCTTTCGCAGAGCGGCAGCATTTCGCGCTCTTCCTCGCGATATAGCAGATTCACGTAGTTCTGCATTGTCACGAAGCGCGTCCAGCCATTCTTCTCAGCCACGTGCAACGCCTTGGCGAACTGCCACGCATACATGGACGACGCGCCGATGTAGCGCGCCTTGCCGGCCTTCACGACATCGTGCAGCGCTTCCATGGTTTCTTCGATCGGCGTGCCGTAGTCCCAGCGATGGATCTGGTACAGGTCCACGTAGTCCGTGCCGAGGCGCCTGAGGCTGTGGTCGATCTCCGACATGATCGCCTTGCGCGACAGGCCGGCGCCGTTCGGGCCCGGATGCATGCGGCTATTCACCTTGGTGGCCAGCACGATCTCGTCGCGCTTCGCAAAATCCTTCAGCGCGCGGCCGACAATCTCCTCGCTCGTGCCGTCCGAATAGACGTTGGCGGTGTCGAAGAAATTGATGCCGTGGTCGAGCGCCTGCTTGATGAAGGGGCGCGCCGCTTCATCGTCGAGCGACCAGGGATGCGTGCCGCGAGACGGCACGCCGTAGCTCATGCAACCGAGACAAAGACGCGATACATCGAGGCCGGTGCGGCCGAGTTTCACATAATCCATCGTGGTGCTCCTGTTATGAAGTGCACAAAGCCGGTGCGCTGCGGACTATCGATTATAAGAAAACGCCGAAGAACGCGTGCGGACCCGATTGGCGTGCTTTTCCTGCAGTGCACGTCAACGCTGACCGGGAGCGCATCGTGTAGTGGAAAATAATTTCTTCGCACCTATACTTCTTTCGGCCTGAAAGCAGCACTCTCTCCCAACCTGCATCACAAGCAAAAAGGAAGATCACGATGCTGACTCGCTCACTCGGCGCCGTCTGCGCCATTACCCTCGCGGCATGCGCGGCCTTTTCGTCCGGGCCGGCCAGTGCGGACGACAACGACGGTTTCTCGCACGGCGACGGCGGCTCGCACGGGCAGCCCGTCAAGGTGATGATCATTTCGATGTTCGGGCCGGAAGGGCAAGTGTGGCTCGATAACCTCGGACCCTGGCGCGAGATTGCCGTGGACGGCTTGTCGCCCGATTACCCGACCGTCCATTGCAACAAGCAGGACGTGTGCGTGATGACCACCGGCATGGGACATAGCAACGCCGCTGCGTCGATCATGGCACTGACGTTCTCGCCGCGTTTCGATTTGCGGCATACGTACTTCATGGTTGCCGGCATTGCCGGGATCGATCCGCAGCAAGGTACGGTGGGGTCCGCCGCGTGGGCGAAGTATCTGGTCGACTTCGGGATTCAATGGGAGATCGACGGGCGCGAGATTCCGCCCGGCTGGGATACGGGCTACCTTGGCATCAACACCACGAGTCCTTCGGCCAAGCCGCCGCTCGACTACCGCACCGAAGTGTTCCAGTTGAACATCCGGCTCGCCAATACGGCCTTCGCCTTGTCTCGCAACGTGACGCTGTCCGATAACACGCAGGCTCAGGCCGCACGGGCGAAGTATTCGTATGCCCCGGCGAATCGGCCGCCAACTGTCATTCAATGCGATACGCTGGCCGGCGATACGTGGTGGTCAGGAACCCTGCTTGGGCAGCGAGCCCGGGATTGGACCAAAATCCTGACCGATGGAAAAGGCGTCTACTGCACGACGCAGCAAGAGGACAACGCCACCTACGAAGCGCTCAAGCGCGCGGCTTCAGTAAACAAGGTGGATTTGAATCGCGTTGCCGTGTTGCGGGCGGGCTCCGATTTCGATCGGCCCTACGACGGGCAGACGAGTGCGGACAACCTGCTGAACTATGCCGCGCAAGGTGGCTTTACGATCGCCATCCAGAATCTGTTCCTCTCGGGCAATCCCCTCGTGCAGGATATCTCCACACACTGGAGCGAGTGGCGTGACGGCGTGCCGAGGCGCTAGGTCTCTGCAAATGTGACTGTGCCCGCGGACCTGGTCTGCGGGCACTTGCTGCTACCTTCGACACTTAGTGTTGCGGCGCGCGATACGGCGTCCACACAGGGGTGTCGGTATCCCAATTGTCGAGTTCCGAAGGTGTCATGATGAGCTCCTTTTTGAAGACTGCATGAATAGCGCCGCAATGATTATTTCTTTTGGAAACCGAATCATTGCGGCAAGCTGGTTTTACTGTCCGTTGGCCACGCGCGTGACGTCGCCGCTCGTGCCTTCCTGCAGCGCGATGCGTTGGGCCTGGGTTTGACCGATCAGACCTTTGTTCGGATACGTCGTGCGATTCAGCGCGGGCAGCGAACCGTCGCGATAGGCTGCGACAAGTTCGGCCTTCACTTCTTCACGCGACTTCGCGGTCGTGGTCGGCGCGGGTTGCGTGTCGTAAGAGCCGGCGCGGCCAATGCCGCCGCTGCTGCTTTGTGCAAACACCGGTGCGCTCACGAGCAGCGAAAGAGCCAGACCTGCTAAGAGATTGCGTTTCATGATTCACTCCTGTCGATTCGTTTGCAGCACGAGCGGCGCTGCGACAGGGTGAAATGTAGACTTCGAGGCAGTGCGGATAAACTACACTTTCGCGAAATGAATTGTCGCGATTCCAGAACAATCGCGCTGACACTGCGTGAAACGCCTTGCTGGCGTTGCCGCACAAGAAAACCGCGGCATTAGCGCCGCGGTTGGAATTCACTGTTCCAGATTCTGTACTTCGAACTTCAATTCGCGAGAATCACGCGACCCATTCCGTAATCACCGGCGTGTCGAGCATCGGTGCAGACTCGCGTTCTTCGAAAGTGCGCTTCGTGCACGTTGCGTCCAGACTGCCACGTCCGCTCAATAACGGACAACGGTCGAACAGCTCCGCGATCCAGTCTACGAAAACGCGGACTTTAGGCGACAGATGCCGGCTGTGCGGATAGACTGCCGAAATTGGCATCGGCAAAGGCTTCAGTTCCGGCAGCACTTCGACCAACTGGCCCGAGCGCAGATGCGGCAGCACCATGAAGAGCGCAGGCTGAATCAGGCCGAAGCCTTCCAACCCGCAAGTCACGTAGGCGTCCGCGTCGTTCACCGAGACGATGCTCTTCATTTTCACTTCGACTTCTTTGCCATCAACCACGAAGGCCCAATCGAGCGTGCGACCCGTGCGGCTCGAAAAGTAATTGACTGCTTTGTGATTCTCCAGGTCTTCGAGCGATGTCGGCATGCCCGCACGCTCGATGTAGTCGGGGGCCGCGCAGGTCACGCCCTCGAATAAACCGATCCGACGCGCCACCAGCGAGGAATCCTGTAGCGCGCCGACCCGCACCACGCAATCCACGCCTTCCTGCAACAGGTCAACCGGCCGGTCCGTCAGGCCGAGTTGCAGGTCGATGTCCGGATAGCGCGTGTGGAATTCACACAGCGAAGGAATCACCAGCAAGCGGCCGATCGACCCCGGCATGTCGATGCGCAGCTTGCCGTGCGGCTTTTTATTGCCGCTTTGAAAACTGGCCTCGGTCTCTTCGACGTCCGCGAGGATGCGCACGCAGCGTTCGTAGTACGCCGCGCCGTCCGGCGTGAGCGACAAACGGCGCGTGGTCCGATGCATCAGACGCGTGCCGAGGAACGCTTCGAGGTTCTGAATAATCGTGGTAACCGATGCGCGCGGCAGGTCGAGCGTTTCCGCTGCACGGGTAAAGCTGTTGGTGTCGACGACACGAGTGAACACTTGCATGGCCTGAAGCCGATCCATTGCAGACCTCCAATAGGGGCTGGCGCACTGAGCAGGAAAGGACTCCACCGCGAATCCGCAGACAATCCCATTCGATTGTTCAGGGGCGCCGAATTGTGTTGCCGGATTATAGGCATTTATTTACGAGTCTGCCGAACCCACAATTCGCACCATTGAAGTTCTATGCGCATTGCGCGGCTCGACATGGAAGCATTTAAACCGCCGTACTCCTTTGTGCCCACCGGCAGCAGCCCGGACGAGGCCGACAGCACGGCACTCGAAGTCACTGACGTGCAGATCGAAGGGCACGCGCAGGACATCACGTTGCGTCTGTACCGGCAGGCCAAGAAAACCGCACTGCCAGTACTGCTTTATTTCCACGGTGGTGGCTTTACGAAGGGCTCGATCGACCAGGCGGACTTCGCCTCGCGTTATTTCGCAGAACACTTACCGGCTCTGGTCGTGTCGGTCGGTTACTCGCTGGCGCCGCGGTTTCCGTTTCCCGCCGCACCTGAAGACGCGCACCGCGCGGCGCTGTGGGTGCAAACGCGGGCGCGTGCGTTCGGTGGCAACAGTAAGAAGGTCGGCGTAGCCGGCCACGATGCGGGCGGGCAATTGGCCAATTGCCTCGCTTTCATCGCGCGGGATCGCGGTGACGTGCGCATTTCCGCGCAAGCGCTGTTCGGGCCGATGCTCGACCCGAGTCTCACGCGCCTGGGCGACGAAAAGCGCCTCGGCTCGGACATCACGGCAAAAGAGTGCGCGGCGTGTTATCGCGCGTATCTGCCGCAAGCGTCGCAGCGCATGCATCCGTATGCCGCGCCGCTCGAATCGTCGCGGCTCGCGGGCCTGCCTGCCACGCTGATCGCGACGGCGCAAAACGACGTGCTGCATGTGGAAGCGGAGAAATACGCTAGCAGTCTGATCGACGCCGGTGTGCTGACTCAGGTGGTCCGCTATCCGAGTGTCTCGCATGCCGCGTTGGCCGATCATCCGCCCGCCTTGCAGGAAGCGGTGCGATTTTTTCAGTGGCGCTTCGATGCGCGCGCCCATCGCTGAAACACGCGCTGAAACACGAATAAGCAGAACTTTAATCAACGATCTCGGGAGCTTCACATGACTATCCTTCCTCTTTCCCGTCGCCGTGTGGCGATTGCCGCACTTGCTGTCCTCGTCGTGGCCGGGCTGGGCACGTTCGGCGCGATTCGCGTGGATGCGAGCTCGCCCGCCGCGCCGACCATCGTGCCGGAAGTCGATGTGGCCACCGTGGTGCAAAAAACGATCACCGACTGGCAGAGCTATTCGGGCCGCCTCGAAGCCGTAGAAAAAGTGGACGTGCGTTCGCAGGTGCCGGGCACCATCGTGTCCGTCAACTTCAAGGACGGCGCGCTCGTGAAGAAAGGCGACACGCTGTTCGTGATCGATCCGCGTCCGTACGCTGCTGAAGTGGATCGCGCCGAAGCGCAACTCGCCGCTGCGCAGGCGCGCACGGGCTACACGCAAAGCGATTGGGAGCGCGCACAACGTCTGATCGCCGACAACGCGATCGCCAAGCGTGACTACGACGAGAAGCAGAACGCCGCGCGCGAAGCGAGCGCCAACCTGAAGGCCGCGCAAGCCGCCGTCGAAACCGCCCGCATCAATCTCGGCTACACGAAGATTGTCGCGCCGGTGGCGGGCCGCGTGTCGCGCGCGGAGATCACGGTGGGCAACGTGATATCGGCGGGCGCGAGCGCGGCGCCGCTCACCACGCTGGTGTCGGTGTCGCCGATTTACGCATCGTTCGACGCGGACGAACAAACGTATCTGCAATACCTGAGCCGCGCGAAAGACGGCAGCAAGGTGCCGGTGGAACTCGGTCTCGCGGACGAAAGCGGGTACTCGCGCAGCGGCGTGATCGAGTCGGTGGATAACCGTCTCGACACGTCGTCGGGCACGATCCGCGTGCGTGCGCGCTTCGATAACCAGGATGGTGCGCTGATTCCGGGTTTGTATGCGCGCGTGAAAGTCGGCGGCAGCGAGCCGCATCCGGCGCTCTTGATCGACGACGCCGCGGTGGGCACCGATCAGGACAAGAAGTTCGTACTGGTGGTCGACGAGGGCAATCACGTCGTGTATCGCTCGATCGACGTGGGCGGCATGCAGGGCAATCTGCGCGTGGTCAAGGGCGGCCTGAAAGCCACTGACCGGATCGTCGTGAACGGCATTCAGCGCGTGCGTCCTGGCGATTCGGTGCGCGCGCATATGGTGCCGATGACAACGGATGACGATCCGAACAGCGCACCGCTCGCACAAAAGCAGACGCCCGCACAGCCGCAATCGCAGTCACAGGCGCAATCGCAGACGCGCACCAAAGCGGACAAGAATTCGTGAGCCTCGCGTGCCGCGGCCTGACTGCGCGGCGCATGCTCCAACGTTAAGAGCTTCCCATGAACATATCCAAATTCTTCATCGATCGACCGATCTTTGCCGGCGTACTGTCGGTATTGATCCTGCTGGCGGGCATTATTTCGCTCTTCAAGCTGCCGATCTCGGAGTATCCGGAAGTCGTGCCGCCTTCGGTGGTGGTGCACGCGCAGTATCCGGGTGCGAATCCGAAGGTGATCGCCGAAGCGGTCGCTTCGCCGCTCGAAGAGCAGATCAACGGCGTCGAGAACATGCTGTACATGCAGTCGCAAGCGAATAGCGACGGCAATCTCACGCTCACGGTGACCTTCAAGCTCGGCACCAATCCGGACCTTGCGACGCAGCTCGTGCAGAACCGCGTCAACCAGGCGCTGCCGCGTCTGCCGGAAGACGTGCAGCGTCTCGGCGTCACGACGATCAAGAGCTCGCCCACGCTGACCATGGTGGTGCATTTGATCTCGCCGAACAATCGCTACGACATGACGTATCTGCGCAATTACGCGCTGCTGAACGTCAAGGATCGGCTCGCGCGGATTCAGGGCGTCGGCGAAGTGCAGTTGTGGGGTTCGGGCGATTACGCGATGCGCGTCTGGCTCGATCCGCAGAAAGTGGCGCAACGCGGTTTGACGGCGACCGAAGTGGTCAACGCGATCCGTGAACAGAACATTCAGGTGGCAGCCGGTGTGATCGGCGCATCGCCTTCGGTGCCGGGCACGCAATTGCAGTTGTCGGTGAATGCGCGTGGCCGTTTGAGGACTGAGGGCGAATTCGGCGACATCATCGTCAAGACCACGCCGGACGGTGGCGTGACCTACCTGAAAGATATTGCGCGGATCGAACTCGCGGCCTCGGAATACGGCCTGCGTTCGCTGCTCGACAACAAGCCGGCGGTGGCGCTCGCCATCAACCAGGCGCCAGGCGCGAACTCGCTCGCGATTTCCGATCAGGTGCGCTCCGCAATGAAGGAACTCGCGGAAGACATGCCGGCGGGCGTCGAATACAAGATCGTCTATGACCCGACTCAGTTCGTGCGCTCGAGTATCGAGGCGGTCGTGCATACGCTGCTCGAAGCGATTGCGCTGGTGGTGATCGTCGTGATCGTGTTCCTGCAGACCTGGCGTGCTTCGATCATTCCGTTGATCGCCGTGCCGGTGTCGATCGTGGGGACGTTCTCGTTGCTGCTCGCGTTCGGCTTCTCAATCAACGCGTTGTCATTGTTCGGCATGGTGCTCGCCATCGGGATCGTGGTGGACGATGCGATCGTGGTGGTGGAGAACGTCGAGCGGAACATCGAAAACGGGCTGAGTGCGCGCGACGCGACGTATAAGGCGATGCAGGAAGTGAGCGGGCCGATTATCGCTATCGCGCTGACACTCGTCGCCGTGTTCGTGCCGCTCGCGTTCATGACCGGTTTGACGGGCCAGTTCTACAAGCAGTTTGCGATGACCATCGCGATTTCGACGGTGATCTCGGCGTTCAATTCGTTGACATTGTCGCCGGCGCTGGCCGCGATGCTGTTGCGTAGCCACGGCGCGAAAGAAGACATCCTGACGCGAGTGATGAACCGCCTGCTGGGTGGTTTCTTCAAGCGCTTCAACAAGGTTTTTCATCGCGGTTCGACGGAGTATGGGCGCGGCGTGACTGGCGTGCTGCGTCGTAAGGGCGCGATGCTCGCGGTGTACGCCATTCTGCTGGGCGCGACCGTGCTGATCTCGCGCGTGGTGCCGGGCGGCTTCGTGCCCGCGCAGGACAAGGAGTACCTGATTGCCTTCGCGCAATTACCGAACGGTGCATCGCTGGATCGCACGGAGAAGGTGATTCGCGACATGAGTTCGATCGCGCTGAAGCAGCCGGGCGTGGAGAGCGCGGTGGCGTTCCCGGGTCTGTCGGTGAACGGCTTCACGAATAGCTCCAGCGCGGGCATCGTTTTCGTCACGCTCAAGCCCTTCAAGGATCGCGGCAACAAGAAACTCTCGGCCGGTGCGATTGCCGGCGCGCTGAATCAGCAATACGGCGCGATCAAGGATTCGTTCGTCGCGGTGTTCCCGCCCCCACCGGTGCTCGGTCTCGGCACGCTCGGCGGCTTCAAGATGCAGTTGGAGGATCACGGCGCGCTCGGTTACGCGGAGTTGAACAAGGCCGCGGAAGCGTTCGTGAAGAAGGCCGCGCAGACGCCTGAACTCGGCCCGACCTTCTCCAGCTATCAGATCAACGTGCCGCAACTGAACGTCGACCTGGACCGCGTGAAGGCCAAGCAACTCGGCGTACCGGTCACGGACGTGTTCAACACGATGCAGATCTATCTGGGCTCGCTGTATGTGAACGACTTCAACCGCTTCGGCCGCGTGTATCAGGTGCGGGTGCAGGCGGACGCGCCGTTCCGTCAACGCGCCGACGACATCCTGCAACTGAAGACGCGCAATGCCGCGGGCGACATGGTGCCGTTGTCGTCACTGGTGACGGTGACGCCGACGTTCGGTCCGGAAATGGTCGTGCGTTACAACGGCTATACGGCTGCCGACATCAACGGTGGACCGGCGCCGGGCTTCTCGTCGGGTCAGGCGCAAGCCGCGGCCGAACGCGTGGCGGCGGAAGTCCTGCCGCACGGCGTGAAGCTCGAATGGACCGACCTCACGTATCAGCAGCTTCTGGCGGGCAATGCGGGCTTGTGGGTGTTCCCGATCAGCGTGCTGCTCGTGTTCCTCGTGCTCGCCGCACTGTATGAAAGTCTGACGCTGCCGCTCGCGGTGATCCTGATCGTGCCGATGAGCGTGTTGTCCGCGCTGACGGGTGTGTGGCTCACGGGTGGCGACAACAACATTTTCACGCAGATCGGTTTGATGGTGCTGGTGGGCTTGTCGGCGAAGAACGCGATTCTGATCGTCGAGTTCGCTCGCGAACTGGAGCATGACGGGCATACGCCGCTGTCGGCGGCGATCGAGGCGAGCCGCTTGCGTCTGCGGCCGATTCTGATGACGTCGATCGCCTTCATCATGGGCGTGGTGCCGCTGGTGTTGTCGAGCGGAGCCGGTTCGGAGATGCGTCATGCGATGGGTATCGCGGTGTTCTTCGGCATGCTCGGCGTCACGCTGTTCGGTCTGATGCTGACCCCTGTGTTCTATGTGGTGCTGCGTACGCTAGCGGGCGGAACGATTCACGTCGCGCAGAAAGACGCGCCGCACTATGGCGCGCCGGTGACGGACGCCTGAGGAGAAAACAATAATGAAACGCTTTGAATCTTTAGGCGGGTGGGGCCGCGCGGCTGCCAGCGGTTTGCTGGTCGCGTTGCTCGCCGCCTGCTCGTTGGAGCCCACGTATAAGCGGCCGGAGGTGGATACGCCGGTTGCGTTCAAGGAAGCGCCTGCGGCGTCGGCTACGTCGGCTGCTTCCGCGCCTTCGGGTGCGTCGGGTGCATCGGCGCAGGACAACGGCACGTGGAAGCAGGCCCAACCCGCCGACGACGCGCATCGCGGCGAGTGGTGGACGATTTTCGGCGACCCGCAACTCAACGCGCTCGAAGAGCAGGCGGCCGCCGCGAATCAGGACCTGAAGGCGGCCGCGGCGCGCGTGCAGCAGGCGCGTGCGGTGACGCAGGCAGCGAAGTCGGACTGGTTCCCGAAGCTCGATGCGGGCTTCGGCCCGACGCGCGAACGGGCTTCGGCGGCGTCGCAACTTCAGCCGGATAGCGTGGGTGGCACCACTGGCACGATCTGGCGCGCGCAAACCACCGCGTCGTACGAAGCGGATCTGTTCGGACGGGTCGGCTCGAACGTGAACGCATCGCGTTCGGACGAACAGCAAAGCGAAGCGCTGTTCCGTTCGGTGCAATTGTCCTTGCAGGCGGATGTCGCGCAGAACTACTTCGAGTTGCGCGAGCTCGATACGGATCAGGATCTGTACCGTCGTACCGTGGCGTTGCGTGAGGACACGCTGAAGCTGGTCGAACGGCGCTTCAAGGAAGGCGATATCGGCGAACTGGATGTATCGCGGGCTCGCAATGAACTCGCGAGCGCGCGTGCGGACGCCGTGGGCGTGGCGCGTCAACGCGCGGCATCGGAACATAGCCTGGCGATTCTGCTCGGCAAGCCGCCGGCGGATTTCTCGTTCGCGGAAGCGCCGCTGGCTCCGATGACGGTGCGTGTGCCGCCGGGCCTGCCTTCGGCGTTGCTGGAACGCCGGCCGGATATTTCGGCGGCGGAGCGCGCGATGCAGGCGGCGAATGCGCGTGTCGGCCTCGCGAAGTCGGCGTTCTTCCCGAAACTCGATATCACCGGCGCGGCTGGATTCGAATCGGCGACGCTCGGCGATCTGTTCAAGTGGTCGAGCCGCGCGTTCCTTCTCGGACCGATTGCCGGCACGGCGTTGACGCTGCCTCTGTTCGACGGCGGCCGCCGCAAGGCGAACCTCGCACAAGCCCGTTCGAAGTATGACGAGGACGTGGCGCAGTATCGTCAGCAGGTGCTGGTGGCATTCCGTGAGGTGGAAGACAACCTGTCCGATTTGCGTTTGCTCGACGATCAGATGCGCGAGCAGAACGATGCGGTTCAGGCCTCGCAACGGGCGGCGCATCTGTCGCGTACGCAGTACACGGAGGGTGCGGTCAGCTATCTGGATGTGATCGACGGCGAGCGGCAGGTGCTGACTTCGCAACTGCAGGCGAGCCATCTGTCGGGCACGCAGGCGGTGGCGACGGTCAATCTGATTCGCGCGTTGGGCGGCGGGTGGGGTGATGTGAAGGCGGCGGATACGGCGGTGGGTGCGGTTGCGCCGGCATCGGCTCCGGTGGCTGCAGTTGCTACCGTGCAGCAGGTGGCGAAGCAGTAAGTTTTTGAGTCACGGATGAGCGGTGCTCGCCGGGCCGCGCGAAAGCGCGGCCCGGCGTTTTTTTGCCCAAATCATTTTTCCCGCTTTCCTTACAAAAATCCCTTCGTAGACCGCCGCTTTGCCGCCCACTATGATGAGTCGCACCTCATCTGGAGAGAGGCGATGACCTGTCCGACCTTCCGCTGTCCGCGCTGACCCCATTGCGCGTCCTGTCGCTGCCACGCGCGGTTTAAGCCGCACGTAGGATTTTCCGTTGCCCGACTTATCCGGCAACGCTGATTACGTCTCGAAGGAACTCCCTTTGTAGGCACTTCAGCGCATGCCGCTGGATCGGCTCGCCTCGAATCAAACCACGCCCGAAACCTACGAGTTCACCATGCGCATTTTTCTATCCACCGTGCAGCGCTTTTTCCACACGCCGGCTGTCTCGCTTATCAGCGCGTTCGGTCTCGCACTCGCGTTGCAGGCCGCGCCCGCTTCGGCGGCCGACTCGCCCACGCTGAAAATCGGCACCGCAACCAGCCCGCAAATCGAAGCGCTCAAAATCGCCGCGCGCGAAGCGAAAGAACAGGGCCTCGACGTGAAGATCATCGAGTTCACCGACTGGAACACGCCGAACGCGGCGCTCGCCAACAAGGACATCGACGTCAACTACTTCCAGCACATTCCGTTTCTCGAGAATGCAAAGAAGCAAGGCGGTTATAACTTCGTCGCGATCGCGCCGGGCACGATCATGAAGATCGGCCTGTACTCGAAGAAGATCAAGCGCTTCGACGAATTGAAAGACGGCGCCACGGTCGCGATCGCCAACGATCCGGTCAACGGTGGCCGCGGCCTGTTGCTGCTGCAACGCGCCGGTCTGATCAAACTGAAGCCGGGCATCGACTATCGCGCGACGACACTCGACATTATCGACAACCCGAAGCATCTGAAGATCGTGCAACTGGAAGCATCGCAACTGGCGCGTTCGCTCGACGACGTCGATCTCGCACAGGGTTACCCGAGTTTCATCAAGCTGGCCGGCACCACCGATCCGAATAGCGCGCTGCTGTTCGACGGCCTGGAAAACAAGAACTACGCGATTCAATGGGTCGTGCGTCCGGAAAGCGCGAACGATCCGCGCATCCGCAAGTTCATCTCGATCTATCAGCATTCGCCGGCAGTGCGCGCCGCGCTCGACAAAGCCTTCGGCAATCTCTACGCCGTCGCCTGGTAACCCGCGCGGTTAGCCGAAACCGGAAAGCCAAAGGAGCCGCACGATGGCGAAGAAAAAGATCCTGCTGAACGCGTTCAACATGAATGCGGTCGGCCACATCAATCACGGGTTGTGGACGCATCCGCGCGACCGTTCGGCGCATTACACCGACCTCGACTATTGGACGAGCCTTGCGCAAACGCTGGAGCGCGGCAAGTTCGACGGGATCTTTCTCGCGGATATCGTCGGCGTGTACGACGTTTATCAAGGCGGCCCGGAAACGCCGTTGCGTGAATCGGTGCAGATTCCGATCAACGATCCGTCGCTGATCGTGCCCGCCATGGCGCACGTGACCAAACACATCGGCTTCGGCGTCACGTCGAATCTGACTTACGAGCCGCCGTATCTGTTCGCGCGGCGCATGTCGACGCTCGACCATCTGACCAAAGGCCGGGTGGGCTGGAACATCGTGACGGGCTATCTGGACAGCGCGGCGCGCGGCATGGGGCTCGCGCAGCAGATCAGCCACGACGACCGCTACGACTGCGCCGACGATTACATGGACGTGGTCTACAAGCTGTGGGAGCAGAGTTGGGAAGACGACGCGGTGGTGCGCGACCGCGCGGCGCGCATCTTCTCGCATCCGGACAAGGTGCATCGCGTGAAGCACGACGGTCCGTACTATTCGATCGACGCGATTCATCTCAGCGAGCCGTCACCGCAACGCACGCCCGTGTTGTACCAGGCGGGATCGTCGAGCCGTGGCGTCGATTTCGCGGCACGTCACGCGGAATGCGTGTTCGTCGGCGGCCAGAACAAGCAGTTGACGCGCTCGATTGTCGACGACATCCGCGCGCGTGCGGTGAGCTTCGGCCGCGCGCCGGACGACATCAAGATCTTCGCGGGCATCACCGTTGTAGTCGGCGAAACCGAGCGGGCCGCGCAGGAAAAATTCGAGGAATACCGCCGTTACGCGAGCGCCGAAGGCGGCATCGCGCATTTCTCCAGTTCGACCGGCATCGACTTCTCGCAATACGAATTGGACGAACCGATCTCCTACGTGAAGACCGAGTCGATGCAATCGGCCGTCGAGGCGATTTCGAAGAAGAGCGTGAGCGGTGTGTGGACCAAACGCAAAGTGCTCGAACAGATGACACTCGGCGGCCGCGCGAAGCCGGTGGTCGGCTCGCCGCAGCAGATCGCGGATGAACTGGTGTCGTGGATCGAGGAAGCGGGTGTCGACGGCTTTAATCTGACGCGCACGGTGATGCCTGAATCGTTCGAAGACTTTGTGAATCTGGTCGTGCCGGAATTGCAGAATCGCGGCGTTTACAAGGAGGATTACGATCCTGCGCCGACGCTGCGCGAGAAACTGTTCGGCGGCGGCCGTGCGCGACTGCCCGACGTACATGCGGGCGCGCAGCATCGCCGCCGGGTGCAAGCCGCCGCGGAAGCGTAAGAGAGGAGCGAAACCATGGCCAATCTTTTTGACGTGCCGCAGTTCATCGAAGACGCGCCGTCTCTCGCCGTCAATCCTGACTCGCACGCAACGACGGCGCAACCCGCAGTGATATTCGACAACGTCGGTAAAGTGTTCGCCGACGCACGCGGCGTGTCGACCGCGGCGCTCGCCAACGTCACGTTGAATGTGGCGCGGGGCGAAGTGTTCGGCATTATCGGCCGCAGCGGAGCAGGCAAGTCGACGCTGTTGCGGCTCGTCAACGGCCTGGAAAAGCCGAGTTCGGGCGCGCTGCGCGTGAATGGCGTGAGCGTCGGTGAACTCGACGAACGCGGACTCGTGGCGTTGCGCCGGCGCATCGGCATGGTGTTTCAGCACTTCAATCTGCTTTCGGCAAAGACGGTGCGCGAGAACATTGCGTTGCCGCTGAAAATCGCCGGTGTGCCGAAAGCGGCGATCGACAAAAAAGTCGATGCGCTACTGGAATTAGTGGGTTTGTCCGCCAAACGCGACGCGTATCCGGCGAGCTTGTCCGGTGGCCAGAAACAGCGCGTTGGCATTGCGCGCGCGTTGGTCACCGATCCGGACATTCTGCTTTGCGACGAAGCGACCTCCGCACTGGATCCCGAAACGACGCAAGCCATTCTCGCGTTGCTGCGCGATATCAATCAGCGCCTGAATCTGACCATCGTATTGATCACGCACGAAATGCAGGTGATTCGTGAAGTGTGCGATACGGTTGCGGTGATCGAGCGCGGCGAGGTGGTGGAGACAGGCCCAGTGTGGCGCGTGTTCGGCGATCCGCAACATGATGCGACACGCGCGTTGTTGCGCACCTTGGTGCATGACTTGCCGATTGACCTTGCGCAACGGATCAAGCCACTGCACGACATTGCGCAAGTGGACGCGCAGATTCTGCTGGACGTGCGTTTCACCGGCGTCGATGCGCGTGAGCCCGATCTCGGTGGCCTTGCGTCGGCGTTGAGTGCCGATGGCGGCCGGGTGAGTTTCGTGCATGGCGGCATCGACCGGATTCAGGGGCACGCGCAAGGGCGCCTCGTGGTGTCCGCGCAAGTGCGCGCGGACGAGGGCAGCACCGTACAGAAACAGATCGCGACGCTCCTCGAACGCGCGCGCCATTACGCCAATCACGTCGAGGTACTGGGCTATGTCTGAGTTGTGGCTTTCCGAACTCGCCGATGCGATTCGCGACACCATCGTCATGGTCGGCGTGTCCGCATTCATCGCGGCCCTGATCGGCATTCCTCTGGCGCTGGTGCTGGTCACGACGACACGCGGCGGCATCTTCGAGAAGCGGGCGGTGAACAGCACGCTCGGTGCGCTCGTCAACGCGTTCCGCTCCACACCCTTCATCATTCTGCTGGTCGCGTTGCTGCCGCTCACGCGTTTGCTGATCGGCACGACGATCGGTGTATGGGCCGCGATCGTGCCGCTCAGTATCGCGGCGATTCCGTTTTTTGCGCGCGTGGCCGAAGTGAGCCTGCGTGAAGTGGACCGCGGTTTGACCGAAGCCGCGCAGGCCATGGGTGCGCAACGCCGGCACATCATCTGGCATGTGCTCTTGCCTGAGGCGCTGCCGGGCATTCTCGGCGGCTTCACGATTACCGTGGTGGCGATGATCGGTTCCTCCGCGATGGCGGGCGCGGTCGGCGCCGGCGGTCTCGGCGATCTGGCGATCCGCTACGGCTATCAGCGTTTCGATACGACTGTGATGGTGACGGTGATCGTGCTGCTGATCGCGATCGTCACGGCGGTGCAGTTCGTCGGTGACCGGTTCGTGCGGCGGCTTGCGCAGCGGGTCTGATCGTATTTACCGCGCGGCTGCTATTTGCATGAAGAATAGCCGTTCACATTTGCTGCGCTCGCATCACCGCCTATCATGCTAGCTACGGCATCGAGCGCCGCAAACGTTCCGCTTGCTGCCGCTCGCCGAACAACTCTTCAAGTGGAAATTGCATGAACGATCCTCGTCATGCCGATGCGTTGCAAACGCCTCAGGCATTCGCTACGCCCGAGGTGCGCGATCTCGCTGGTTTGCTCGACGCGCTGCGCGCCAGTGCCGCGCAGCGCGATATCGATGGCGGCCATGCCGCGCGGGAAAAACAATGGATCGCCGACGCGGGGTTGCTCACGCTCGCGGTACCGCGCGAATTCGGCGGCCTCGGCGCGCGTTGGCCCGATATCTACGAGACGATCCGCAAGATCGCGCAAGTGGACAGCGCGCTCGCGCATCTGCTGGGCTTCACCTGCTTGCAGGTGGTCAGCGTCAATGTATGGGGCAATCCGGAACAACGAGCCCGCTATTTGAGCGGCACCGTCGAAGGACGATGGTGGTGGGGCAACGCCGTCAATCCGCTCGACACGCGACTGGTTGGAAGCGCAACCGATGACGGCGGCTACCTGCTCGACGGCCAGAAGGGCTTTTGCTCCGGCACACGCGGCTCGCAGATGATGACGGTCTCCGCGCACGATCCGCTCACCGGCAAACCGGTGTTCGGCGTGGTGCCGACGACGCGCGAAGGCATCACCGTTCACGAGGACTGGAACCCGATCGGCCAGCGGCAGACCGACAGCGGCAGCGTGTCCTTCACGCGGGTCAAGGTCGAACCCGATGAAGTGATGGTGCGGCCGGACACGCCGCATGCAAGTTTGCGCACGCTGATCTCGCAACAGGTGCTGACCAATCTGTTCGTGGGCATTGCCCAAGGCGCGCTCGACGAAGCGCGCGCCTACGTCACGCGGAACGGCAAGGCGTGGATCTATTCCGGCGTCGACAAGGCCTCCGACGATCCCTACCTGATCCAGCGTTTCGGCGAAATGCGCCTGCAAGCGGTGAGCGCCGAAGCGCTGGCGACGCGTGCGGCCTGGTTGCTGGAAGACGCGTGGCAACAAGGTCCGTCGCTTTCCGCGGAAACCCGTGCGCAGGTTGCGCTCGCCACGTCGGAGGCGAAGATCGTCGCGCACCGCGCCGCGCTCGACGTCAGCGAAAAACTGTTCGATGCCTGTGGCGCGCGCGCGACGCACGCGCCGCTCGCGCTCGACCGTTTCTGGCGGAACGCCCGCGTGCATACGCTGCATGATCCGCTCGACTATCGCGTGCGCGACGTCGGCCGATACGCGCTCACCGGCGCGTTGCCGGAAGTTTCTTTGTACACTTGAGGCGGTTCGCGGCGGCCGGCACGATGCGCCGCGTTTTATCCCCTTCAAGAGATTCCCGGATTGCAGTTCAAACTACCGACCACCGCAACGGCGCCGTTTTGCCCATCCGAGGTGCAAGGCTCGGTGGCCGTCTCGCAAGGCGCGCCTTTCTGGAAGAAGATCCTGCAATTCGCAGGCCCCGGCCTGCTGATCTCGATCGGCTATATGGACCCGGGCAACTGGGCCACCGACATCGAAGCGGGATCGCGCTATGGCTACAGCCTGCTGTTCGTCGTCATGCTGTCGAGTCTCGCGGCGATGGCGCTGCAATGCCTGAGCATGCGCCTCGGCATCGCGACTGGACGCGATCTCGCGGCGTTGTCGAGAGCGCGTTATTCGCCGGGTGTGGCGCGCTTTCAATGGCTGCTCGCGGAACTGTCGATCGTGGCCTGCGATCTGGCCGAAGTGCTGGGCGGCGCGCTCGCTTTCCATCTGCTATTCAAATGCTCGCTGACCACCGGCGTCCTGCTGACCGCGTTCGATACGCTGATCGTGCTCGGCCTGAAGGGTAAGAACTTCCGCGATCTCGAAGCGATCATGCTCGGCCTGATCGCGACCATCGGCGTGGGATACATCATCGAGCTCGCGCTGGTGCAGCCGCATTGGCCGTCGGTCGCACAAGGGCTGATTCCGTCGTGGCAGGCTTTGAACTCGCGCGAACCCATGTATCTGGCGATCGGCATTCTCGGCGCGACGGTCATGCCGCATAACCTCTATCTGCATTCGTCGATCGTGCAGACGCGCGCGGTGAAGCGCGACCCCGTCAGCATCCGCTCGGCGATCGGCATGTCGCGCATCGACACGATCGCGTCGCTGGTGTTCGCGCTATTGATCAACATGGCGATCCTGATTCTTGCCGCCGCGGCGTTCCATGCCACCGGCCACAATCAGGTCACCGAAATCGAAGACGCCTACAAGCTGCTCGCGCCGATCGTCGGCACCGGTTTCGCGGCGGTGTTGTTCGCCGTGACCCTGCTCGCCTCGGGGCAAAGCTCGACCTTCACCGGCACGGTGGCGGGGCAGGTCATCATGGAAGGCTTCCTGAAGCTGAAGATTCCGTGCTGGCAACGGCGCCTCATCACGCGCGCACTGGCCTTGATCCCCGCGCTGATCGGCGTGCAGATGATGGGTAACGGCGCGGTCGGCAAACTGCTGGTCGCAAGCCAGGTCGTGCTGAGCCTGCAACTGCCGTTCGCGCTTTATCCGCTGATCCGCATGACCAGCGACCGTTCGTTGATGGGCGAATTCGCCAACACGCTGCTGACGCGGTTCGTCGCGTGGACGCTGTTCGTGGTGATCAGCGCGGCGAATCTTTGGCTGGTGGTGCAGACGGTGGGACTGGCCGGCTGATCCGGCTTTTCGCCGCGTGCCTGATGCCGGCCGACGGCGCGAATGGGACGAAAAAAAGTCCGCGCTGAGGCGGACTTTCTAATCAAGGCTTCGGTTCGAATCGGGCTGGACCTGCCCTCATCGACTCAGCGGTGCTCCACTCAGGCGGCTTGCGCGATCTGTGCTGCTTCGAGCGCTTCCTGGCGGGCAGCCGCGGCTTTCTTCGTCTTGCCGGCACGCGACGGCGGCTGGCACGCGCCACACACCACGTTATGCTGCAGATCGTGTTTGTGCGCCACGAACTTGCCGGTGCAACGGCAGCATTTGGTCAATTGCAGAATGTCGGCGTCGAAGAAACGCACCAGCGTCCACGCACGCGTCAAGTCCAGCACGGGTTCGGTTTCGCTGTGCTGGCAATGTTCCAGATACAGCCGATACCCTTTGGTCAGCGCGTCCAGATGCGAGCAACGCGCTTCGTTCTTCAGAAACAGGTACGTGTTGTAGAACAACGACGCGTGGATGTTCGCGAGCCACGTCATATACCAGTCCGCCGAAAACGGCAGCATGCCCTTGGGTGGCGACACGCCCTTGACCTCGCGATACAGGCGGATCATGCGGTCGCGCGAGAGCGTCAATTCACTCTCGAGCACTTGCATGCGTGCGCCCAGTTCGATCAGCGCAATGGCGCGGAATACTTCCTGTGCGTCTTCCGTCAGGCTACGCTTGAGCATCGCAGTCACCTCGATTAAGCGAACTGTTCAGCCGGCTGGCCTGCAAGCAGGATCGCCGCGTGAGTCGGTGCCACTGCGGTGTGCTTTGTCGTTTGCGTCAACGCCGACAGCATCGAGTGATCGTTGAAGCGGAAGAAGCACAAAAGCTGATCGGAAGCGGCCAGCTTGACGATCTGCGCGAGCGACAGCCCGGCAAGCAAATCAGCCAGTTCCGACGACAGTCCCAGCCGGAACATACCGACCGGTTTGTCCTCACGCAACATACGTTGCGCAAGCATGATGTAAGACAAATTAATCTCGCGGATTGAATCCAGCGTCTCGCTGCTACGGTCCATTTCTGTTTTTTCCGAAGCCCCGAATTACTATGTCGGCATTTTTTGCCGTTATGTCTTTTGTGCCTCGCCGGAAACGTTGTCCTCCGGCTACGGGTTACCACCTGATACAGATGGCGACCTTTTTGATACATCACGTTACATTTCGTAACAGCTTGGGACGAATTGTATGAAGGGTAAAACAAGAAATCAATCCCTTCTCAAAAAAATATCTCAAAAAGATACATCAAATTTCGGTAACTCTTTCACGGTGCTGTAATAGACCATGCCAAGTGGATTTTCCGCTATCGGAGACATTTGTCTGCTCCATGGAAACCCTTGTACTACGGGCGTTTTGCTTGTTTGTCTGAGGGGAGAGAGCGGGCCGGCTGCGGATCGGTAATTCCCGCTCGACTCGGAAAGGAAATAGAAAGCGAGCGCAATATAGAGCAATAAATACCGCTATCCGGGGCCGCTATGGGGCCAAAACGAAGGTGTAACAGGTTGGTACGGCCCCGGTTACAAACAAGGCTGTATTTGTAACTTCCTACGTTACATCTGGCAGCCGGTGGAGCGAACGCGTTCGACTTCGAGACCGAACGCCGGCCGCAGGCGCGTGCCCAGCACATTCCCGGCAAAGGCCGCGACCAGCCACAGCCAGCCGTGCAAGCTGCCTGACACGATGCCGCTGAATCCCAGTGACGCTAACAATCGGTCCTGATTCTGGAGCGATTTCAGTGAAGCCAGTCAGCGGGCCCACGGTTCAGAAGCTCAGCAATTGAGCATCTATCAAGTCGGGCAGCCTCGTCAGTTGAGACGCGTAAAAAAGGTTGGCGCTTTCCCTGCGCAAAGACGGCCTTATCGGCTCCAGTTGCAGTCGATCAACGCATGAACGTGGCGCCAATCCTTCCAGTCGCAAAAGTCGAGCATCACGGTGCCGCACGTTTCCGAACGACTCGCGAGTCGCTCGGCAAGCTGCTCGTGAATACCGCGATGCTGTGGATCGCCAAGCGCCACGACGACTGGGGGTGCCGCCATGCCCGTGCCGCTGCAAAAGTTGATAACCCAACGTTCCCCGCACAGACTTGGGGCGAGGTCCAGCAGCGAATCGATGGCGCGCCATTTGGAAGCGATCGATATCGGCACCGGCACGCGAAACTCGTCCTGGATGGTGAACGGCGCCGCCACGTTGTCAATATCAAACGTCGCGTTGTCGTGCCAGGCCGTCAGATCCATACCGAGCGGCTTGTCGCTCGTGAAGCGCCGCAGCAGCACGATGCCCCCGCGTACCGTCTGTAGCAGCGGCAGTTCAGCGGCAAGGTGCCAGCGCACATCCGCTCGTTGCCTCACATACCATTCGAAGGTCGCGGCAAAGGTGCGGGTGCAGTCACGCGCGGGCCATTCGTCCTTGACGGACATCACGATGCATTCGCCGGGGTGACGCGCGAGAAACTGACTGCATGTCCGCACCACATCGTCGAAAGTGAGACCCAGCGGAATGCCGCCGTGATGAATCGCAAAGCGATCGCGCTCATGGCGGCAGCGGATGTCGAGGACCCGCACGCCATGGTGCAACTGATCGTCGAGCGTGGCATGCTGCGTGCGCGCTAGCCGGTCATCGACGGTGTAGGCGCAGGTGTCGTGGCTGCCCGGCAAGGTCGGTGCGGAAAGCAATCGGTTGCCATCGATCGCCGACATCCAGTCAGCGGGCGAAACAGTGGGATCGGTCAGGGCAGGGCACAAGAGAACCACTGGATAAGCAAAGCGTCTGCTGCAACCAACGACAGAAGATTGGAGCTCGCTACTTCAACCCGCCCGAAAAGCCCTGCATCAGGTAGCGCTGCACATAACCCGCGAGCACAAGCGTCGGTACTGACGAAATCAGCCCCGCGCTCATCAGTTCTCCCCAGTCGATGCCGTTCTCGGTCACATAGCCCGCCATGACGAGCGGAAGCGTGAAATGACTCGGCGACGAGACGAACAACAGCGCCAGCAGAAACTCGTTCCATGCAGTGATGAACACGAAGATGGCGGTGGCAACGAGACCTGGCGCGCACAGCGGCATGACGATGAAGACGATGCGCTGTGCGAGGTTCGCGCCGTCGAGCGCGGCGGCTTCTTCGAAGTCGATCGGCACGTCGCGCACGAACGGCAGCAACATCCAGATCGCCATCGGCAGCGTGTATAGCTGATACACGAGTATCAGCCCGAACAGGGAGTCGAGCAGATGGAGCCACTTTGCCAGCGAAAACAGCGGTACGGCCACCGCAATCGGCGGCATCAGCTTGAGGGCGAGCACGAGCATCAGGAACACCAGATCGAGCCGCGCCGGAAACGCAAGTCGCGCGAGGGCATAGGCGGCCGGAAAAGCCAGAGCGAGTGCGAGCAACGTGGCGCCCAGCGCGACCCACACCGAGTTCAGTACCGACTGGGCCATGCCGCTTTCCCACACCGCCGCAAAATGCTCGAACGTGGGCGTGGAAGGCCACAAAGCAAGCGGATGAGCGAGGCGTTCCAGCGTGGGCGTGAAGGCCGCGCCAACCATCCATACGCACGGCAGCAGCAACACCGCCAGCGCACCGAGCCGCAATAGACCACGCACCGCGGCACCGGACGAGCGTCGCGCGAATCCCTGCAGGCGCGCGACCGGCATCACCGGTCGCGCTTGACGGCCGATTTCCATATGTATCCCGAGACCAGCACCGCGCAGGTGACGAGCATCAGTACCGAAGCCGCGCTGGCAGGCCCAACGTTGAAGAACCGGAAGCCCGTGTCGTAGATGTACGTCGACAGCGTCTGCGTGGCATTGCCGGGACCGCCGCCCGTCAACGCGTACACCTTGTCGAACAGCTTGAAAGTGTCGATCGACCGCAGCAGCATGGCAAGGGCGATGTGCGGTGCAACGAGCGGCAGCGTGATGTACCGCAAGCACTGCCATTCGTTCGCACCGTCGGTGCGTGCCGCTTCCGCGACTTCAGGTGGAATCGACTGTAGCCCCGCGAGAATGATGAGGAATGCCATCGGCGTCCATTGCCAGACATCGACCAGCATCAGCGACCAGAGCGCGACGTGCGGATCGGATAGCCAGGGCACCCGCGGCAGACCTGCCGCCGTGAGCAACGCATTCAGGAAGCCGTTGTAATTGAGCCAGTTGCGCCAGATGGCGGAGCAGACGAGCGTGGAGAGCATCATCGGCAGCACGGCGAGCGGCAATGCGATGCGCCGGCCCGGAAACGCGCGAACGAACAGTAGCGCGAGCGCGAGTCCGAATAGGACTTCAGCGATCGAGGCGACGATCATGAACTGGATCGTATTGACGAAACTCGTGCCGAACTCGCCGTCCGCAATGACCGATCGATAATTGGCGAGCCCGATGAACGAGCGGTGCCCCGACGCGTAATCCACTGAGAAAAATGAATCGATCAGTACGCGTGCGACCGGGTAGAGCGCCAGCACGCCGAGCACGAGCACGGCTGGGCTCATCAGGACGATCAGCGGCAGGTAACGTCGCGACCGGCTCATCGACCCGTTTCCCCGCTTGCAGGCGCTGTCACTGCGAGACGGCGTTGGCCTGGGCGATCTTCTGCGCGGCCTGATGCAAGGCTGCGTCGGGCGCGGCCTGCCCGGTCAGCGCGAGTTGCAACGCGTCGCCGAGAATCGCCTCGATCTGCTGCCAGTCCTTCACGCGCGGGCGCGCACGGCCCGCTTCGAGCGCCTTGAGCTGGTCCGGATACCAGCGATATTGCTTGACGAGCGCCGGGTTGGCGAAGACGCTCTTGCGCGTCGGCGGAATGCCCAGCACGGCAAGTTGCGTTTGCGTTGCTGACGAAGTCAGATAGGCAAGGAAATCCGCTGCCACTTTCGCATGCGCTGCATCTTTCGCAATGCCCATTTGCCAGATGCCGAGCATCGGCGCCGGCCCCTTGACCTCGCCGGGCGGAGGCTGCAACGCGATCTGGCCGACGACTCGCGACTTCGCCGGATCGTCGAGCGCAGGCAGCCAGGCGGGCCACACTTCGATGGCCTGCGCGGCCGTGCCGCCCTGCAACGCGTCGCGCACTTCGCCGGCGCCATACACATCGACGTCCTTCGGTGCCCACTTCTTGAGGGCGAGGAGCATCTTCAGCGCGGCCAGCGCCTGGGGCGAATCGATTGTGACCTTGCCGTTCGTGTCGACGACTTCTCCACCATACGCCCACAGGATCGGCAGAAAACCGGTGACGACGGGGTTGCCCTTCATGCCGCGAAACACGACAGCCGAAACGTCCTTGTCGGCTGTACCGATGGTCTGTGCGATTTTCAGCACGTCGTCCCAGTTGCGCGGCGGCTGCAGGCCGCGACTCGCCAGCAGATCCTTGCGATAGGCGAACATCTCGACGTTGCCGACGATCGGCATCGCGTACAGGATGCCCGTCGAGGCGCGTCCCAGGGCGATTGTGGAGGGCACCATGTCAGCGTCTGCGAGCGTGGCGGGCAGCGGCTGAAGCCATCCGTTGGCGATGAATTCGGGGGACCAGGTGTCGTCCATCATCACCAGGTCATAGGCGCGCGTGTTTTCCCGCAACGAGAGCTTCAGCTTCTGATAGAGGTCGTTGTTCGGCAGCTTCAGCAACTCGATATCGACGCCCGGGTGCTGTTTCCTGTAGCCGTCCACCGCCTGCGCGAGCCCGCGGCCGTAGATGTCGTCCCGGCCTGCGATCACGAGATCCGCGGCATGGGCTCCAAGTGCGGCGATGGACAGGGAAGCCGCGACAGACGCCGTGCGGAGGCAGGAGAACAGAGTCGTCCACTGGATCATCGAAGCCATGGCTCTCGAATTCCTCTTGGGGATAGGCGTATGCGTACGATAAGTCCAGAGCTACTCACCCCGTTTTTTTCTTCGCGCGCGGAGGCGCGGAAACATAGATGCCAGTTGCGGCGGTGGGGATTGCAGCAAACTATCATGACGAACATGTGTCAGCAATCAGGGTTGGCGCGTAGCGTTCGAATCGGCACGCAGGCAGGATTGCCGCGTTGTCGGCTCCCGCGCCGCGCCCGCCCTCCGCTAGCCATCGCGCGGGTTGAGGCTACAGATTGCAGCGATGCGCATGGGACGAGGGGACTCTCGCTGGCCATGCCTCCGGTCAGCGTTGAAGGCGGTGGATGGTGGTCAATGAGGCTGCCCTGCCGTTCGACGGTCGGGCCGCGCGCCACGGGCCTGTGCTGAGGCAATTACCAACATCTGGTGAATAGGGGAACGGTATGCCGATGGGCCTGCGGCAGTCTTGAGCCCGGCGCTGCGGCGTCCGAGGCCTGAGGCGGGAGCCACTGGGCACGCGATGCTACGTCATCGTGGAACGGTCATTGCTGGAGCTTCGTCGATGGCTTCGGATCAGATCGTTGCAGTGCTGCCGCAAAAGGTGACCAGATGAGACTTCGCGTAGGGTACGAGTTGGTGTACGAGTGTGCGCAATCGACGCCGATGCTTCTAATGCTGAACACGCACAGCTCCCGCGCCGCGGACATGATCGCTCCGGATCACCTCATTACGCATCCGTGGGTTCTGCTCCGGCAGTATCACGACTCGTTCGGCAACCTCTGCACGCGTCTCACGACGCCACCCGGCGTGCTGACGCTGTCTGCGCGCGGCGTATTCGACGTGTCTCCGAATCAGGAGCTATGCGGGGCCAACAACTATCAGAACGCGATCGAAGAGCTACCCGACGAATGCATGATTTTCCTGCTTGGCAGCCGTTACTGCGAGACAGATCTGCTCTCGGAGGCTGCGTGGCAATTGTTCGGCCACACGCCGCTTGGGCGAGCTCGCGTGCAGGCGATCTGCGACTTCGTGCACAACCATATCCGCTTCGACTATAACTGCGCGCGGCCGACTAAAACGGCGTGGCAAACATGGCAGGACGGTGTCGGCGTATGCCGCGACTACGCGCATCTCGCGGTCGCGCTGTGCCGGGCGATGAACATCCCCGCGCGCTATTGCACTGGCTACATCAGCGACGTGGGTCTTCCACCTCCCTACGCACCGATGGACTTCTGTGCCTGGTTTGAGGCGTATCTGGGAAACAAATGGGAAACCTTCGATCCGCGCAACAATGCGCCGCGCACCGGGCGCATCCTGATGGCACGCGGCCGGGATGCCGCCGATGTCGCGATCAGCAATACGTTCGGACCGGTGGCGCTTACCCGATTTATGGTCGTTTGCGAGACAGACGGTTGACGGTTGACCTGTTGTCACCAGGCTTTACTCTTCAACAGACCTGAGGGACGGGCAGCGCCGATGCAGTCCGCCTGGTAGCAATAAAGTCGTGGCGCAAGAATTGGCTTACGTCGCCCGGCCGAAAACCAACACGAAGGCATGTCGTCATCGATCTCTCGTGGCTTTCAACGGGGCAGGGGACGGGAATGGTCGTTGCGGGCGCTTTGGCGAACGCCCTCGTTCCACGTCGCGCCCAACCTAGGTAAGGCCATGAAAACAGACGCAAACAGAGATGCACCACGCCCCACCGAGGGGAATACGGCGCCGCGCGTGTTGGTGGTTGACGATTGTCGCGCTTCCGCAGACGCCCTCAGCGCCTATCTGACGGCGGGCGGCATGGAGGTGCGCGCGGTTTACCACGGTTCAGATGCGCTGAAGGAAGCCAAAAACTGGCGGCCGGAATGTATTGTCCTTGACGTCGCCATGCCGGGTCTTTCGGGGATCGGCGTTGCGACGGCCCTTAGACGTATCGAGGCCACTGCGACAATTCCCCTTCTGGCGTTCACCGCATACGACACAGTCGATCAGCTTCGAGAGATGGAGGAAGTCGGATTCGAGGCGGTCTGCCTGAAGCCGGCGGAATTAAGTCAGCTCGAAAACCTGATTTTACGATTGATGGGGCGAGAACCGCCCGAAGCGTTTCAGGTCGTCGCGGCTCAGTCGCTTGGCGCGTGACCGATTCATGAACGTCATGTCGTCTTCCAGGTCCGCCCTCAGGCCTGCCGGCCTGTAGGCATACGGGTTGCTGGGCATGGTGCTGAACCGCTGCAGCCGGCCGCGCTGCAGAGCAAGCTCGACGCGGCAGGTAGCAGACTGGTTGGCGACAGCACACTCGCTGTCTAAATCCAGCAACGCGACAGCCATCGCGCCTGCCCATCAAAGCAACAGGCACTTATGACCCTCGAACAGCGGCTTCGCAGCATGCGCAAGACGATGCGCGTCATGTTTGGCATCGCGAGATTGCGCGCCGGACAGGAGGACATCATTCGCAGCGTGCTGGAACGGCACGACCCGCTTGCGACGATGCCCACCGACGCCGGAAAGTCACTGTGCGATCAGTTGCCGGCGCTGCGCCTCGATGGTACGGCGCTTGTCGTGTCGCCGCTCATCGCCTTGATGAAGGATCAGGCTGACAAACTGATGGCGGCGAGGGCATGCGAAGCTGCGCAAGATGCGTTCATGTCGGGCGAGACACGCGTAGTGGTGGCCACCAACGCGTTCGGGATGGGCATCGACAAATCCGATATCCGTTTCGGCATTCATTATCAGATGGCGGGCAGCCTCGATGCCTACTATCAGGAAACCGTCGACAAGGCGGTCGAAGACACCTTCCCCGAAGTGACCCACCCGCGACAGGCGGAACGGCCCGGATTGAGTCAGAGGACGACGAAGAAGCCGACGAGGACGAAGCTATTCGGCAACTATTTTCCAGTCTTGGGTACAGGCTCAACGCGCGAGGTTCCGTATGCTGCGTCAAATAAAAAATCAGTCGATCCCGCGCAAGCTAACGCTGATGTCCACCGCGCGGACCGCCATCAGCAAGTTCTCGGACGACCGCTGCTCAATGATGGGCGCGAGCATCGGTTTCTTTTCCGCATTTTCGCTTGCTCCAACGCTACTCATCGTGCTCGCTGTCGCCGGGTGGTTTTTCGGCCCGGACGCCGCCAAAGGGCGGCTCTTTGACCAGGTCAAAGGCGTTCTTGGCAACGACGCGGCGAGCGCGATGCAAACCCTCGTCGAACATGCGCATAGGGCGAGCGGAGGCGGCATTGCCTCTGCGATATCAGTTGCACTTGTTGCCGTCGGTGCTTCGGCAACGTTTTCATCGCTCAACACCGCTCTCGACGTCGTGTTTGCCGCAGAATCGCCCAAAGGTATCGCTGGACTAGCGCTTTTGCTACGCGCGCGACTGATTTCCTTCGGGATGGTCATGGGCCTAGGCTTCCTGCTGGTTGTTTCCCTTGTGCTGGACACAGCCATACAGTTCGCTGGCCGCATGGTTTTTGGTGACTCCAAACTGGTTGTGCTCGCGGCAATAGGTGAATCAGTCTTCGGACTGGTGATACTCGCGATTGGGTTTGCTGCCCTTATCAAGTTGCTGCCGGATGCAAAGGTGCGTTTTCGCCATGCCCTTATCGGAGGTGTGACTGCATCGGTGCTCTTTACGGCTGGGAGGCATCTGTTCGGGTTTTATCTTGCCCATGCGGGCACTGCAAACTCATTCGGTGCGGCAGGCTCTCTTGCCGTACTAATGATGTGGCTATATTTCTCAGCCGTTGTTTTCTTATTCGGTTCGGAGATTGCCGCATCCATCAGGAAGGCATCAGAAGCAACGGGCGAAAAACCTGCCACGGATCCGCGACCTTCTATAGCGACAAGGCGGTGACAGACGCGGTTGGCGCAATCAGGTTGCGGGGTCGTCGATTCAATTCACGCCCGGACAATGACTAGCGCGCGGCCTATTGGATTCACCGTCTTTCCTGTCCGTGACAGACTTACAGCGGCTGCGAATACTTTGGTGCCGCGCGCCGCATCCTTTTCTTCTTCACGGCTGCGGATGCGGAGATGAGAAGGGTTTTAGGCGGCGTCGCTCCGAACAGTGCGTAATGTCGGACCGCAGTTGCGCCCTCACTGTTTGCGCGGGCATCAAGTTTTTCCGCCAATGCCAGCAGAAAACCTTTTAGATGGATGTTTCCATATCGCGTCAGAAAATTCTCGCTCAGCTCTTCGACACATGCTTGCCGCGACGCTGGATACAACATGCTGATAACGTGCGAGGTTCCGACGGACAGCTCCAATAGATACGCAGTTTCAATTTGAGCCGGTGTGAAGCTTTTCCTTTTTACCTGGTTGCCCACGTCTTTTCTCCGTCGACGTATCTCGTGACCAGCTGAACATGTTTCGGAGTGCCGGGCCCTTTCATCTAGAAAAGCTTGGTGACGCAGGTACCTAGCAACGTGCGAAATGTGCCATGCCGGTGCTCGGCAAGAAGGCGAGCCACGACTCGTAGCACGTCCGGATTGTGAACCATGCCCCAATGACTCACGTTCTCCACTTCGATGTTCCGATGGTACTCGGACTCGGTCCCGACGCATCCTTCCCACCCCACGATACCATCCGATGGCGAATATACCGATGTGCAAGGGACCACAGGGCCTATACTCAGCCGCCGGAGCAACGCCTCATCCATCGGCGATACTCCGCCGTTAAGGAGCGTGAAAAGCCATCCGGCATGGGTTGAGTTTGGCTGGTCTGCAAACGGAGTCCCGAGGGTAATGGCCTGCCGTACCAATCGCGGATGTTTTTTCGCGAGTTCGCGAGCGTACACTCCGCCAAGGCTCCAGCCGATTAACGAAACGGTGCGACTATTCCGGTCATATATCTGCCTCAGTTGCCCGCTTAGTAAGTCGAGAAAGCTGTCGAAATCGGTCTCGGGCCATTGGTTGACGCCCTGTTCCCAATCGTGGACTTCGTAGTTCAACTCTCGCAACCTCTCACGCATGCCTTCGGTCGCGTATCCGCTGACACCCAGACCTGGGAAAATGAGAACAGGGTGACCATCACCTGGCGGCAACGGCTCCGATAAGGGAGCAAGGCTTGCAAAGTAATCCGATATGGCGCGAAGGGGTTCCAGCGCGAGAAGTATTGCCGGGGGTGGCGTTAACGCAAGGTTTTCCATCGAATCTCCCGAGGCACCGATATAGGGTCGACTGCGCGGCGACCAAAATTGTCACAACGCATAGGTCCGTGCGTGCGCGTTGCGGACTGCAAAAAAGCACCAGAGGGACGTAGCCAACGTGGCCCGACCAAACTTCATGGGGTGAGCAGCGGTGAGGCTGTGCGGCACAGAACCCGGGCGCTCAATAGATCGCTCCGCGCCACTGTGCGAATCATGCCCACCACGCGGGCTCGCGGCCCACGTGCAACAGCACGAAACCGGTACCCCGATCTGCATTTATTCTGCTTCGACAATGTTGGTACCGAGCGAAGCGTTCTTCGTGAGGTTCTCGACGAATCCCTGTGCGTCACGCTGAAATTGCTGGTACTGGGACGGCGCGGTTGCGGATAGTGCAATCTGAACGCCTGACATGATTTCGTAGACGTGGCGGCTGTATGCCGCGATTTTTTCCGCCGTGGGCTTCGCGAGGCTTGTCGATAACGCAAACAGTTCTTCAGGCTTCGAGGACAACGCCTTAGCCATCAGCGCCTGGTTTTCAGCGAGCGTCGCCTTGACCACCTGAAGATTCAACGCGGTCAGCTTTTCGATGCCATCGAACGCGCTGCTCGAGAGCGCGAATAGCTGCGTGATACCGGCGGTTTGTGTGTCTGCCAAACGTTGGGGGATAAGCGTGTTCATGGATGCTCCAGATAGGGAAGACGACGAGTGCATGAAACTGATGAATTCACGGTCACGCACAGCTGGCAAAGGCTAATTGCTGCGATGCAACAAAATTCATTGTAGGCGGATAATTTTTGAAGTCAATCGTGCCCTTGTAGTTAATCACTTCGGCGCTGACAAATAGTCCGGACCTTATCGGTCAAAATATTTTCAGTAGAACGAATCAGAGGTAAAATATGGCAGATAGGCTATTGGACGGAGCCGCTCCTACGTCGCCAACTATTTCACTTCACAGCTTCTCCCACTCCGAGGTCGGAGCCGGTCGTCGGAGCGGAGGATGTGTCAGACGCCGTACGCGAGGCCATGGCACGAAGAACATCGGCGTCGTCGGCGGACACGTTAATGGTCGTCGAGCCATCGCCACCATCCACTGCCGGTTTCGGCGCATCGACAGATCCCACTCGGGCCCATCTTTCCACGGATCTCGCGGAGAGCCGTCGCTCGCGGACATTTTGTAAAAGACACTTGTAAATTCCGGGACGCCAGGAAGCTTTCCTTGAGGAAAGTTCGGCTGGATAGAGTGAAGCGCTTTTTCGAACGACTTCTGACGAGCGATTTCACGCGTCATCAGGAAGCACAATGTTTCCTTAATGTCCGGGTCATCGGTTACGTTGATCAGTCGTTCGTAGACTATCTTTGCCCGTGCTTCCGCCGCGATGTTGGAGCGAAGGTCTGCGGTAGGCTCACCGATGGTGTCGACATAAGCCGCTGACTATGGAACACCGGAATGGTAACCGTCTCGTATCGCCACGTATTGGTTTCACCGGAGTCGAGAAACCGAACTTGAAATAATCTGAGTGGGATTTCAAGTTTGCAGTAAGGTGCCGTGGCCCTTACAGGCGACCACAGTTCCGTGACGGTCGAGTTTTTGGTGCAGGACTCGGTTTTCCTCGCAGGACGGGTGCGCCAGACACAGTCGGGGTCATCGCGGTTGCGGAAACAGTTTCCTTGAGCCAGCATCGAGCGTAGTTCCTGCATGAAGCGGTAAGGTAGTGTTTCCTTGGGCGGCGCCAAGAGATCGAGCGACTCTCTGCTGTTGGCCGGAATATGCGGAACGGGGTTCTCGAACTCAACGGCGGTCGCGCCATCAGGACTGTCGTGGATGGTGAGTTTCTTATCGATAATCCAGTCGAGGAAATCGTGCACGTGGTTATTAATGTTGAGCTGATGTTCAACGGTTCCATAACCGACAGGCTGTTTGTCTTGCGTACGGGCTGATTCTTCAGTAGTTCCATGAATGAGCCTTTCGGCACGTCTTTACGCAGGAAGACCGCCGGATCGAATTCGGGACCCTGTCGTGGAAGGTAGCGCATCAGAAAATGATCCAGGGCAACGTGGCTAGCTGCCTTACCGTTTGTCTTCGAAGCGAGCGATCGCAGGCGAGGTTGGCCCATTTTTTCCATACGGGCGTCACAAGCCACTATGTAGCGGAACGGCGTGTCCAACGATTTGAAGAGGATCGTTTTGCAAATGCGCTGTACCGGATTCGAAAAATCGCTTCGCCGCACACGATGTCCGTCGTCGGTTGTTTCTGATACGTGTTCCCGCAGGATCCATTGGAAGAAATCGTGCCGGCTGTCATTGAGCGCCTTTCCTCCACTGAGCTTCTCCGGGCCCAGGGTCTTAGCGATGGGGGGCGTGCAAGTGCGTTCAGGAAAAAATCTTCCGGCCTTTTATCGAACTGAATCCTGACGATGTAATCGGCAAAGAAACGCGTCAGGGCACGCCAGGCTGTGCGCCCTTTGCCTTCCTTGCTGTGCCACTCTGCCGCTAGATGTTGCCATGCACGAAACGCTGGATCAATCGCGAGGAGGTCCGCATAGCTCGGATCATATTTTCGCTTTTTTCGGTTGTTCAATGCGGTTTCCGCGCGGAATTGCCGATGGGCGATCCGGATCATTGGATTCGTTAGCTTGACTACGGGATCCGAGCCTTCCTCAATGCCGCACGTTGAATTCGTATTTTCAAGAACCCATTCAAAAAATCGAAAAGCAGGCATCTGGGCGCGCAGGCCGGCGCCGCGGCCGTCGGCGATAAAACCCCGCCACGCCGACGTGAAGCCGAATGCCGCGTGATACAGCGACATGCCGAGCAGGGCGCCGACAAGATAGAGCGCCGCCTGGCGGCCGCCGACGGTTCGCGCCAGATAAACGTCGCCGAGCGCGATCAGTACGAGCGCGGCGCCGAGCGGTTTCGGATTGATATCGAAACGGCGTGGCACGCGCGGAAGCGAAGTGGAGAGGTCGGACATGTGTGAGTTGACTGACAAACGCCGGATCGAGAGCAGCCCGACGGCGGCTGGAAAGCCGTTTTCAGGGCGGGTGTGGCGAAAAGGCAGTCAAAAAAATAGTACGGATCGCGTGCTGTGGCTGGGCGATTGAATGAGCGTGACGGGGCGCGACGTCCGCCGCGCCAGTATCAGCCAGTATCAATTAGATAAACAGCGCCATCAGATCCGCATCATGAAACACGCCGCCGACATTCAGCGCGCCGATCTCGCAGCCATATTTGCGAAACCCAAGCGACTCATACAGTTTTCTCGCAGCTTCGTTACGGCTGCCGACCAGCAACTGGATTTGCCGTAGGCCTTCCACGCGTGAGGCCCGCGCCAGCAATTCGTTGAGCAACGCGCGTCCAACGCCACGGCCCGCGGCTTCCGGCGCGACATACATGCCGATCACGGCAGCTTTATGCCGCTGCTTGTCGCTCGGATTGCGGATCAGGCCGACCACGCCGATCAACGGCGTTCCGGCCGATGCGTAAGCGCCGAGCAAAAAATCGCCTTCAGCCGCACGCGAGCCCTTCAGCATCGCATCGTGTTGTGACGCACCTTTGGCGAGCGCTTCCTCGTAGCTCTGGCCGAACGAATCCGGATGCGCCCTCAGTCCGCGCAGGCGAAGCTGGAAGTAATCGTCGCGGTCGTCGGGACCGAGTTGGCGTACGAGTACGGCGTTGTCGTTCAAGTGCATCTCTCCGCGTCAATCTGGCGAGTGAAAGGACATGGGCTTAACGCAGCAGTGTGCCTCGTCTTCTACCATCAGGCTACGGTTGGCGTGCCGCTTCGGCGCGCTGGCTCTCGCCGAATTCGCGCAGTGCCGCCGCAGTTTGCTGATCGGCCGGAAAGAACGCTTCGATGGCGAGTTCCGAGAGCGTCACGTCGACCGGTGTACCGAATACCGTGGTCGTGCTGAAAAACGATAGCACGCCGATCGGCGTGCGCAGCCGCAACGGCACCGCGATCTGATTGGCGGCGGCGTTGTCGTGCCCGGCCGCTTCCGCGTCCGGCGGCGCGGGATAGGCGGCCAGTTCGTCGCGCAACGCGCTCAGCGTGCTGTCGCCGCTCACGTCGATTTGCCGCTGCAGCCGAGCCAGAATGTGCTCGCGCCAGGCATGCCAATTGACGATCGACGCCGCGATGCCCTCCGGATGCAAGCTCAGGCGCAGTGCATTGACCGGCGGCTTCAGCAGTTCCGGACTGGCGCCGGTCAGCAGAGGCGCGAGCGCATTGTTCGCGGCAATGATGGTCCAGTGCCGGTCGATGGCGAGCGCCGGGTAGGGCTCGTGTCCCTTCAGCACCAGTTCGACGGCCTCGCGCGCCGCGGCCAATTGCGGATCCGATAGCGGACGCTCGCGGAACAACGGCGCATAACCAGCCGCGACCAGCAGTGCATTGCGCGCGCGCAGCGGCACGTCGAGCCGTTCGGCAAGATGCATGACCATTTCCCGGCTCGGCACCGCGCGACCTGATTCGACGAAGCTCAAATGCCGGGTCGAAATATCGGCTTCAGCCGCAAGCAGCAACTGGCTCATTCTTCGCCGCTGGCGCCATTCACGCAGCAGATCGCCGACCGTGCGGCTGGCCGCCGACGCATGCGACGGGATGGTTTGCGCAAGAGAGAGTGTGTTCATGCCACCGATGATAGCCAAACCGCGCTAGCCATCCATTACCTGGGAGGTAATGGAATACCCCCAAATACACCCGGCCAGGCCTACGAAACCCCGGAAACATTCCTGACAGCCCAGCCCATCCAACGTGCTGACCACCCTACGAAGCCGGCAGAACGGGAAACGCGACTCAGGCCGCCGCCGCGCCTTCCGGCACTGCGTTGAGTTTCACGCCGAGCGCGCGCAGCAGCTTGAACACCGTGTCCATACGCGGTTTGGAACCGGGCGCGAGCGTTTTGTAGAGGCTTTCGCGCCCGAGGCCTGCGTCTGCCGCAACCTTGGCGATACCGCGCGCTTTGGCGATGTCGGCGATAGCGGCGAGCAGAACGTCGGCGTCGCCGTCTTCAAGCGCTGCGTTGAGATACTCAGCGATCACTTCCTCGCTGTCGAGGTAGTCCGACGCGTCGAACCGTGCGATTTTGATCTTGGTCATGACAGTTCCTTTCTGATTGCTGCCCACATTGTTTTGGCATGCTTGATATCCGCCGGCTGGGTAGACTTGTCGCCGCCGCAGAGCAGCAGATACATCATGCGCCCTTCACGCGCAAGGTAGACCCGATAGCCCGGGCCACAGTCGATGCGCATCTCGGACACACCGTCTTCCAGCAACTTCATGTCGCCGAAATGCCCGCGTTCCGCGCGCCTTATCCGCACGAGTATTTTCGTCTTTGCTCGTAAATCCGCGAGCCGCGCAAGCCAGGTGTCGAATTCCTCGGTGCGGTTGACCGTGTACACAGGTGGTGAACCGATCTGCTGAGAATTGTATCCTTGCGGATACGGTTGTGCAAGTGTGAAAGCCATATTGAAAAAGCGCCCCGTGTCCGTGTCGGTTGAGTGCGTCACATGCCGCACGCCAGCGCCGCGCGGCCCCCATTCGCCACACGAGGTTAGCGGCTGCCGCCGCGGCTGACGACTCAGCCGGATGGCCAATCCGATGGACAACACGACGCGCGCGAGGATGCTTACCTCCCACGTAATCGACGCGCCGCGCCCAAGCCGTCAATCTTCATTCCGAGCCCGCCGCCTACATCGAGTCTGCCGAGCGTAGTGCTCAGTCCTGCCAATCAAGGAGTCTGGAGATGAACGCGCATACCGATCTGATCGACCGTTATTTCGACGCATGGAACGAAACCGATGGCACGCGCCGTCGCGAGTTGATCGCCGCGACATGGAGCGCCGACGCGGACTATCGCGACCCGCTGCTGGCGGGCGCGGGCCACGACGGCATCGACGCGATGATCCGCGCGGTGCACGAGCGCTTCCCGCATCACACGTTTCGCCGTACGGGCCAGGTCGATGGCTTTGCCGACCGGCTGCGTTTCTCGTGGGAGCTGACCACGCCCGCGGGCGACGCGATCGTGAAGGGATCCGACTTCGGCGTGGTCAATCCGCATGGACGCTTGCAGGCCGTCACCGGCTTCCTCGACCAGGTGCCTGACGGCGTCTGACCACCACTTTTTTACGGAGACGATCATGCACGAGCCCGCTGCCGCCACGGCTTCCCAATCGGCCCTCACGTTGGCGCGCCTGTGGGGCGCACTCGACTCGCTGTCCAGCGTGATCGCCGGCTTCGCGCTGCTCGCCGGAGCGCGCGCGTTCATGTTCATCGCGCTGCTGGGCTGGCGCGAGCCGGTGTTGGGCGGCGCGGGTCTCGTGCTGCTGGCGGTGGTCGGCTGGCTGCGCTGGCAGTGCGGCGGCGCCGCGACTCTGCCGGCCATGCAGCGCGTTCGGCCGACGACTCGCTCGAGCAACGCGACGTGCAGCCGCCTCGCGCTACCCTCGACGAATGCCCGCAACGTTGCTTGCTACAATCGTCCGCTGGAATGCGATTCGTCGCGCGGACACGCCTTCATCGATCCGGGCGCCTGCTGCTTCAGCCCGACTCGAACGCGGGCGTGATCCGCTCGCTTCGCGCGACCCGATAACCCACGTCCAAACCTCGGCGGTCAGCCGCCAACCGGACCACAAGGAGACACCGTGCTGAAGAATCTGGACCCGCTGCTGAACGCCGACATACTGCATGCGCTGCGCGCGATGGGCCATGGCGACGAACTCGTCATTTGCGACGCCAATTTTCCCGGCGACTCGGTGGCGCGCGACAGCGTGCTGGGCAAACTGCTCCGCCTCGATGGCGTGAGCGCGCCGCGCGCGATTCGCGCGGTGCTGTCGGTGATGCCGCTGGACACGTTCATCGAGCATCCCGCGTCGCGCATGGAAGTGGTGGGCGAGCCGCATACGATTCCGGCCGTGCAGCGCGAGGCGCAGGTCGAGATCAACGCCGCGGAAGCGCGCGACGTACCGTTCGCGTCGATCGAGCGGTTTGCGTTTTATGAACGGGCGCGCAAAGCGTATTGCGTGATCGCCACGGGTGAGGAACGCGGCTATGGTTGCTTCGTCTTCACGAAGGGCGTTCTGCTCGCGCCGGACGCGCCTCAGTCGTAACCTTCGTCAGCTCCATTGCGGCGCGAAGCCATGAGCACAACGCGGCGGCCGCCGCACGCGAATCTCGCGCACGTGCTAATTTTTCGTCTGAGCGCTGGCGGCGGATCGAGCTGATCCGTCACGGCGCATCGCCCTTCATCACGGGGACGAAAACCATGAGCTTCTCGATAGACAGTCTCGATCATCTCGTTCTGAACGTCGCCGACGTGGAAGCCAGCGCGGCGTGGTACGCACGTATGCTCGGCATGCGGCGCACCGAGTTCGAGTCGCGCACCGGCACGCGGGTGGCGATGTTCTACGGCGATCAGAAGATCAATCTGCGTCCCGCGACCGCCGACACCGTCGCGTGGTTCACCGGCCGTGAGCCGGTGCCCGGCAGCGCCGATCTCTGCTTCGTCACGACCACGAGCCCGGCCGAGGTCGAGGCGCATTGGCTTGCCCAAGGCGTCGAAATCGAGGCCGGTCCGGTGCAGCGTGACGGCGCGCGCGGCAAGATGACCTCGGTGTATTGCCGCGATCCGGACGGCAATCTGATCGAAGTCGCGACGTATCCTCAAGCATAAGCACGGCGGCGATTCCGCCATCGGCATGCGCCGTGGCCGCTACCGGGCGGACCGCCCGGACACTTTTTCCTTTCCCGGCATGCGGTGCGTCCCGTGCTGCTCATCCTGGTCCGTGCTAGGAAAAGGCGGGCAAGCTCCCTATTGTCAGGTGCAAAGTGGGGAACTGCGGGCTGCGGGCCGGGTCTGCTGCTTATTCATTTACTGGAGTCCCTCATGTCGCGTCCCGTCGATTCCGGCGTTATCCTCATCGCGCGTATTGCCCTTGCCGTGCTGTTTCTGTGGGGCGGTGTGATGAAACTGCTGGGCTATGCGGGCTTTGTCGGCTACCTGCATTCGAAGGGCGTGCCGTTCGTGCAGATCGCCGCGCCGATTGCGACGGCGGTCGAGGCGCTCGGCGGTCTGTTGCTGATCGTCGGCTTCAAGGTGCGCCCGCTCGCGCTGATCATGGCGGTGTACACGGTGGCGACCGCAGTGCTGGGCCACGATTTCTGGAATGTCACCGACGCCGCCTTGCAACGCGACATGGTCATCCATTTCTGGAAGAACATCGGCATTGCCGGCGGTTTCCTGCTGCTGTTCGTGACCGGCGCGGGCCGTATCAGCATCGACGGCGCACGAGCGCCGCGTGGCGGACTCGGTCGTTGACGCGGCAGTTGAGGTAGTCTGTGCGGATCGCTTTCGATTCTGGCTGTAACCAAGGGAGCAAATAATGATTCAAAGTTTTGAGCAAACCATTGGCGGCAACGTCACGCAGTTGTGCGCGAGTCTTGGTGAAGGGCCCACGCCGCATCGGGTGATTATCAGTCTGGCTGATTCGGCGAAGACGCTGGTGGTGCTGGATGCGTCCGGGCTCATCAGCACGATCAAGGCCGAGATCGAGGAACCGGAGAAACTGATCGCCGACGCTATCGCCAAAGCGCAAAACGAAGGTCTGATCGAGCGCGCCATCGACACCGGCACGATTCAGGAAGCGTCGCTATAAGCCGGGAGGCGGCGTGGCGAACTAGCCAGTTGCCTCCGAACCATTGGTAACCACCCCCGCCATGCGCATGCATCGCGGGGGTCGTTTTTTTGCGCACACGATCCTGAGAGGCGGCACCCTCAGCGCGATTCGCCGACCCGCTCGCGACCTCCATGGCGATGCGCGGCGTCCGACGCCTGCGGCTGTGGATGCACGAAACAGCTCAGCACGCCGCCGAGCACCAGCAAGCCGACCGAGACGGCGGTCGCCGCCCGCATGCCCGAGACGATCTGCGTGGCGGCCGCGCCGCTCGCCAACGCGCCGAAAGCCGCCACGCCGACCGCGCCCCCTGCCTGCCGCGCCGTATTCAATACGGCGGACGCCGTACCGGCGCGTGGCGCGTCCGTCGAGGCGAGCACGGCGGTGGTCATCGCCGGGACCGCCAGGCCCATGCCCGACGGAATCAGCAGGAACGGCAGCAGCAGGCCGATGAGCGGCGTGCCGGCATCGACGAAATGCAGCAGGCCATAGCCGAGCCCGGCCGTGATCGCGCCCGCGATCATCGGCACCCGGACGCCGAAGCGGCCGACCACCCAGCCGCTCGCCACGTTCGACAGCAGAAAACCGCCCGTCAACGGCAGGAACGCGAGGCCCGCCTGCAACGGCGTATAGCCGCGCACGCCCTGCAAATACAGGCTCAGCACGAATACCATGCCGTAGTAGGTGAGATTCACGCAGATGCCGAACAGCACCGCCACGCTGAAGGAGCGTTTGCTGAAGAGCGAGAGCGGCAGCATCGGCGCCGCGACGCGCGATTCCACCCAAATAAAGGCGCTCGCTGCGATCAGCGCAAGCACGAAGCCGCCGGCCACGAGCGGGTGGCCGAGCCCCAGTGGCCGCCATTCGATCACAGCAGCGACGAACGCGGTCAGCGCGACGATGGCAAGACACTGGCCGCTCAGGTCGATGCCGCGCGGCTTCGTGACGAGAGCGGGAGTTGCAGCCGATTGCGGGCCTTGACGCGTCACGGCCCCGGGCCGTGGCACCCATAGCAAGATCGCCAGAAAGCCGGCGGCACAAATCGGCAGATTGACGAGAAAGATGCTGCGCCAGCCGAACGCCGCGATCAACAGGCCGCCGACCACCGGCCCCGCCGCGATCGCAATCGCGCCCGCCGCGGTCCACAGTCCGACCGCGCGGGCCCGCAGTTTGGGATCGTGTCCGTACGACTGATTGAGCAGCGCCAGCGAGTTCGGCAGCATGGCGGCGGCGCCGACGCCTTGCACCGCGCGCGCCGCAACCAGCATGGTCGAGTCGAGCGCGAGGCCGCAGGCGAGCGACGCGAGCGCGAACAGCACAATGCCGGCCGCGTACAGGCGTCGCGCGCCGAAGCGGTCGCCGAGCGCGCCGGCGGACAGCATCAGCACGGCGAACGCGAGCGTGTAGGCGTCGACGACCCATTGCAGGCCCGCGACATTCGCATGCAGATCGGCGCCGATTTTCGGCAGCGCGATGTTGACGATGGTCACGTCGAGTTGCGTGACGACGAAGCCGACACTGACCGTCGCGAGAACGCGGCCGAGTGCGGACGAGTGGGGGGAATTTGAGGAGTTCATGCGATACATCGTAGGCCCGATGCGGCGCACCATGTTTCGGAGTGGCATGAAGTGTGGATGTCGCGTGCGGGCGCGGGGCGCGTCGAGCCCGACGCAAACAGAAACGGCGCACCGTGCGGCGCGCCGTCGTTGCAAAGCACAAGCAGCCGATCAGTGCTTCTGCGGCACGTCCTTGATGAACAGCGTGGTCAGGGCGCCGAGAATGCAGATCGTGCCGACGTACATCGGTGCGGCCATCGGGTTGGACTTCATCATCAGCGAGACGGCGATCGGCGTGAGGCC
Source organism: Paraburkholderia aromaticivorans (assembly GCF_012689525.1). Lineage (NCBI taxonomy): Bacteria > Pseudomonadati > Pseudomonadota > Betaproteobacteria > Burkholderiales > Burkholderiaceae > Paraburkholderia > Paraburkholderia aromaticivorans. The sequence continues at coordinate 950,601 of NZ_CP051515.1, forward strand.
GCCGAACACGGCGTACGCCACGTTGTACGAGAACGAGATGCCCGAGAAGCGCACCGCCGGCGGGAACGCCTTGACCATCACGAACGGAATCGCGCCGATCACGCCGACGAACAGGCCCGCCAGCGCGTACAGCGGCACCAGCGCGGAGGTGTCGACGGTCAGTTGCTGGAACATCACGTAGTACGTCACCGCCAGCGCCAGGCCGCCGATGAAAATCGTGCGCCCCGCGCCGATGCGGCCGGCGATCGAACCCGCCATCACGCAACCGATCGTCAGGCACAGCGTCGCCACGCAGTTCGCCAGCAACGCAGTGGCCGGCGCGATGTGGAACTGCTTTTGCAACAGCGTCGGCGTCATCAGGATCACCACGACGATCGCGGCGGAGAGCATCCACGTGAGCAGCATCGAGACGATTACGGCGCGGCCGTGGTCGCGCAGCACGGCTTTGAGCGGCACTTCGGCGGCAATCGCCTTGCGCTGCTTGAGTTCGGCGAACACCGGCGTTTCATGCAGCCAGCGGCGCAAATAGACCGAGAACATGCCGAACACGCCACCGACGAGGAACGGAATGCGCCACGCGTACGCGGAGATTTCCGCCGGCGCGAAGTTGCGGTTCACCGCCGAGGCGATCAGCGAGCCGAGCAGAATGCCCGCCGTGAGGCCGGCCGTCAGCGTGCCGCACGCATAGCCGATGTGCCGTTGCGGCACGTGCTCGGAGACGAACACCCAGGCGCCCGGCACTTCGCCGCCGACCGCCGCGCCCTGCATCACGCGAAACAGCAACAGCAGGACCGGCGCCAGCACGCCGATGCTGGTGTAGGTGGGCAGCAGGCCCATCATCAGCGTCGGCACGGACATGAGCAGCACGCTCAGCGTGAACATGCGCTTGCGGCCGAACAGGTCGCCGAAATGTGCCATGATGATGCCGCCCAGCGGCCGCGCCAGATAGCCCGCGGCGAAGATGCCGAAGGTTTGCACCTGACGCAGCCAGTCCGGCATTGCCGCCGGGAAGAATAGCTGGCCGATCGCCGGCGCGAAAAACACGAAGATGATGAAGTCGTAGAACTCCAGCGCCCCGCCGAGGGCGGCGAGGCCGAGCGTCTTGTAATCGCTGCGCCCAAGAGGGCGTGGGGTGACAGCCTGCGCTCCACCCAGATTTGTCGCTTGCATTGCTTGGTCTTGTCTTGAATTGGGAGCCACACGTAGCGCGTGGAAATACGGCGGTCGTCGGGCGAGAAGTGTGGCAAGCGCTGGGTAGAGCACGGAGCACCGGCGCGCCGGCCCGGGTAGGGCAGGCGCGGTGACGACTGGAGCCGGGCGGGGATTTTACAGGATGAAAGCCGATTGTTTCGGGAAGTGCTTAATTAGATTGGGAAAAGTTCCCGGGAATGTGCTTTTTCGGCAGCAATCGACGACGGTGCTCTTGAGACTTGTCGCTAGCGCATGTAGGAATGCGGAGCGGCGCTGTCCGGGCGGACCGATTCATATGTAAATTAGGATTGCTCCTATGGGATGAAATGGGGCCGCCTCTGAGAATCGCGTCCGAGCTATCTTAAGAGTCATCCCATGCGTATTGCCATTCTTCAGCGTGACTTGGTCATGCGTCAGTCGATCGAAAAAGTCCTGACGAGCACCGGCCATTCCTGCACGACCTTTGACGACGGCCTGAGCATGTCGAGAACGCTCGCGCGTTCCACTGTCGATCTGATGGTGCTCGACTGGCAGGGCCTGCGCCTCTCCGGCGCCGAGGTTTTGCGGGCGGCGCGCGCGGTGGGCGGCGATCGTCTACCGGTCATGTTCGCATCGGTGGACACGACCGAGGAAAACATCGTGCGCGCGCTCGTCGCCGGCGCGGACGACTATGTCGCGTTGCCGCTGCGCCCAGCCGAATTTCGCGAGCGGGTCGCGGCATTGCTGCGGCGGGCGTATCCGGACCGGTTCAGCTCCGCCAGTTTCGATGTCGGTCCGTACCACTTCGATACGCATCGCCAACTCGTCATGCTGCGCGGCCAACCGGTCCAGTTATCCGGCACGCAGTACCGGCTGGCGTCGCTGTTCTTCTCCAACATTGGCCGCGTGCTGTCGCGCGACCACATCTTTGCGATGGTATGGGGTCGGGAGTTCCGCGAATTCACCCGCACCATCGACAGTCACGTTTCGCGGCTGCGCCTCCTGCTCGAGATCGAGCCGCAAAACGAATTCCGGCTGCAACCGGTTTATAAAAGCGGCTACCGGTTGCTGCATCTGCGTCAGGGTGAAGCCGCCGTTTTCGATGCGGCTATCCAGAAGCAGGCGGCCTGAAGCCAGCCAGCCGAGTCCTGATCAAATCTGCGGCAGCGCGGGCCGCGTTTCGATCGCCTTGCGAATCAACGCTTCGACCGCCTTGCGTTCGTCGCCTGCCAGCGGCAGACGGGGCGGGCGTACCGGCTCCGTGCCCAGTCCGACGATCGCTTCGGCGAGCTTGATGTTCTGCACCAGCTTCGCCGACACGTCGAGCGCGAGCAGCGGTGCAAACCAGCGGTAGATCGCCCGCGCTTCCTCGAGGCGTCCCGCCTTCAGCAACTTGTAGATCACCACCGTCTCACGCGGAAACGCGCATACGAGACCGGCCACCCAGCCATGCGCGCCCATCAGTATCGCCTCCATCGCGAGATTGTCGACGCCGCAGAGAATCGCGAAGCGGTCGCCGACCGCGTTGATCAGGTCGGTCACGCGCCGCACGTCGCCACAGGATTCCTTGATCGCGACGATCTTCTTCTCGTCGGCGATTTCCGCGAACATGTCGGGCGTCATGTCGACGCCGTAGGCGAGCGGATTGTTGTAGATCATCAGCGGCAGCGCACTCGCGTCGGCGACGCTGCGGAAATGATGCAGCGTCTCGCGGCGGTCCGACAGGTAGCGCAGCCCCGGCAGCACCATGTAACCGGCCGCGCCATGACGGCTGCCGGCTTCGGCCTGACGGGAGGCGTCGAGCGTGCTGTTTTCGGCGATCGTCAGCAGGACCGGCACGCGGCCGCGCGAGGCCTCGACGGCGATGTCGAGCACTTGCAGCTTTTCATCCAGCGAGAGCGTCGACGCTTCGCCCAGCGATCCGCACACGATGATGCCGTCCACACCCGCATCGATCTGCGCTTCGATATTCTTGCCGGTCCATGCACGGTCTATGCTGAAATCCGCGTTGAATTTGGTAGTGACTGCGGGCAATACGCCTTCCCAGATATGCGCCACGACTGCTCTCCTGAGTGTTGATGTGTTCAGCGCAGTGTAAGCAGGGAAAATCCCGCCGTCTTGCGTGAATCGCGCGTGGCGAATGACGATTTCAGCATAGTCGCTTTGCCCATAGCGTCGTCGGATCAGGGTGGATCGCTTATTTCAGGATGGCGGGCGACCTGCGCCGAGTGCGCGTGAGTAGCATGACGGCATGCGCTCTGAGTCACGCCCGTCTTGCGTCTTGCACACCGACTTGGGCCGCGGTCCGCGCCAGGGTGCGAGAGCGTCGAAGGATCGCACAGTTATGCCGAAATCGTCACAATCCGCGCGCAAGCACACCAAGACTCCGCTGCCCACCATTTCTACCATGGGCATCATGAAAACCTTGGACATCATCGACTCGCACACCGGCGGTGAACCGACCCGCCTCGTGGTGTCGGGCGGCCCGGATCTCGGTGGCGGCACGCTGGCGCAACGGCTCGACGTGTTCCGCACGCAGTTCGACGACTGGCGCGCGGGCATCGTCACCGAACCGCGCGGCTCGGAGGTGGTGGTGGGCGCGCTGCTCTGCGAGCCGGACGACCCCACGTGCGCGGCCGGCGTGATCTTTTTCAACAACGTCGGCTATCTCGGCATGTGCGGCCACGGCACGATCGGGCTCGTCGTCTCGCTGGCGCACCTGGGACGGATCGGGCCGGGACGGCATCGGATCGAGACGCCGGTCGGCATCGTCGAAGCGACGCTCAACGACGACGGCAGTGTCGCGGTGTGCAACGTGCCGGCGTATCGGTATCGCCAGTCGGTGCAAGTGGACGTGCCGGGTCACGGTGTGCTGACCGGCGACATCGGCTGGGGCGGCAACTGGTTCTTTCTCGTCGCCGACCATGGGCGTGCGCTGGAGGCGTCGCGGATCGGCGAATTGACGGCGTTCAGCGGGGCGATTCGCGACGCGCTGATCGCGCAGCGCATCACCGGCGTGGACGGTGCCTTGATCGATCACATCGAACTCTTCGGACCCGGTTCGCGCGACGGTATCGACAGCCGCAGCTTCGTGCTCTGTCCCGGCAGTGCGTACGACCGCTCGCCATGCGGCACCGGCACGAGCGCCAAAGTGGCGTGCCTCGCGGCCGACGGCAAACTGGCCGAAGGCGCGGTGTGGCGGCAGGAGAGCATTATCGGCAGCGTGTTCGAGGCGAGCTATCGGCATGCCGGCGATGGCGTCCACGTGATTCCGACCATCACCGGTCACGCGTTCATCACGGCAGAAGCGCGCCTTTGCTTCGACGAGCGCGATCCTTTCGCGTGGGGCATCCCCACGGCATGACGGCAGACGCGCTGATCGTCGGGGCAGGCATTGTCGGCGCGGCGTGCGCAGCGGAACTGGCGGCGCTCGGCATGCGGGTCGAGGTACTCGACGCGCAGGGCATCGGCGGCGGCGCGACGGCGGCGGGCATGGGCCACATCGTCGTGATGAACGACTCGCCGGCCGAATTTGCGCTGAGCCGCTATTCACGAGACTTGTGGCTGGAACTCGCGCCGCAACTGCGTCCGCGCGACGCGTTCGCGCGCTGCGGCACGCTCTGGGTTGCCGCCGACGAAGAGGAGTGGCAGGCCGCGCGCGCGATGCATGCCGCGTTCGAGGCTCAGGGCATTGCCGCGCAGTGGCTCGACGCGCCCGCGCTGTGGGCTTGCGAGCCGGCGCTGGCGGCATCGATGGCGGGCGGTTTGCGGATCGAGCATGACAGCATCGTGTATGCGCCGACCGTCGCCGAGTGGCTGCTGACGCGATCGCCGGGCGCGGCGAATATCCATTTGCGTTTGGGGGCTGCGGCGGCGTCGGTCAGCGCGAGTGACGTCACGCTGACGAACGGCGAACGCATCGGCGCGGCGCACGTGATCGTGGCGAACGGTCTGGGTGCGCAGCCATTGATGCCGTCGCTGCCTTTGCAGCCGAAGAAAGGCCATCTGCTGATCACGGACCGCTATCCCGGCCTGATCCGGCATCAGTTGCTCGAACTCGGCTATATCAAGAGCGCGCATCATGCGGCCGGCACCTCGGTGGCGTTCAACGCGCAGCCGCGGCCCACGGGACAATTGCTGATTGGCTCGTCGCGCCAGTTCGACACCACCGATCCCGCCGTCGAGATGCCCGTGCTCGCGCAGATGCTGCGGCGCGCCGCATGCTATCTGCCGGTGCTGCCGACGCTCAATGGCATTCGCGCGTGGACCGGGTTTCGCGCGGCATCGCCGGACGGCCTGCCGCTGATCGGTCCGGCCGGCGATTTCGCGCCCGGCGTGTGGCTCGCCGTTGGGCACGAGGGTTTGGGCGTGACGACCTCGCTTGCGACTGCGAAGCTGCTCGCGGCGCAAATCGTGGAGAGCGGCACGGTGATTCCTCGCGAGCCTTATCTGCCGGTTCGTTTTGCCCAAAAGGTGATTCATGACTAGCGTGGGCGCCACGACGCGTGTGAGCGTGACGGTCAATGGCCACCGTATCGACGTCGATGCCGGCACGACCGTGGCCGCGGCACTCGCGTTAGCGGGCGTTCGCAGCACGCGGAAGTCGGTGAGCGGTCAACCTCGCGCCGCGTTATGCGGCATGGGCGTGTGTCAGGAATGCCGCGTGACGATCGACGGCCGGGCGCACGCGCTCGCGTGTCAGACTTTGTGTCGGGAAGGGCAGATCGTTCGTACTCAGGACGCAGCGGGTGCGCGATGAGATTGCACTTCGATCATGTGGTCGTGGGCCAGTCTGGGCGACTTGAACGAAGCGGTGGGCATCTGATGAAACAGCACTTGGATATCGTCGCGCCGGGAGCCAGCCTGGCCGGGTTAAACTAGGCGACGGGCTCGCGATGAAACAGCACTTCGACATTGTCATCGTCGGCGCCGGTCCCGCTGGTTTGAACGCCGCCTCCGCCGCCGCGTGCGCGGGCGCTACGGTTGCGCTCGTCGACGACAATCCGCGCGCGGGCGGCCAGATCTGGCGTCAAGGTCCGGGCCACGCGCCGCAGGCGCAACTGCACGTCCTCCTCACGGCGATCAGCGGGCAAAGCACCATCACGCACTGGCCGTCGACGCGCGTCGTCGCGCCGTTGAGTTCTCGCGGCTTGCTGCTCGAATCGACGGAACTCGGCGGCGCGTTCGTCACCTACAAGCACCTGATTCTCGCGACTGGCGCACGTGAACGGCTTCTGCCATTCGGCGGTTGGACCTTGCCCGGCGTGACCGGCGCGGCCGCGCTGCAGGCGCTCGTCAAGGGCGGCATGCCGGTGCGTGGCGAGCGGATCGTGATTGCCGGCAGCGGTCCTTTGTTGATTGCGGCGCTCGCCACGGCGCGCGCGGCCGGAGCACGAGTGGTGGCGGTGGTAGAGCAGGCTTCGGCGTTCGACGTCGCGCGCTTCGGCGTTTCCCTGTTGGCCGCGCCCGCCAGGTTGCGGCAAGCCGTCGGCATGACGCGCGGGTTCGCGGGCTTGCACTACTGGACCGGCAGCATCGTGGAAGAGGCCCAGGGCGACGGCCGCGTCGAGCGCGTCACCATCAGACGTGGCCGCGACAGCAGGCGCGTCACGCTGGATTGCGATCGCGTCGCCTGCGGCTATGGACTCGTGCCGAACATCACGCTGGCCCAGGCGCTCGGCTGCGCGATCGGCGAAGCGGGCGAGATCGTCGTCGATGGCGAGCAGCGTACGTCGATCGAAAGCGTGTTCGCGGCGGGCGAATGCACCGGTGTCGGCGGCGCGGAGCTAGCCGGCGTGGAAGGCGAGATCGCCGGTGTCATCGCAAGCGGCGGCGCCGCCGACCATGCCACCCTCGACGCGCAACGCGCGCGCTGGCGCCGGTTCGGCCGCCGCGTCGACACGGCGTTCGCATTGCGGGACGCCGCGCGCACGCCGCCCGCGGACGGCACGCTGCTATGCCGCTGCGAGGACGTGAGCATCGGCGAGGTGCGCGCCTTCGCCGACTGGCGCGAGGCCAAGCTGCACACCCGCTGCGGCATGGGCGCCTGCCAGGGAAGAATCTGCGGCACGGCGGCCAATCTGTACTTCGGCTGGGAGGCCGCCGCGCCGCGTCCGCCCTTCAGTCCGGCGCAAATCGGTACGTTGATGGCGGCGGTTGCAGAGCCGCCGCCGGTTGAATGACCTGTTCTTCCATACGCCTGCGGATATTGTTGGCGGCGACGCGGCCCTATAATCGACCGCACGTGCCAGGCGCCTGGCCACGAGTCCCGAGTCCCGAGCGTCGGTCGGCAACCGGCACCGGCACCGGCACCGGCAACTGGCAACAGAACAACCAGCAACAGACCAACCGCAAGCCCCCACCACCGCAAAACCGAACGCTCGCCCTACCGCCCCAACCAACACACGGACCAACGGAACCCGCACGATGAACACGCTGGCTCATCCGCTCGAACCGGACGACGCAACGCTGTCCGGCATGCTGTCGCACTTCAGGCTGCTCGAGCCGGTATTCGACGCGATGCCGGACGTCGTGTTCTTCGTCAAGGACGCCGAGGCGCGCTACGCGCTGGTCAACCGCACGCTCGCGTCGCGCTGCGGCTTCAAGGAAAAGTCCGCGCTGCTCGGCCGGACCGCCGAGGACGTGTTCCCGCGCCGCTTCGGGCGCATCTACACGGCGCAGGACAAGGCGATCATTAACGTCGGCAATCAGATGATCGATCAACTGGAGCTGCATCTGTATCCCGGCCGCCAGCCGGGCTGGTGTCTGACCTGCAAACAACCGCTGCGCGATCCCGCCGGCAAAGTGGTCGGCCTCGCCGGCATTTCCCGCGATCTGAAAGCGGACGAAAGCAGCCATCCCGCCTACAGCCGCCTCGCCGCGGTCGTGCAGTCCATCCAGGAAAATTACGTCCAGCCTTTGAATCTAAAGCAGCTCGCGGCCATGGCGAATATGTCGGTCGCGCAACTGGAGCGCTACTTTCACAAAGTGTTTCATCTGACGCCGCGTCAGGTGCTGCTGAAAACCCGGCTGGACGCCGCCACGGCGCTGCTAGTTTCCCACGACAAGGTCACCGACGTCGCCGCGCTGTGCGGCTACACCGACCACAGCGCGTTCACGCGGCAGTTCAAGGCGACCGTCGGCATCACGCCGACCGAATACCGCATGCTGCTGCACGGCACTTCGCGGAGCTGAACCGCAGCACATGGCTCGTCGCAAGCATCACTACTACGTCTACGTCGTCGCGCTGGACGACAAGGTCTGGAACGAGGCGCGTTTTCGCCGCGCGAATCCGGATTACCGGTTTGACAAGCCTTGCGTGTATGTGGGAATGACGGGACTGGACCCGGATCTGCGCTTCGATCGGCATAAGGCCGGCATTCAGGCCAATCGCTATGTGCGCGATTACGGCTTGCGTCTCGTGCCCGAACTGTATGAAGTGTTCAACCCCATGCCTTACCGCGGCGCACAGGATATGGAAGTGGAATTGGCGATTGGCCTGCGTGAGGCGGGGTACGGCGTGTGGCAGGCGTGAGTCGTGTGAAGGGGCTGCGGCGTTCGTCAGCGTGGGTCTGGCCGGCGCTCGGCCAGGTCAAACGGCCTGAGACCTGTACGCGCTCGCTTCGCGTGCTTTCGAGCTCGAACCCAGCGGCGCGCGTTACTTTATGCCGAGGCCGCGCAGCACGGCATTGCCTTCGGGCGTCAGACGGATATGCGAAGCGCCTGCGTCGCCGGATACGGTTTCGATCAGGCCGGCTTCATGAAGCTGTGGAATCTCGGGTTTCGCAAACGCGTCGATCGGCGCGTGCAGCAACAGCAGCAGCGTCGCCAGCTCGTGATGGCTCAGCAGGCGGCGCAGAATGGTAGGTCGCTTGGCCGGCGCCGGCGTGTCGTTCGTGTTGTGATCGGGCTGGTTCATGGTTCGCACCTTGTGCGGTGTGGTATCGGGTGGATGATGCGGACGAAGTCTTAAACGATTCTTAAGACACCATTGTCCTGTAACACCATGACACGAAGATTGCATCGAACCATGTTACCGATTGTCACACTTACGCTTCCTTTCTCTCCCGCAAACCCTTACGGGGCGCAGGTTTTGCCCGCCGACTCGATCCACAGGTTGCTCACGTGGCGCTTGCCCGCATAGAAACGGTAAGTCGTGGCGCCGTTATCGCTACGCACCTTGACGATATTCGAATCGCCGAAATCGAGCATCTGGCCTTGCGGGATCGCCGTGGACTTGAACGCGGCGTCGTGGCTGGTGGCCAATTGCGTCAGGCACGAGACCACGTCGTTGACGGAGCGCTGCGTGTTGGTGTCTGTGACGGGCTCGCCGGCATCCGGATTCTTCTGGAAGTACGCGCAAGCGCTGAGGAGCAGGGGAACTGACAGGACTACGGCAAACTTCTTCATATCTCTCCTGGCGTTACATTCGGCCGACGACGCCACGCGCGGCACCCGCTTGTGACGCAACCGCGCGGCATCGGCCGCGAAATCAGGCGCCATTATATCGGTGCGGCGCGGCTACCCCACCCGAAGCCGCACACGCCGTGCCCGCCCAGCCCGAATCGCCGGACCAGAATTGCCCGCCTGACGCGCTGAAAGCCTACTTGCGCCGCTGCGCCTGCGCGGCGAGCCGCACGGCGGCATTGGCCGCGCCATAGCCGTCGTAACCGCCGCGCCGCTCGACGATCTCCATGAAGAAGCGCTGGTCGAGTTGCTCCGTGTAAGCGTGGAAAAACTCGCCGCCGCGCTCGTCCCGGTCGTACAGGATGTTATTGGCGCGCAACGCCTCCAGCGTCTCGTCCGGCAACGCGTAGCGGGCGGCCAGATCCTCGTAGTAATTGCGCGGGATGCGCAGCACCGGCAAGCCGTCGGCGACGAACTCGGGAATCGCGCTGAAAATGTCGCCGGTGCTGAAGGCGACGTGGTTCAGGCCTGAGCCGTGATAGGTATGCAACGCCTCGGCTACCGCCGTGTGATGGTCCACGGAGGCATTCAGCACGATACGCACCGAGCCGTCGTGGCTGCGCAGCGCGCGGCTGCGCACGAGACCGTACGGATCGGGCACCAGCACGCCAGGCTCGGCCTGGAAGCCCAAAGCAGTGCGCAGAAACAGCACCCACGTATCCAGCGAATTCGCCGGCACCGACAAGCACACATGGTCGATACGGCTGAGCGGCCCCACTTCGCTCGGGCCGTTGATGTCGGTGAGGACGAAATCGGCCTCGAACAACGTAGGCTGATCCGGTGTTTCGTCGACGAAATAGTTCAGGCTGCTGTCCGGCGCCTGCACGGCGGGCAGCACCCGCTCGTTCGGGCCGATCTGCCCGGAAAACGGCGCGTAGCCGAAGCCGGCGGCGCGTTCGAACGCCTGATTGGCGTCGTCCACGCGAAACGCCGACGCGCACAGCGACAAACCGTGCTGCTGGAAAAACGCGTTGGCGAACGAATCCGGCTCGGCGTTGAGCACGATTGAGGCCGCGCCGTGCTGATACAGCGTGACTTCCTTCGAGCGATGCCGGCCCGCCTCGCGAAACCGCAGTTTGCCGAGCCAGTCGACGAGTTGCGCGCGCGTGGCGTGGTCGACCGCGAATTCGAGAAACTGATAGCCGACGTGCGCGGGCGCCGCGGGCGAGCGATACAGGTCGCCGACCGGCTGCTGCGTGGTTTCGAGCAGCGCGCGGGTCTGTTCCTCGAGGAACAGCAGCGAGCGATGACCGTCCGCAGCTGTAATGGTGGTCGGCGCGGCGCGAAAGCCGTCGTTGAAAATTTCCAGCGAAAGCGGGCCGCTGTAGCCCGTTTTCATGACCTGCGCCGTGAAATTGGCCAGGTCGAAATCGCCCTGGCCCGGGAAGCAGCGATAGTGGCGGCTCCATTCGAGCACGTCCATGGCGAGCTTCGGTGCATCGGCGATCTGCACGAAGGCGATGCGGTCGCCCGGAATGTCGGCGATCGCGTCCGGCGTATCGTCGAGCGACAGGGTGTGGAAACTGTCGAGTACGAGCCCAAGATTCGGATGATTCACGGCGTTCACGAGCTTCCACGCGTGCCGGTAGGTCTTGACGTGTTTGCCCCACGCGAGCGCTTCGTAGCCCGCGATCACGCCGGCCGCCTCCGCCGCGCGGGCCAGCGCGCCGAGCTGGTCGGTCATCAGCGAGTCGTCGCCGATGGTGTCGGGCGAAACGTTGCTGCACACCAGAATGCGGTCGGTGCCCAGTTCATGCATCACGTCGAACTTGCGCTTCGCGCGGTCGAGATTGCGCTCGAGGCGCTCCGGGCTGACCCCGTCGAAATCGCGGAAGGGCTGAAACAGCATGATTTTCAGCCCGAGATCTTCGGCGATGCGCCGCACGTCGGCGGGCGAGCCGTCGAAATACAGCAAATCGTTCTCGAAGATCTCGACGCCTTCGAAGCCCGCCGCCTGGATCGCGGTCAGCTTCTCGACGAGGGTTCCGCTGATCGACACGGTGGCAATCGAACGTTGCATGAACGGCTCCTGCAAAAACAATCAAACGGCTGTTGAATAAGGCGCGCAACAGCCGGCGCGCGACGCTCGCATGTCCGGCGACGGGCATGCTGCAATGCGGAAAATGGACTAGTTCGTTACACACGCCAGCAAGACGCAAGCCACAATCGCCCACACTAACCGAAATTCTCGACAGTTTATACAAACTAACTAGATGGTACAAATTCGTAGAAACCCCGAATGACGGCGACGCCCAATGCGCGCACACTTCGCTCACGTTGCAAAACCACGGCGATTGCCGTGGCTGGCTTCTTGCCTTACTTAGCAGGAGTGGTTGTCATGAGTTTTGCGTCAGTACTGGTCCTCAATGGACCGAACCTCAATCTGCTCGGCACGCGCGAGCCGGCTTTCTATGGCTCGGAAACGCTCGACGACGTCGCGAAACTTTGCCGCGATGCGGGAGAGCGGTTGAATCTGTCGATCGACTTCTGTCAGTCGAACGCCGAGCATCAGCTGATCGACTGGCTGCATGCGGCGCGGTCCAAGGTCGACGGCATCGTGATCAATCCGGCGGCTTACACGCATACGTCGGTGGCTATCGCCGATGCGCTTACGGCAATCGAAAAGCCGGTCATCGAAGTGCATATTTCAAACGTGCATCGCCGCGAGGCGTTCCGGCATCACTCGTACGTGTCGGCGGTGGCGGACGCGATCATCATCGGTTGCGGCACGCAAGGCTATGTACTGGCGCTGGAGCGGATGGCGACCATTCTTAAGGATAGGGCGGCGAAATGAACTCACAAGTGAACGCACAAGCGAACTCACAGGCAACTCCCCATTCCTATCTGGTCGGCCTGATCGGCGCGGGCATCAGCGGATCGCTGACGCCTGCGATGCACGAGGAAGAGGGCAGCAAGCTCGGCCTGCACTATGTGTACCGCCGTATCGACCTGGAAGCGTTGAACCTCGACGTCGCCACGCTGCCCGATCTGCTGATGGCCGCCGAACGCATGGGCTTCAACGGCCTGAACATCACCTACCCGTGCAAGCAGGCCGTGATTCCGCTGCTCGACGAACTGTCCGACGACGCGCGCGCCCTCGGCGCGGTCAACACGGTGCTGTTCAAGGACGGCAAACGCATCGGCCACAACACGGACTGGTCCGGCTTCGCGCGTGCGTTCCAGCGCGGCTTGCCGGACGTGTCGCTGGAACGCGTCGTGCAACTCGGCGCGGGCGGCGCCGGCGCGGCAGTCGCGCACGCCGCGCTGAACATGGGCGCGAAGTCGCTCACGCTATTCGACGTGGACGCCACGCGCGCCGCGTCGCTCGCCGACGAATTGCAGAAGCGTTTTCCGGCCGCCGCCGTCAGCGCCGGCAGTTCGCTCGCCGAATCGCTCGCGGCCGCCAACGGCCTGATTCACGCCACGCCCACCGGCATGGCGAAATTGCCCGGCTTGCCGTTGCCGGTCGAATTGCTGCACCGCGATCTGTGGGTCGCGGACATCGTCTATTTCCCGATCCGCACCGCGCTGTTGCAGGCGGCTGAAGCCATCGGCTGCCGCACGCTGAGCGGCGGCGGCATGGCGGTGTATCAGGCGGTCGACGCCATGCGCATTTTCACCGGTCTCGAACCGGACGCTGAACGGGTGTACACCCATTTTCAGTCGTTGTTGCAACGCTAACCGGCAGCGTGCCGACCGGTAACAGCCAGATCGAGGAGACGAACACTTCATGCAGCAACCGATTCAATCCAGTCCCGCCGACGCCGCCACGCCGCAAGGCGCCGCGGTAAGCACCACGCGCCGCTCGAAAGCCCGCTTTCAGATTCTGGCGCTGCTCGCGGTCGGGACGATGATCAATTATCTCGACCGCACGGTGCTCGGCATCGCGGCACCGCAGTTGACCAAGGAACTCGGTATCAATGCCGCGCTGATGGGGCTGCTGTTCTCCGTGTTTTCGTGGAGCTATGTGGCCGCGCAGATTCCGGGCGGCCTGTTTCTCGACCGCTTCGGCAGCAAGGTGACGTATTTCCTGTCGATGACCTTCTGGTCGCTGTGCACGCTCGCGCAAGGGCTGGTGCACGGCATCGGCGCGCTGTTCGCGTTCCGCCTCGGCCTCGGTGTCTCGGAAGCGCCGTGCTTTCCGACCAATAGCCGCGTGGTCGCCACGTGGTTCCCGCAGAGCGAACGCGCCATGGCGACCGGCACCTACACGGTCGGCGAATACATCGGCCTCGCTTTTTTCAGCCCGTTCCTGTTCATGCTGATGGGCGCGTTCGGCTGGCGTTCGCTGTTCTACGTGGTGGGCGGCGTGGGCCTCGTGTTCGGCGTGATCTGGTGGATGTTCTATCGTGAGCCGCGCGACCATCCGTCGGCGAATCAGGCGGAGCTCGACTATATCGAAGCCGGCGGCGGTCTCACGCATCGCAAGAAGGACACCGATGCGGCGGCCAACACGGGCGCGGCGGCATCGGCGAAAAGCGGCGGCTTCGAATGGCGCACCATCGGACGCCTGCTCAAGCATCGTCAACTGACGGGCATTTGCCTCGGCCAGTTCGCCGGCAACTCGACGCTGGTGTTCTTCCTCACTTGGTTCCCGACGTATCTCGCCACCGAGCGCCATATGGCGTGGCTGAAGATCGGCTTCTTCGCGATCATGCCGTTCATTGCTGCGTCGATCGGCGTGATGTTCGGCGGTATCTTCTCCGACTGGCTGCTGCGCCGCGGCAAGTCGCCGAACGTGGCGCGCAAGCTGCCGATCATCGCCGGCCTGCTGCTCGCGTCGACCATCATTCTCGCCAACTATGTGGACAGCAACGTGGCGGTGATCGCGATCCTGTCGGTGGCGTTTTTCGCGCAAGGCATGGCCGCGCTGGGCTGGACGCTGGTGTCCGACATCGCGCCGGATGGCCTGCTCGGCGTGACCGGCGGCATCTTCAACTTCGCGGCGAACCTGGCCGGCATCGTGACGCCGCTGGTGGTGGGTTTCATCGTCGCGGCAACCGGCTCGTTTGTCGGCGCGCTGGTGTTCATCGGCGCGATCGCGCTGGTCGGGGCGCTGTCGTACATCTTTATCGTCGGCGATATCAAGCGGATCGTGCTGGTGGATTGAGCGGCCTCGCGCCAGGCAAAAAAAACGGGACGTGGCGAAAGCCGCGTCCCGTTTTTTAGTTGAAGCCTGATTGCGTCAATCGTCCTTGCGCACGAACCGCAGCACGGCATCGACGATCATGGCGCGATGCCGCGCGCGCAAACGCGGATGCGACGGATCGCGGCCGAACGCCGTGCCGAACGTATGGCGATTGCCGACGCGGTGAAAGCACAGCGAACTGATCAATAAGTGCAGGTCGATCGGATCGATGTCGCTGCGGAACTGCCCAGCCGCAATGCCGCGCGCCAGCAGATCCTCGATCGTATGAATCACGGTGACGTTGCGGCCTTTGAACGTCTTGACCTGCTCGACGTACTTGGCGCCGTGAATATTTTCGATTGTCACGAGCCTCACGAAATCGCGCTGACGGTCGTGATAGTCAAACGTAAACTCGACGAGCGCGCGCATGCCCTCGACCGGATCGAGTTCGCTGACGTGCAGATCCTGCTCGAGCGCGCGAATGTCTCCATACACCTTTTCCAGCACCGCCTGGTACAACCCTTCCTTGCTGCCGAAGTAGTAGTACAGCATGCGCTTGGTGGTGTTCGTGCGCTCCGCGATCGCGTCGACGCGTGCGCCCGTCAGTCCCATCGCGGAGAACTCCTGGGTCGCGACCTCGAGGATGTTGCGCTTCGTCTGTTCGGGATCGTACTTGCGCCGGGCGTCGGTACGCGGACTGTCGGACGGGATGCCGTTGGTATCAGGCTCGGCGGCCTTGCTTCCCTTTTTCATTGTGTATTCGAGCGGCAGTGACGGCGCATTCTAGCATGGTGAAATTGGCCTCTAAAGCTGGTCTCGGGCGTGAGCGGCCATGTATTGGTCGACGTCAAACAGCAGGCCGCCTGCGCGCGGCGAGCGCGTCGCGTGTCTGCATGGCGGTGTAGGTCAGTTGCGCGGCCGCCAGACCGAGCGCGCCGTAAGCGGGCGTGAGGCCGAAGGACGCAAATGCCTCGGGCACCGGACGCTCGCCGGCAATCGCCGACGCCAGCAGTTCGCCGGATACGGTGGTCGGCGCCATGCCGTGTCCGCCGAAGCCGACCGCGTACCAGACGCCATCCGCGCTACGGCCGATCTGCGGCATCTTGTGCCGCGCGTAGCTCATCAGGCCGCCCCACGCGTACTCGATCCGCACGTCGCGCAACTGCGGATAGACCTTCAGCAGATCGCGCTGCAACAGGCGCGCGATCACCTCGGGTGCGCGGTCGCGCACCGAGATGCGGCCGCCCCACAGAATGCGCGTGTCAGGCAGCGGCCGGTAGTAGTCGAAGGCGAAGCGGGTGTCGTAGACGGCGGCGCGCGTGTCGATTGCGTCTTGCAGGCGTGCGCCGAGCGGTTCGGTCGCCATCACGTAGGTGGCGATCGGCAGCACCGCGCGTTCGACCCGCGGATAGACGCGGCGCGCGTAGCCGCCGCCCGCCATCACGACGTGTTGCGCGTCGAGCGCGCCGTGCTGCGTGTGCACCACGAAGCCAGCGCCGTCGCGCTCCAGACGCACGACCGGCGAATCCTCGTGGATCTGCACGCCGGCGTGCGCCGCGGCGTTGGCCACGCCGAGGACGTATTTCAACGGATGAAAGTGGAACGCGTTGCGCTCGAACAGACCGCCGTGATAACGGCGCGTTTTCAGTTGCGAGGCGAGCTGCTGCGCCGCCACCGGTTCCCACTCGACGCCGAACGAATCGCGCATCAGGCGCCGCTGCGACTCGAGCCGCGCCGGTTCGTCGAACCAGTTGGCGAGGATCACGCCGGCGTCGGTCGCGTCGCAGTCGACGTGATAGCGCGCGATGCGCTTGCGCATCAGATCGACGGCGTCGGTGGTCAGCGTATAGAGTTCGCGGGCGCGCACGGCGCCGAGGGTTTTGAGCAGATCGGCGCAATCGAGGCTATAGCCGCCGAACACGAATCCGCCGTTGCGGCCGGACGCGCCGAAACCCACCTGCCGGGCTTCGAGCACGGTGACGTCGGCGACGCCCCGCTCAGCGAGTCCCAACGCCGTGGACAATCCCGCCAGGCCGCCGCCGATGATGCAGACATTGGCGCTACGCCGGCCAGCCAGCGGCGCATAGGCGGACGAACGGGTGACAGTGGCTTCGTAAAAGCTTTGCATAACGGCTAGGGTAGCGGCAATTGCGCGCTCGCGTCCAGCCGTCGCGCGATCCCGGTGTCGAGGCGCGTATGAAACAAAGGCCGGCACCCGCGTCGAGCGAATGCCGGGCTTGTCTGGCTGATCATGAAACGCCTAGGACACCGGCAGCAACTTGCCGGTGAACACCACCGGACCGCTCGGCGCGTTGTGATCCGGCGAGCCGCCCGGCGCTTCGATCGACACGGCCAGCGCTGCATAATTCTCCGGCTTCTGCTGGCCGGCCGTAACCTTGCCGTTCGCGCTGTCCGGCAGCATGCCGAGCGAGACCGGATGGCCGCTCGCCGGAATGCCCCACAGTTCCATCGCCCGGCCGGCGGGCAGATCGACCTTGCCAAGCGGATGCACCGTCATGGTCGAATGCGCCTCGTCCCACGCGACCAGCATGACCGGATGCGCGTCCTTGTTGTTCAGCACGGCGACATGCGACACCGCCGTTTCGGGTTGCTGAGCAACGGTCGGCGCCGTGACAGGCGGTGTGGCGGACGGCAACAGCGAGCGCACGGCGACCACCACGGCGACCGCGGCGAGGCCCGTGACGCCGAGTGCCCAGCCGCGCCAGAACGCCAGGTTCTCGAAGATGCTGCGCGACGGCCGCGCGGGTGTTTTCACCACCGCGCGAGGACGTGCCGCCTCGCGCGTGGCCGCGAGGTCGAGCCGCCGTTCGATGGCGTCCCAAACGGCGGCCGGCGGCATGCGCGGCTCGGAGAGTTCGGCCATCGGCGAGATGCGCCGCTGCCATTCGTCGACGGCTTTGCGGATCGTCGTATCGTGGTCCGCGTAGCGTTCGAAACGGCGCCGCGCACTGCCGCGCAGCGTGCCGAGCACATATTCGGCGGCCAGCAGATCGACGAGCTGAGGATAGCGATGGAAATTCATCACTCGCCTCCCAGGCAGGTCTTCAGCTTGGCGAGGCCGCGCCGGATCCATGACTTGATGGTGCCAAGCGGCACGGTCAGCACTTCGGCGATCTCGCTATGGCTTTGATCGCGCAGATACGCGAGGGCAACCGCCTGGCGTTGCGCGGGTTCGAGCTGCTGCATGCAGCCGGCCAGCAAACGCGCCTGCAGGCTGACCGCGGTCAGCGCTTCGGGATCCGGATCGCCGGTCGCCACGAGATCGTCCAACGCATCGCTCCATTCCGTTTCCTGCGTGTTGACCCGCCGCAGGTGATCGAGAGCACGGTTGCGGACGATCGCCGACATCCACGTCATCGGGGCGGACAATGCGCGGCGATAGTCGCCGGCAAAGCGCCAGATATTGACGAAGCTGTCCTGCAAAACTTCTTCGGCCCACTCGTGCTTGCTCAATATACGGAGCGCGAGGCCGAACAGTTTCGGGGCGGCGAGATCATAAAGCTCGCGTAACGCCGCGCCATCTTGTTTGGCGACACGTTCGAGCAGTTCGGCGAGCGTTTCCGGCGTCAGTTCTCGAGGATTGGCGGTCATGGAGGGAGTCAGGGTGAGCTTGCGCGCCTATGTTACTCAACTTCTCCGCTAGCTTGTATGTGGTTTTTTTTCGTCGGACTGCATCCGTTAGGACGAGGTTTGCGTATGTGGCTGCAGAGCCCGGCGTTGCGTGTGCTTGCGCCATGACGATAGGGCGCGCCGCGCCGCGCTTTCAGGGCAGTCAGGACACGGGGTGCGTGTGAGTGAGAGCAGGGCCGTTGCGCCAGGCTGACGAAAACCGGAGGCCGGCAACGGAGCCAAGCGAGGCAGGAGGGATAAGGCGTCGCGGGCGGCATGACAAAGCACGGGGTGCACGGCTCATTCCTGAGATCAGGTCCGGGCGGTTGGCGATTCGTCGGCAACCGCCCGGACCGGAATGGGCTTATTTGTTCGTGTGGTTTTTGTCGGTTCAGTTTGCCGCGGCTGTTTCGAGGCGCGCTTTAACGACCCCAGCGCAGCACCAACGGATCGAGCCGCCGCGCAACCTTCAACAGTCCTTCGCGCGTGGCGGGATGCATCTGCGGCAACGGATGGCGTACCGCGTCCGACCGGATCACGCCGCCTTCCTTCATCAGCGCCTTGCACGATGCCAGGCCGCCCTGGCGGTTTTCGTAGTTGATCAGCGGCAGCCATTGCTGATAGTGCGCGGCGGCCGCCTCGGTGTCGCCGGCCGCATAGGCGTCGATGATCAGACGGATGCCGTCGGCGTAGCCGCCGCCCGTCATCGAACCGGTTGCGCCCGCATCCAGATCGGCCATCAGCGTGATCGCCTCTTCGCCGTCCCACGGACCGACGATTGCATCGCCGCCCAGTTCGATGAGCTCGCGCAGCTTGTTCGCCGCCTGCGGCACTTCGATCTTGAAGTACGACACGTTGTCGATCTCGCGCGCCATGCGGGCGAGAAACGGCGCGGACAATGGGGTGCCGCTGACCGGCGCATCCTGAATCATGATCGGGATACCTATCGCGTCGGACACGGTGCGATAGAACTCGTAGATGCCGCGTTCGCCGATGCGGATCGTCGCGCCGTGATACGGCGGCATGACCATGACCATCGCGGCGCCCGCGGCCTGCGCGCTGCGGCTGCGCTCGGCGCACTGGTATGAACTGAAATGCGTGGTCGTGACGATCACCGGCACGCGGCCCGCGACGTGGTCGAGTACCACGTGCATCAGCGTATTGCGCTCGTCGTCGGAGAGGGCGAACTGTTCGGAGAAGTTCGCCAGAATGCACAGCCCGTTCGAACCCGCGTCGATCATGAAGTCGATGCAGCGTTTCTGGCCTTCGAGGTCGAGACGGCCGGCGTCGTCGAAGATGGTCGGCGCGACGGGGAAGACGCCGCGCAATGCAGCAGAGTGGGATGACTGGGTCATGGTGGTGGGCGTTTTGTTGGCGTTGGAATGTCTCCAAAGCCGACTATACGGCGCTGAACACGGCGGGTATATTGAATTGTTTCCATCTTGTGATCGCTTTTGCGACTCACCTCCGCTTCAACCCCGCCACGCCGCCATGAAAGACACCCTCAACGTCCTGCTGTCGAAGCTGCGCATGAAGCAACTTCAATTGCTGATCGCACTCGACGACCTGAAGTCGCTGCACAAAGCCGCCGGCGCGATGTCCATGACGCAGTCAGCCGCCAGCAAGGCCTTGCAGGAACTGGAGTCGATGCTCGACGCGCCGCTCTTCGAGCGCTCGAAAAGCGGCATGATCCCGAACCAGCTCGGCCACTGCGTGATCCGCTACGCGCGCCTCATGACGACCGATCTCACCGCGCTCTGCCAGGACGTCGCCGAGATCCGTTCCGGGCGCGGCGGGCGGCTCGCGATCGGCGCGATCATGGGCGCGATTCCGGAGTGCGTCGTGCCGGCGCTGAATCAATTGCATGCCGGGCAGCCGAATCTTTCCGTCGAAGTGGTGGAAGACACGAGCGCTCGCATGCTGCAGCAACTCGACGACGGCCGGCTCGATCTGGTGATCGGCCGCGCGGCGGTGGCGGCCGATCCGTCGAAATATCACTATCGTCCGCTCGGCGACGAGCCGTTGTCGGTGGTGGTCGGCTACGGCCATCCGCCGTTGCCGAAGAAAGAGGTGAAACTGCGCGATCTGGCCGGTCACCGTTGGGTGATGTATCCGTCGCATATGCCGCTGCACGCGCTGCTCGAACGTGAGATGGATCTGGCCGGTCTGCAGATGCCGGATAACCCGGTTTCCACGGCCTCGACGTTCGTGACGGTGGCGCTCCTGCAAAGCAGTCACGATCTGGTTTCGCTGTTGCCGACGGCGATCGCCGCCTTGTTCGTTCGGCAAAAAATGCTGCGCCTCGTGCCGGTGAAGCTCAAGTCGCCTTCGCAGACTTTTGGCATCGTGCAGCGCAAGGGCGGTGTGCTGTCGCCGCCGGCGGAACAGTTCATCGAATTGCTGTGCGCGCAGCCGATCGAGCAGGCACCAGAACGGCTGCCCGAACACGCGACACGAAAGCAAAAAACCGCCTGAAGCGGCGGTTTTTCATCACAGGAAAGACGCTCAATATCGCATGGCAATTCGCGCCGCGCCATGCTTCGCAAACGAGTGTTGTAGCCGCGACACTCTCGGGTAAATCCGAACGGATCGCAGCTTCGCGTTCCGCGCTACACTGCTTTGAAGGTGCGCCGGGCCAAAAGAAACCGGCGTCCGCTCGGGGAGAGCACATGAATCGGCCACTGGTTCGGCTACCGTTTCGCGCGGCAGGCACGGCGTCTGTGCGCAAGTGGTTCAAATGGGCGCTGGTGGCGGCATTTTTGCTCGCGCTGGCATTGGCGGCACGCTTTTGCCAGAACGAGATCGAAACCTCGCGATTGCAGGCGCACTATCTCTCCGAATTGACTCGCGACGTGGGTTTTTCCGTCGCCGACGGTCCCAGTCATTCCATCCGCTTTCCCCAAGCCGACAAAGGCCCTTACGACAGCCGTCTGGGCTACGCGTTGCTGCCGTCGATCCAGCAGCGCCTGCTGCAACGCGGCTTCGAAATCACCGCCCAGGCGCGCGATTCCGAGCGGATGCTGTCGCTGGCGGATAACGGCCTCTTTCTGCCCTACGAAGAAAAAGATCGCGCGGGCCTGCAACTCTTCGACGGCACCGGCGCGCCGCTTTTTGACGCGCAGTTTCCCGGTCGCGTGTACGACGACTTCGACGCGATTCCGCCGCTGGTCGTGAACTCGCTGCTGTTTATCGAAGACCGCTATCTGCTCGATCCGAACCAGCCGAACCGCAATCCGGCGATCGACTGGGGGCGCTTCAGCCGCGCGTTGGCCGATCAGGGTGTGCGCGTGTTCAATCACCATCAGTCGCAGCCCGGCGGCAGCACACTCGCCACACAGATCGAAAAATTCCGCCACTCGGCGGGCGGCCGCACAGCAACGCCGCCGGAGAAATTGCGGCAGATCGCATCGGCTTCGGTGCGCGCCTATCTGAACGGCCCGCAAACCATGCCGGCGCGCCGGCAGATCGTGGTCCACTATCTCAACTCGGTGCCGCTGGCCGCGCAGCCGGGCATCGGCGAAATCAACGGTATCGGCGACGGCCTCGCCGCCTGGTATGGCCGCGATTTCGATGACGTCAACCGCATCCTGACAGCGCCGTCGACCGAACAGAATCTGCCGGAGCAGGGCGTGGCGTTCCGGCAGGTGCTTTCGTTGATGATCGCGCAACGTGCGCCGTCGTATTTCCTGCATCACGGCTACACGGAACTCGAACGGCTGACCGACAGTTATCTGCGGCTGCTGGCGAACGGCGGCATCGTTTCGATCCCGTTGCGCGACGCCGCGCTGTCCGCGGTGGTCGATTTGCACCGCGCGCCCGTCAAAACAGCCAGCGCGGATTCGTTCGTGTCGCGCAAGGCGGTGACGTCCATGCGTTCGCATCTGCTCGCCGCGCTCGGCATTCCGAGTTTTTACGAACTCGATCGCCTCGATCTGCAGGCGAAGGGCACCCTCAACAATGCCGTTCAGCAGGCCGTGAGCGAACGGCTCGCCGCTGCCGCCACGCGCGACGGCGCGAAAGCCGCGGGTCTGGTCGGCTTTGAAATGCTGCGCGCGTCGGACGATCCGTCGAGGATCGCCTATAGCTTCACGCTGTTCGAGCGGCGCGACGGCGCCAACCTCGTGCGGGTTCAAACCGACAGCGTCAACCAGCCGTTCGACATCAACTCCGGCGCTCGTCTGAATCTCGGTTCGACGGCGAAACTGCGTACCGTGGTGACGTATTTGCAGATCGTCTCCGACCTGCACAAGCGTTATGCACCGCTGAGCACAGCGGAACTGAAAGCTGTGAAGTACGATCCAAACGATCAGCTCACGCGCTGGTCGCTCGACTATTTCGCGCACACCTCGGACCGTTCGCTGCAAGCCATGCTCGACGCGGCCGTGGAGCGCAAATATTCGGCCAGTCCCGGTGAAACGTTCTACACGGGCGGCGGCGCGCAGACCTTCAACAATTTCGAATCCGACGACAACAGCCGCATCCTGACGGTGCACCGCGCGTTCCAGCATTCGGTGAATCTGGTGTTCGTGCGGCTGATGCGCGACATCGTGCATTACGAAATGGTGCAGACCACCGGGCCGTCGTCGCAATGGCTGGGCGATCCTGAGATGCGCAAGATGTATCTGACGCGCTTCGCCGATCAGGAAAGCCGCGTGTACATGAATCGTTTCTACACGAAGTATCACGGCAAGACACCCGATCAGGCGTTGGCGCTGCTGCTGCTCGGCGTGCGCAAATCGCCGCCCAAAGTGGCGACGGTGTTGCGCAGTGTCGCCCCGGACGAGTCGAATGCGTGGTTCAACGTCAAGATGCGCGCGGCGTTGAAAAACACACCGGCCGCCTCCGTGCTCGACGACGAAGACCTGGCGAACCTCTATGCCAAATACGCAATCGACCGCTTCAATCTAAACGATCGCGGCTATATTTCGAGCGTGCATCCGCTGGAACTGTGGACGCTCAACTATCTGCGTGAGCATCCCGACGCCACGCTCGAACAGATCCAGACCGCGAGCCGCGACGTGCGTCTGTCGACGTATTCGTGGCTCTTCAAGACGCGCTATCACGCGACGCAAGACCGCCGCATCAAACGGATGGTCGAACTGCGCGCCTACGATGCGATCGGCAAATCATGGCAGGCGCTCGGCTATCCGTTCGCGACGCTCACGCCTTCGTATGCCGCGGCAATCGGCGCGTCGGGCGACCGGCCGGCCGCGCTCGCGCAACTGATCGGCGTGATCGCCAACAACGGCAACAAGGTGCCGACCGAAAGCCTCACGCAACTCGACTTCGCGAAAGACACGCCTTACGAAACGCATTTCCAGCGCGCGGCGGTGGCGCCGCAACAGCAGTTGTCGCCGGAAATTGCCGGCGTCGTAAAAGTGCTGTTGCGCGATGTGGTGACGGGCGGTACGGCGCGCCGTCTCGCGCAAGGCATGACGTTCCCCGACGGCCAGACGCTCGAGGTGTACGGCAAGACCGGTACCGGCGATCAGCGCTTCAATGTGTTCGCCAAAGGCGCCCGGCTGATCGAGTCGCGCAAGGTGAACCGCAGCGCGACCTTCGTGTTCGCGATGGGCGACCGGTTCTACGGCACCTTGACCGCGTGGGTGCATGAACCGTATGCCGCGCATTACGAATTCACGAGCGCGCTGTCGGTGCAATTGCTGAAGTCGCTCGCGCCGGTGTTGCAGCCGTTGCTGAACGATTCGCCTGCAAAGACGGCTTCCGTCACCAAGGTTGCCGCGCAATGAGCATGAGGTGAAGCGTGCCGGTGTCGATGGAGATGCATCACACCGGCCGCGCTTAATAACCCGTTTCCGCCGCCGGCTTCAGGAAAAGCTCATGCACCGGCGCGAAATGCGCGTAGAGCGGCAGAATCGCGCCGCCCATTGCACGCGCATCGGCGCCGATCGCGCCTTCCAGTAATTGCGGACGCACCATGCCTTCCCATTCGAAGCGGTCGAGCACGCGCTCGGTGCGGCGAATGATTTCACGCACCAGTTGCCGGTCGAGTTCGCCGTCGATCACGATCGCTTCGAGATCGAGCAGGGCGGCCGCATTGGTCAGTGCATTGGCGATCGCGGGACACGCGCTATCGAGCCATTGCTCGGTATGCCGCCACATCTCCGGCGACAACGCGCGATGATCGTGCGCCGCCGCGGCCGGCGCGCCCGCATCGGTCAACAGCTTTTCGAGCACGAAGCCCGACGCCGCGTGCAGCAATTGGCGCGCGGGTTTGCGCGCGCCGCCTTCGCGCAGCGGAATCGAGCCGACCGCGCCCGCGTTGTCGTGCGGGCCGCCATGCAAACGGCCGTCGATGACGAGACCGCCGCCGATAAACGTGCCGACGAACAGATATAGAAAATTGTGGATGCCGCGACCTTGGCCCATTACGAGTTCGGCGGCGCAGGCGGCCGTGGTGTCTTTGGCGAACTCGACGGGCAGGCCGGTCATGGTGCCGATGCGCGAGCGCAGATCGATCTCGTTCCACGCTTCGAGCGCGTCGGGCGGCGCGCCGAGAAAGTCACGCCAGCCGCCGAGCCACAAAGGCGCCGCAACGCCCACGCCGACCACCTGGCTGGCCTTCGCGCCGAGCGTCTGATTCACGCGCGCGAGTTTATTTTCGAGCGCGGGAAACAGCGTGCGTGGATCGGGATACGCGTAGTCTAAGACATCGCGGTGCACCACGTGGCCGGCGAAATCCATCGCCAGCACGTCGAGACTGCGGCGTCCCACCTTGATGCCGATGGTGTACGCGCCTTGCGCGCGCAACGCGATCGGCACCGACGGCTGGCCGATCCTGCCGCGCACGCGCGCCTGCTTTTCGAGCAGGCCGTCGTCGATGAGACGCTCGACGATCATCGACACGGTCTGCATCGAAAGACGTGTGAGGCGGCCCACGTCGGCTTTCGGCAGCGGCCCATGCAAGCGTATCGTCTGCAACACGATACGCTCGTTGAACTGCCGCATGCCGACCTGATTCGAGCCGACCGTGCGTTTGAGGGGCGAGCGGGTGCCGGTGGTTTCCATGGTGAGAGCCCGCTCAGCAGGATGCACGCATCATGCAATCGCCTTGACGTCTGCTTCCTTTGCGCCGGTCATGATTGCCACCGCCTCCGACATGTGGATGTCTTTCCTGTTCACGAGCGCCGCGCGCCGGCCGAGTCGCTGAATATGAATGCGGTCCGCGATCTCGAACACGTGCGGCATGTTGTGGCTGATCAGGATCACCGGCAAGCCGCGATCGCGCACGCGCCGGATCAGTTCCAGCACCATGTTGCCTTCCTTCACGCCGAGCGCGGCGGTAGGCTCGTCGAGAATCACCACGTGCCGCGCGAACGCCGCACTGCGCGCCACGGCCACGCCCTGGCGTTGGCCGCCCGAGAGTGTTTCGACGGCCTGGCGCATCGAACGAATGCCGATCTGCAGGTCCTTCATATGCGCGGTCGCTTCGTCCAGCATGCGGCGCTTGTCGATCATCTTGAAGATCGAGCCGCGCCAGCCGGGTTTGAGCAGTTCGCGCGCAAGGAACAGGTTTTCGGCGATGCTCATGGCGGGCGCCACCGCGAGTTCCTGATACACCGTCTCGATGCCTTGTGCGCGGGCATCCAGCGGGCTGCGGAATTTGACCGGCTTGCCGTCGAGCAGAATCTCGCCTTCGTCCGGCACCGTGGCGCCGGAGAGGGCCTTGATCAACGACGATTTTCCCGCGCCGTTATCGCCGATCACGGCCATGATCTCGCCGGGCAACACTTCGAAGTCGCAACCGTCGAGCGCGGTCACGTTGCCATAGCGTTTGATGAGTCCGCGCGCCTGCAGAACGGGCATCGCGGAAGAAACGGAAGTAGGTGTCGACATGACGGGCTCCTCTAGAGCGTTCAACCGCGACGATGGGAAAGTTTGTCCGCGGCTACCGCGAGAATCACCAGCATGCCGGTGATCAACACCTGGTAGACCGAAGAGACGCCGATCAGAGTCAACCCATTGCGGAACACGCCGACGATCAACGCGCCGAGCAGCGTGCCGACAATCGAGCCGCGTCCGCCGAACAGACTCGTGCCGCCGAGCACGACCGCGGTAATACTGTCGAGATTCTCGGTTTGCCCCGCCTGCGGATCGCCCACGCCGGTACGCGACACGGACAACAGCGCGGCGATGCCGTAAATCGCGCCGGCCAGCGAATACACGGTCAGCAAAATCTTCTGCGACGACAGACCCATGAGCCGCGCGGCCTCGGGATTATTGCCCAGCGCGTACAGATGCCGGCCCGGCACCGTATCGCGCAACACAAACCACGTGGCCAGATACATCAGCAAGGTGAGCACGGTGCCGTAGGTGACATCCGCGGGGCCGAGCTTGAACGTGTTGCCGAAGAACATGATCGCGTCTGGCAGGTTCGACACGCTCTCCGCGTTCGAATAGATCTGCGTGAGCGCGAAGGCGATATTCAGCGTACCCAACGTGACGATGAAGGCGGGCAGTTTGATGCGCGTGATCAGCACGCCGTTGAGGGCGCCGAACAGCGTGCTCGCGCCGACCCCGCAGAGAATCGCGAGGGCCGGCGGTACGCCGAGTGTCACCGCGAATTTGGTCATGATGATCGAGCCGAACGCCATCACCATGCCGCAGGAGAGATCGATGCCACCGGTCAGCACGATCAGCGTCTGGCCGATGGCGATGACCGCGACCACCATGGTTTGCTGCAGGATCAGCGAGAGATTCTGGAACGACAGGAAGCGGTTGCTCTGCGAAATGAAGAAGCCGCAAGCCAGCACCAGCGCGATGAGTGGCCCGACTTCGGCAAGCGATGGCATGCGTTCGGCGAACGAACGTGAGTGGCTGGCGGGCGCAGAAGGAGTCGACATGATGGATGACCTCGATGCATGAGCGTGGCGCTCTGGCCACGCGGCAAATCCGATGGCGGCCCGACGCGGCGGGCCACTCTATTCAGTGCGCGTTACTTGTTGCCCCAGCAGTTGTCGAGGCCGAACTTGGTGTCCTTGCTGTCGAGACCGGACATCGGTTTGTCGGTGATCAGCGTCACGCCGGTGTCCTGATAGCCGGAGACTTTCTTGCCGGTTTTCGCGTACTCGACGCCGGCCGTCACGCCGAGCGAGGCCATCTTCAGCGGATACTGCTGCGAGGTCGCGGCAATGGCGCCAGCCTTGACGTTGCGCACGCCTTCGCAGCCGCCGTCGATGGAGACGATCATCACGCTCTTGTCCTTGCCCGCCGCCTTGAGCGCGCGGTAGGCGCCCGCTGCGGCCGGCTCGTTGATCGTGTAGACCACGTTGATGTCGGGCGACTTCTGCAGGCAGTTTTCCATCGCCGTCTGGCCCTTGGCCTGATCGCCACGCGTGTCCTGGCTGCAGACTACCGAGGGATCGCCTTCCTTCACGCCGAAGCCTTCCAGGAAGCCGTTATGACGCAGCACGCCGACCGAGACGCCGGGCGCGAGATCGAGCGTGGCGATCTTCGCGGGCTTGCCGTTGAGCGCGGCTTTCGCGTACTTGCCGATCAGCACGCCGGCCTTGAAGTTGTCGGTGGCGAAAAGGGCGTCGGTCGCGTCTTGCGGATCAGTCGGCGTGTCGAGCGCGACCACCATCACGCCGGCCGCGCGCGCTTTCTTGATGCTCGGCACGATCGCCTTGGTGTCGCTCGGCGTGATCAGGATCGCTTTCGCACCGGCCGTCATCATGTTTTCGATGGCGGTGACCTGGCTCGCGTTGTCGCCGTCGAATTTGCCGGCGGCGGTGATCAGCTTCGCGCCGTTTTTCGAGGCGGCCGCTTCCGCGCCCTGTTTCATCTTCACGAAGAACGGGTTGGTGTCGGTCTTGGTGATGAGGCCGACGACAGGCTGGTCAGCCGCCTGGCTCGCGCTCGCACACCATACCGCCGATGCCGCGACGCACATCGACACGATTTTCCTGGCGACAGGAAGCCTGCGGGAATTCAGATTCATGGGACGCTCCTCCGGTTTTTGGCAACGACGTTGTGGTACTGGCGGTTGCCTGCGCGAACGCTGCGTGCTGACAACCTGGTTTGCGGTCTGCTGCGAAATGAAGGTGGTTCGAAACGACCTGGACTTGGGTCGATTCTCGCCGCCTAAATCACTTTGGTTGATTTAGTACAGCAGGCGCGTCGACGCGCGTCAAGGAAATCATCGGAATGGCAGATTGCGCGCGAAAAGCTGCCAGCTGGCTGCACGCCTTATGTGGTGGGGATTCGGCGGAGTGGTGCGGTGCGAGATCGAGCGTTCGGGCTTGGGGAAAGTCCTGGCTCGCGTGAAAGTAAAGTGAAAGCTGATTGAGGTTTTCTCGACGCCAAATCGTTTGCGTCGCAAGGGTATTCAGCGAACCCTGAAGTGCGCGGACATCGCGGTTATCACGATGTCCGTGACGAATCGGCTTAGCGGCGCGGCGCGAGCGCTTGCCGCCTCGTTTCGGCCCGTAGGCCGTGGAACCGCTTGCCGCAGGCGTTTGCGGGCGGCGCGTGAGGAAGGCGGCGCGCGCGTAGCGAGGATTCGCTACGTAACGTCCGTGATGCTGTTACGGCCACATCAGCGCGAACGCGGTACGCCCGTGGATGCGCGCACGACCAGTTCGGGCGGCGAGGCGATGCGCATCGGCACGCTGGCCGTTGGGCGACCCGCCTGTCCATACGACGACTCGATCAACTCGCGCAGCAGCGATACCGCAAGTCCGGCGACTTCGACCGTCGGTACGGCGACCGTCGTCAACGCGGGGCGCGACTCGCGCGCGAGCTGGATATCGGTGATGCCGATCACGGACAGGTCCGCCGGCACGTTCAGGCCGAGGTCGGCGGCGGCGTGCATCGCGCCGAGCGCGGGCAGGTCGTTGGTCACGAAAATCGCGGTGAGCTTCGGATCGCTTTCGAGCAGCGCGCGTGCCGCTTCGTAGCCGCCCTGGATCGTGTCCGCCGCATGTTTGACACGGCCTTTCGGCGCGCCGCCGGCGCGCAGTGCATCGACGAAACCTTCGTAACGGGCCGCATGAATGCCCGAGGCTTTGCTGCCGACAATCGCGCCGATCCGCCGATGGCCGAGCTCCAGCAAATGCGCACCCGCCAGTTCGCCCGCGCGCCGGAAATCGACCGCGACGCACGGCAGCCCCGGTGGTTCGTTAGGCCGTTCCCACATGCACAGCACCACCGGCGTGCCGCGCGATTCGGTCGTATGGAGATCGGCGAAATCGAGGTTCGCGTTCGTCACGAGCACGCCCTCGGAAAGCGTGCCGGCGATCTGGTCGAGATACGCGCGGCCGGTGTGCGGATCTTCGTTCGTATTGCAGATGATCACGAAGTGGCCGCTGGTGCGCGCCGCGCGTTCGACGGCGAGCGCGAACTCCGGATAGAACGGATTGGCGATGCTCGACACCATCAGCGCGAGGGTCGGCGCGCGACCTTCGGCGAGCGCGCGAGCGGCGAGATGCGGGCGGTAGCCAAGCGCTTCGACGGCTTCGAGCACGCGCTGCCGGGTGGTCGCGCCGACCCGGCCACGGTTGCGCAGCACGTTGGATACCGTCGCCGGCGTGACGCCGGCATGACGCGCGACTTCGCTGAGTGTAGGCATGGTGTTTTCAGTATTTGGGACGGCTGTCCGACATTTGCATCACGCGCCAAGGCGCGGCACCATCTGTCGCACAAACAAAACGATCTCGGAGACAGGCAAGGCCCCAACGATCCCAAGCGATCGATTTTTTTCGGCCCTGCTGATTAAGCGCTTAATCTCCGACTTCGAGCCGATTAAATCACGGAGTCGATGCAATGGCGAGCATTTCGTTAAGAGGCGTGCAGAAGGCGTATGGCGACGGCGCGCCGGTGATCCGCGACGTGGATCTCGAGATCGGCGAAAACGATTTCTGCGTGTTTCTCGGTCCGTCCGGCTGCGGCAAGTCCACCTTGCTGCGCATGATCGCCGGCCTCGAAGACCTCAGCGACGGCGACCTATCGATTGGCGGCAAACTCATGAACGACGTGCCGGCCGCGCAACGCGGCGTGGCAATGGTGTTCCAGAGCTACGCGCTGTTTCCGCACATGAGCGTGTTCGAGAACATGGCGTTCGGCCTGAAGCTCGCAAAAACCCCGAAGGATGAAATCGACCGCAAGGTGCGAGAAGCCGCGCGCATCCTGCAACTGGAAGCCTTGCTCGAACGCAAGCCCAAGGCGTTGTCCGGCGGCCAGCGGCAGCGGGTGGCGATCGGCCGCGCCATCGTGCGCCAACCTGGCGTGTTTCTGTTCGACGAGCCGCTTTCCAATCTCGATGCCACGCTGCGTGGCCAGACTCGCATCGAGATCGCGCGGCTGCATAAGCAGTTCGCCAAAGCCAGCGTGGTCTATGTGACGCACGACCAGATCGAAGCGATGACGCTCGCCGACAAGATCGTGCTGCTGCATGCCGGTAAGGACACCGAGCGCTACGGCAGCATCGCGCAGATCGGCGCGCCGCTTGAGTTGTACCACCGTCCGAAGAGCCGCTTCGTCGCGGGTTTCATCGGTTCGCCGCGCATGAATTTTCTGCCGGGAAGAGTGGCCTCGGTCGATGCGCAAGGCGTGACCGTCACGCTCGATCACACGGAAGAAACCGTGCGCGTGCCGGTGAACGGCGCGGGGTTGCAAACCTCGCAAGCGGTCACGCTCGGCGTGCGCCCTGAACACCTGGAATTTGTCGATCCGTCTTCCGTCGCGCCTGACGACGCCGTGCTGACGCGCACCGTGTCGCTCGTCGAACAGCTCGGCGAACACAGCTACGTCCACCTCGATCAGCCCGGCGGCGCCGCGCTGATCGCCAAAGCGCCGGGCAATACGCGCCTCGCGCCCGGCGAGAGCGCGAGCTTGCGCGTGCCGCCGTCCGCCTGCCATTTGTTTACCGAAGACGGCTTTGCCGCCGCTTCGCTTGAATCCGTCGAACACTACGCATAGAGGACATTTGGATGCGCCTTGGAGTCTGTTATTACCCGGAACACTGGCCGGAGTCGATGTGGGAAGACGACGCTCGCCGGATGAAAGCCCTCGGCATCGAACAGGTGCGGATCGCCGAATTTGCCTGGAGCCGGATCGAGCCGACGCCTGGCGAATACGATTGGGGCTGGCTCGACCGCTCGATCGATGTGCTCGGCGCAGCCGGCCTGCAGGTGGTGATGTGCACGCCGACAGCGACGCCGCCGAAGTGGCTGATCGATCGTCATCCCGACATTCTGCCGGTCGGCGCCGATGGCCGTCCGCGTGCGTTCGGTTCGCGGCGTCATTACGACTTCTCGTCGCCGTCGTATTTCACCGCATCGCAGAAGATTTGCACGGCGGTGGCCGAGCGCTACGGCAAGCATCCGGCTGTCGCTTACTGGCAGACCGACAATGAGTTCGGCTGCCACCACACGGTGGTCAGTTATTCGCCGGCGGCGGTGGGGCGCTTTCGCGAGTGGCTTAAAGCGCGCTATCACACCATCGACGCGTTGAACTGCGCGTGGGGCACGGTGTTCTGGAGCATGGAGTACCGCAGCTTCGAAGAGATCGACGCGCCGGTGGCGACCGTGACGGAAGCGCATCCTTCGCATCGCCTCGACTATCGGCGTTTCGCGTCCGACGAAGTGGCGCGCTATAACCGCATGCAGGTCGAGATCATCCGCGCGCATTCGCCGGGTCGGCCGGTCGCGCACAACTTCATGCAGCTTTTCACCGAGTTCGATCACTACAAGGTCGCCGCCGATCTCGACGTGGCGACGTGGGACAGCTATCCGCTCGGCGCGCTCGAAGAGCAATGGTTCGCGCCGGAGGTGAAGGCGCGTTGGCTGCGCAGCGGGCATCCGGATTTCGCGTCGTTCAATCACGACGTCTATCGTGGCATGTCGAAGCTGCCGTTCTGGGTGATGGAGCAGCAGCCGGGTCCGGTGAACTGGGCGCTGTGGAATCCGGCGCCGCTGCCGGGCATGGTGCGGCTGTGGAGCTGGGAGGCGTTCGCGCATGGCGCGGGTTGCGTGTCGTATTTCCGCTGGCGTCAGGCGCCGTTCGCGCAGGAACAGATGCATGCGGGACTGAACACGCCCGATAACCGGCTCGACGTGGGCGGCAACGAGGCTGCACAGGTTGCCGGCGAGATTCGCACGGTGCTCGCCGCGAATGCCGACGCCAATGCCACGATCCGTTCGAAAGTCGCGCTCGTCTACGACTACGAGGCGAAGTGGCTGTTCGAGATTCATCCGCAGGGAGCGGACTTTCACTATCCGCGCTTCGCCTTCGAGTATTACTCGGCGTTGCGTTCGCTCGGCCTCGACGTGGATATCTTGCCGGTCGACGCGCCGCTGGACGGCTACAGCCTGATCGTCGTGCCGCCGCTGCCGGTCGTGCCTGCGGAGTTTGCAGAGCGTCTGGCGAGTTCGGGTGCGCAGGTTGTGCTCGGACCGCGCACGGGTTCGAAGACTAAAGATTTGCAGATTCCCGTGAACCTGCCGCCCGGTGCGCTGGCTTCGGTGCTGCCGCTGCGCGTGTGGCGCGTCGAATCGATGCGGCCGAACGTGACTGAAGCGGTGCGGCTCGCTGGTACCGGGGACGCGAGCGAAGCAGACGGTTTCGCGCGTCATTGGCGTGATTTCATCGACAGCGACTCGGCGGAATCGCTCGACGTGCGCGCCCGATTCGCGGACGGCCATCCCGCGTATGTACAAGGCGGAGCGTTCCATTACCTGGCGAGTCTGTTCGATGACGCGTTCACGGTGCGTCTGTTTGCGCGGATCGCACAGGAAGCGGGTCTCGAAACGATGCCGCTCGGCGACGGCGTGCGAGTGAGCCGCCGCGGCGCGCTGACCTACGTGTTCAACTACGGCGACGAAGCGCACACGCTCGCCGGTGTAGCCGACGACGCTTTCGTGTTCGGTTCGCCCGCGATCGAACCACAGGGCGTGGCCGTCTATCGATCACGATGACGGTCTGATGCACCGACGCAGTGTCCGATGAAATTCCAAGCAGTAACGACAACGACGCAAAATCAAGGAATCAAGGAGACAGGCAACATGAAACTGAAACCACGCAAGATTCTGTTGGCACTCGCGCTGGCCGCCGCGGCGGTGGGGACGTCAGCCGTCAGCACGGCACAGGCGGGCACGCTCACGGCCAATATCGCGTTCAAGGGCGCGAGCCAGCGCGCGGTCTGGCAGTCGGTCATCGACGACTTCAAGAAGGCGCATCCCGGCATCGACGTGAAAGTGTCGTTCGTCGACGAAGAAGCGTACAAGGTGCAATTGCCCGGCTGGCTGACGACAGTCGCGCCCGATATCGTCAACTGGCATGACGGCGAACGCATGGCCTATTACGCGCAGCGCGGTCTGTTCGAAGACCTGAGCGGCGACTGGTCGAAGAACGGCTGGAACGAGATGTATGCGTCGACCAAGGAAGCGTCGTCGTATAAGGGCAAGCAGTACGCCGCGCCGACCGTGTACTACTCGTGGGGCATGTTCTATCGCAAGGATCTCTTTCAAAAGGTAGGTATTGGCGGCGAGCCGAAAACCTGGGATCAGTTCCTCGAAGACTGCAAGAAGCTGAAGGCCGCCGGCATCACGCCGATCGCCGTGGCGGGCCGCGACGCATGGACGCTCGCGGGCTGGTTCGATTATCTCGACCTGCGCGTGAACGGCAATGCGTTCCACCAGAAACTGATGGCGGGCGAGATTCCGTACACCGATCCGCGCGTGAAGAAGGTCTATACGACGTGGAAGCAATTGATCGACGCGGGCTATTTCATCGACAACTCGCTCTCCTACGATCTCGATTCGGTGCAGCCGTTCCTGTTCCAGGGCAAGGCGGCGATGATGCTGATGGGCACGTTCATCACAGCGGGTTTCCCGCCGAACGTGAAGCCGGAAATGGGCTACTTCCAGTTCCCGATCATCGACGCGAAGGTGCCGACTGCTGAAGACGGTCCGGTGGAGTCGCTGCATATTCCGTCGAAGGCGAAGAACAAGGCGGATGCGCACACGTTCCTGGCGTTCGTCGAGACACCTGAAATCGGCGCGAAGCTGGCGACTGGTCTCGGCTCGCTGTCGGCGAACAGCAAGTCGCCGGAACCGGAAGATCCGATCTCCAAGATCGGCTTCCAGATTCTTGCGAACACCAAAGGCGGTATCGCGCAATTCTATGATCGTGATATGACCAAGGAAATGGCCGACGAAGGCATGAAGGGGATGCAGCAGTTCATCTCCGACCCCACGAAGCTCGACGATGTGCTCGCGCAACTCGAGCAGACGCGCAAGCGGATCTACAAGAAGTGAGCGGTGGCGGCCGCGAGGCCGCCTTCCGTTGCATTGGAGTTGAAGTTGGATCTGGATCTGGAGAATGATCGTGTCGCATTCCGTCACCCGCCACACTGTCGGCGGTCCTGCTGAACCTGGCGGCCCGGGCTTGCCCGCACCGGGCGGCGCCGTGCGCGGCGGCAAACCGGCCGGCGCACGGCGCCGCGGTCCGTCGCCCACCGCGCGCCGGCAGCGGCGCGCCGCTTTTCTGTTCCTCGCGCCGGCCTGCGTGATGGTGGCCATCTACGTGGTGTGGCCGATCCTGTCGACCATCCGCCTGAGTTTTTTCAACTGGGATGGAATGAGCGAGCCGTCGTTCATCGGCCTCGCGAACTATGTGGAGTTGTTCCATGCGCAGACGTTCTATACGGCGCTGAAGAACAACGTCATCTGGTTGCTGCTGTTCCTGCTCGCTCCGCCGATGGGACTCGCCGTCGCGTTGTATCTGAATCAGGCGGTGGCCGGCATCCGTATCGTCAAATCGCTATTTTTCGCGCCGTTCGTGTTGTCGGGCGTGGTGGTCGGCTTGATCTTCTCGTGGTTTTACGACCCGACCTTCGGCCTGCTCGCCACGATTCTCGGCCACGGCGTGCCGGTACTCGGCGACCCACGCTATGCGACGTTCGGCATCGTGTTCGCGGCGCTGTGGCCGCAAACCGCCTATTGCATGATTCTCTATCTGACCGGGCTGACGTCGCTGAACGCTGAACAGATCGAGGCCGCGCGCATGGAAGGCGCGCGCGGCTGGTCGATGCTGTGGCACGTGATCCTGCCGCAACTGCGCCCGACCACGTTCATGGCGATCGTCGTGACCATCATCGGGGCGCTGCGCAGCTTCGATCTGATCTCGGTGATGACGAGCGGCGGTCCGTTCGAAAGCTCGACCGTGCTCGCGTATTACATGTACGACCAGGCGATCAAGTACTACCGCATCGGCTATTCGGCGGCGGTGGCGGTCGTGCTATTCGCCATCATGCTGGTGTACATCGTTTATCACTTGCGGCGGATGCTGCGCGCCGAGCAATAAGGAGCCGACCATGTTTCCGATTCCCATCGACAAATGGAAGCCGGCCACTCGCCGCATGTACAAATTGACGCTGCCGGTCGCGCTGGTGATCTGGCTGCTGCCGATGATCGCCGTGCTCGTCACGTCCGTACGTTCGACGGAAGAGCTGAGCGAGGGCAACTATTGGGGATGGCCGAAGCACTTCGCGATGTTCGATAACTATCGCGAGGCACTGACCACGTCGCCGATGTTGCATTACTTCTGGAACAGCGTGTTGATCACGGTGCCTGCCGTAGTGGGCTCGATTGCATTGGCGGCGATGGCCGGATTCGCGCTGGCGATCTACCGGTTCCGCGGTAATTCGACCTTGTTCGCGACGTTCGTGGCAGGGAATTTCGTGCCGGTGCAGGTGTTGATGATTCCGGTGCGGGATTTGTCGCTGCAACTCGGTCTGTTCAATACCGTCAGTGCGCTGATTCTGTTTCATGTGTCGTTTCAGACCGGATTTTGCGCGCTGTTTCTGCGCAACTTCATCAAACAGTTGCCGTTCGAACTGGTCGAGGCGGCGCGCATCGAGGGCGCGAATGAGTGGACCGTGTTCTTCAAGATCGTGCTGCCGTTGATCCGGCCGGCGCTCGCGGCATTGGCAATTCTCGTGTTCACGTTCGTCTGGAACGACTACTTCTGGGCGCTGTGTCTGACCCAAGGTGACGACGCCGCGCCGATTACCGTGGGCGTGGCCGCGTTGAAAGGGCAGTGGACTACGGCCTGGAATCTCGTTTCGGCGGGATCGATTCTCGCGGCATTGCCGTCGGTGGCGATGTTCTTTGCGATGCAGAAGCATTTTGTCGCCGGTTTGACGTTTGGGGCGACGAAGGGTTGAAGTGGTTGTGTGTCGTGTCGAGAAGGGTTGCCCGCGAAAGCGGGCTTTTTTCTTGCGATTGAAGCTCCCGCTATTCGCATTGCCTCGCAAGAGGAGCGGATAGCAGGAGCGTGGTCAGTTCAATTGAATTCAATAGTGCTTGCCTGACCTCAGTTATTGTCCCAGTGAGTCGGGACCTTGCGATAGCTGCTCCAGTTGTTGCCGCCTTTGCAGATCAGATCCGAACCGTGAGTCTGGCACCAGGCTTCGTAACCCGGCGAGTAGAGCCACTCACCGATCCAGTGCAGATCGACGCGCGGATCCGACGACGGCGTGGAGGCCACGAAGTTGGCCGCGTCGTCCGTGCTGCCCGAGCCCGTGTAATGAGCCACCGCCGGATACGGGAACACCGGACGCGTGCGCGTCGTTTGACCATTCGCATCCACGATCGAGGCGACGATCTTGCCCGGTTTGATGCCGGTCTCCGCCCACGCCATCACCGACGTCACGATGTCGAACGTGTTCGGGCCATTGCCGCCACCGCAGTGCGCGACGCCGGGGAACAGATAGAGCTTCGTGAACTGGTCGACCTTGTCGCTACCCATGTAGTACTTCATCGGCTCGTAGTACTCGATGGTCCCGCGCGGCGTAATGTGCTGATCTTCGAGGCCATGCCACAGAATCAGCTTGCCGCCGCGACGCGCGAACGGGCTCAGGTCCGGATCGGTTGCCGCGAGATAGCTCGACACCGGCACGGTCTTCAGGAAGCCTTCGATCGTGAACTTGAGGTTGCTCAAGGTGGCGGAAGGATTCGAGCCGTTGAGATAGTCGAGGTACTGCAGGAACGGCAGAACGAAGCTGATGCTCCCGCTCGGTCCGGCGTCGGTGGCCGGCACGAACAGACTCCAATTCAACTCGCCGCCCCATTCGCGCGAAACCGGCTGTTCGAGGTGGACGCCGTCCGTATCGGTCGCGCCGTCATGAATCTCGCGGACGACATTCACTTCGGCTTGCGAGAGGCAGGTGGATGCCGCCTGGCCTTTTGCGCACAGCATGGATTGCGGGTTGAAGTGGCATACCTGCGGATTGTCGATCACGCCGTCGGCCACGCCGTCGATGCTATCGCACGCTTGCAGCACGGCAGCGTGGATCAGCGGCAGCTTGCTCGCGAGCAGAATGTATTTGCCGGTCTTCGGATCGACGTTGATCACCGCGGGCCATGCGTGATGGAACGTGTTCTGCACGATGAGGTCGTTCGCCGGCGCGCCCGCTGCGATACCGTCGAAGTCGTCGGGGAAACGCTGTGCTTCCATCAACGCTTCACGGCCGCCATCGGAACAACCATCGAAGTACGAATACTTCGCTGGCCGCGCGTAGAACTTGTTGATGATCGCTTTGGACACCTGTGCGGTGGCATGTTCCGCGCAATACGCGAAATCGATCTTGGTTTGCGGATTGAGCGCCCACGAGCCGTCGTTGCCACCTTCGTGACCCATGTCGGTCGCGGCCATCGCGATCTGTCCGTTGGTGATGGGCACACAGGTCGAAGCCATCGGCGCGTTGACGGAGAGGTTGCCGCACAAGCCGCCACAACCGGCTTGCAAGTAGCGATCTTTGTCTCCTGTCGTTGTCGTCGATTAATACGGGGCGGACACTGTCCGCGACCGTCGGAATAGGGACCGTTTGGAGCGCACCGCAATCGACCTCGGTGCGCGGGTTCAATATAGGCGGGCGTCGTGTGGGAAAGAAGGCGTGGCATGGCTGCCAGAAGGACAATCAAAATAAGCTATCCGAAACTTTCTATCTGTTGCAGCGAATTACGGGCGCGATCTGGAGCGCTTCGTTAATTAGAAAGCTATGCAAAATCAACGGGGTAGGGCGAAGCGTCGCACGGTTCCGCGAAGCGGCATGCGGAGCAGTTCCGCAGCCTGCGTCTGTCCGCGCGATAAGAAAAATCGATTGGATTGCATAACTTTCGCAATCGCTGCTGCGATCGATACCATCATCGATGTCGTCGGCGCTGCGTGGAAATATCGTGTAAGCACTTTTGAATCACGGCGTGTTCTCCCTTCATCGCGCCATCTCGCGAGCGCTATCCTGCTGTCACAGCCAGCGCAATCCCTGATTGACTGGCAGCAGGCCGCGACATAGTTTCGTCACGCCTGAGCCCGGTTACTTCACTGAACAAAGGCCCGGTATGTCCACCTTGAACACCGTTTTGTCCCGCGCTCTTCAACGTCTCGCGACGCCGTCCACATTGCTGTCAATCGGCATGGTGGTTGCAGGCGCCACGCTTGCCGTGGACGCGTCGGCGGCAAGCTTCAAGTGCACGAGCAAGTCGTCTGCGTCGGAAAAGATCGTCTGTAAAGAACCTGCACTGTCGGCACTGGACGACCGTCTCGCCGCCGCCTGGCACCGCGCGAAAGACACCACGCTCGATGCGGCGGCGCTCGAATCGGCACGCACGCATCAATGGCTCTGGCGCCAGCACAACTGTACCGATCAAGCCTGCGTGAAGAGCTGGTACGACCGCCGCATCGCTGAACTGGACGCCGACTACGTGCAGGCGAAGCAGGCGCGCCGCGAAGCGTTCGACGCATCGCTGGCCGGGCAGAACCTCGCGCCTTCGGCTGCCGATGCGGTTCGGAAGATGAAGGGCGAGTCTGTTGCGAATGCGACGACGGCTATCGCGCAGTAGTTGCCGATGATGATGGCGCGTCGGCGGGCACGACGCCTCGGCGCGCCCACACCGATGCCCGAGCCGTCGCGCAACTCATAAACGCGATTGAATGCATTGACGACCAGCAAGCGCGCGTCGAATTTGCCGACAAGAGGCTGGTTGAAGTGCTGGATTACGCCGAGATTGATCTGCGCATAGACGGGCAGAGATGGCGAGCGCGGTTCACGGGCGCGCGGTTGCCCGGTTTTAGGCAGCTGGCGTAGTTCGGCGCGTCTTATTGGCTGTGGGTGTCGTGCGCCGGTCAATGCGGCGGGGAGGCGGTTTTGCTTGTGCGTCGGGGGGGTGTCGAGTCGACCAGGCAACTGTTGCTCTCGCTGACGACGTGGTTTATGCAGCCGCAATGAAGTTGCAGCCGTGGACGCTAAAGTTCAGGGTATGGCTTGTTGAAGAGCCACGAGCATCGCCACGCTGAGAGCAGCGTGGCGGGCAGAGAGCGATTGCCTTGTGAAATGACGCTCTTCGAATCGCACTGGACTGTCTATACGCATACGCCAGTTCAAGACTGCGCGTGCTTCGCCGCATCTTCGATGACCGCTGCCACTTCCTTCGGCCGCGATTCATAGACCGAGTGGCTCGCGCCCGGGATCACCGTCGTGTGGCTATGCGCGCGCGTGTAGTACCAGCGTTCGAGATCCGGATTGATGATCTTGTCGTCGGCCGCCACGATGCCCCAGCTCGGCTTGGTCGTCCACGCGGCGACCGTCATCGGCGCCGAAAAGACGTTCGCAGCCGTCAGAATTTGCGAGTGCGATTCGAACTGCGCTTGCTTGAGCGGCAGATCGGCAGCGAAATCCTTCGGGAAATCCGCGGGATTCAGGTACGTGTATCCGTCTCCGGTCTTCATGATCGCGCCCGGCTGCTTTGATGTGTAGCTCGGCATGCCTTTGCCAAGGTCGCTTTCATCTTCGCCGACGGCCGGTGCGTGCGCGGCCACATACACCAGGCCCACGACGTTCGGGTGCACACCGGCTTCGGTGATGACCGAACCGCCGTAGCTGTGAGCCACG
This sequence comes from Paraburkholderia aromaticivorans, assembly GCF_012689525.1. NCBI lineage: Bacteria > Pseudomonadati > Pseudomonadota > Betaproteobacteria > Burkholderiales > Burkholderiaceae > Paraburkholderia > Paraburkholderia aromaticivorans. The sequence goes on from NZ_CP051515.1 coordinate 990,908, forward strand.
AGAATCGTCGGGCCGTTCTGCTGATCGAGCACGCGTTTTGTTGCGGCGACGTCGTCGTCGAGCGAGGTCAGCGGTTCCTGCACGATGGTGACGTGATAACCGTCCTTGGTCAGTCTGTCATAGACCGGCTTCCAGCCGGAGCCGTCCACCCATGCGCCATGTACCAGAACAATGTTGTGGACAGGCGCGGTTTGCGGCTTGGCGTCTTGTGCCATCGCGGCAGTCGAGGCGAAAAGGGCGGCAGACAACGACAAGGCCGTGGCGACGAGAGGCAGAACTTTCATGACACACTCCGGTTGATAAGTAAGAAATTATTCTTGAAAAAATATTTCGAATAGCTTGATGAAAAGTAGGAATCCTGTCGATATGAAGGGAGAAACAGGATTCCCGATACGTGTCATTCAGCTGCCGAAGAAGACATTGCAGAAACTGACGGGGCCGACGCAGCTGGAATCGATTGACGCGTGCTTGCGCATGCCGGACGAAGAGTTGCCGTTCTGCGCCACGCCGCCGTACGACGACTGCGTCGTTTGCGGGGCGGTCTGCGCGGCGACCTTTGCTTCGGCTGCCTGAATGGCGGTCGGGTAATCAGCGTCGTCCCCACGCGAAGGGTTGTAGCCAGCCTGTTCGAGGCGCACCAGATCGGCACGCACTTCAGCACGTGTGACGGGGCCGTTCGATTGTGCGAAGCTCAAAACGGGGGCGGCCAACGTGCCGACGGCGAGAGCGAAACAAACAAGAGCTTTTTTCATGATAAAAATTCCTTGATCAATACGATGAGTAGAGAGGCAACGATTGCCTGAAGCGTGCTGATTTAACTGCCGAAGTACGGCGTGCAGAAGCCTGCGGGGCCGACACACTGCTGCGTGTTCGTGTGCATATGTTCCTTCGCCGAGGTTTGTGTAGCGAAACCTGCTGAAGCGAGAACGATCAGCGAGAAAATGATGGAAAGTTTGCGTTTCATCTGGATGCCTAAATAGTTAGAGATTGAAGATGTCTTGCGAATTAAGTGAAGCTACGTCTTTGCTTGTCCACCAACATGACCCGCTTGCAACGAGAGCAGCGCGTCCATGCCTGTTTCGTCACTACCGTGCAGCGTTCGTCGCTGTCATGTAGGGGCAAACACATCGGGTTTCCGCTTATTCCAAATTTTTTTCGCGATCGTGACGAAAAGATTGAGTCTTACATTTCCCTGAACGTTCGGCGCGCCGGCGGCTGACGCTTCTGCCATGGAAACGAAAAACCGGCATCGCGCAAAGCCTTATCCAGTCTGGCTCCCAAACGTTTGCGCGGTTAAGTCTGACGATTACGTTTATTAAAGCTTTGCGTTTTGCATGTCGTTATCCAGTCAAATAATCTGGACCATCGGACACGCGCGAGCCTTCTGCACGGCAAGCGCTGACGAGGAAATCGCTCTTCGGGGGAATCATCTTGAATCACCAACGATCGCCATGGTCGCGCACAGCGGCTCCGGGCGAAGTCATCTATTCCGAAGGTTTTGCGGGCGACGCCGTCGTCTACGTCATTGCGGATGGCAAAGTCGAAATTTCTACCCAGTGCGACGAGAAGAAGGTGATCCTCGCCACGCTGGGCAAAGGTGAGTTTTTCGGCGAGGCGGCTTTGTTGCCGCCCGAGCCACGAGCGCACACCGCGAAAGCACTGAGCTTCTGCCAGTTGACCGTCGTCGCGGCGAACGTGGTGGAGGAGGAACTCGAACGTGTCTCACCGTTGCTTCGCCATATCGTACGCACGCTGATCCGACGGGTGAAAAAGAAGGACGACGTCCTCGCCACCAATACGCACGCCGACTTTCTGCCGGGTGTCGTGTCCTACGCGCATGTTCTTTCGTTGATGGCGGGCGGCGAGAACGCCGACAGGCCGGACGGCCGCATGCGTCGCGCGCAAGGCGAGGAATTCTCGGTACCTCTGCCTGACGTAATCAGGAAGTGCCATGCAATTGCCGGCCATTCGCGTCCGCATGTGATGGCCATGCTCAAACGAATGGAGAAACTCAATCTCGTCTCGCTCGAACCCGGCCGGTCCGATCGCCCGAGCACCACCTCGGCGCGCTATTCCGCGCAGGACGGCGCAACGAGCCGGCAACTGGTCACGTTCGATCCGGTGCGAATCACCGAGCGTGCCCAGCAGGTGGCGGACCACGATCTCGATCTCTCCATCAGCAGCGAACTGGAGTTGATCGAACTGGACGACCTGGAAGCTTTGATCGGCGTCGAGAAGAAGGTGATTCTCAACAAGCTGTCCCACGCGGAAATCGCGGAAGACCTCTTTGCGTTTCGCAAGACCAAGGTGTTGAATTACGTCGAGGAAAAAGGCATCAGCTATTTTTCGCGCCGCAATACCCGCGGTTTGACCGAGTTGAAGTCGCTCGACGATCTGGAGTTTGTCGACCAACGGACCTTGTTCGAAGCGGTGAGCGCGTTCGACACATACGACCTCGCGAAACTGCTTTCCGCCGTGACGGGCCAGCCGATCGCCGAGCGCCTGCTCTCGGTAATGACCGAAGCGAGAAAGAAAGAAGTCTCGTGGGTCATGCGTCGTGAGATCAAGATCGATCCGCTCGAAATCGCCGAGATCGAAGAACGCTTTCTCGAGATCGTGCGAGCGATCAAAGCTCCGGCGGCCACGGCTGCGCCGCTTTCCAATCTGGATGCCTGACGCGCAACACGCAAACGGCAGGCCGTGTCGCCTTCGAGGTTCGAAGGCGCGGGCGGCCATTCGAGAGGACGTATGGATCTGTTGACGCTATTTGGCGCGGTGTTCGGCGTGACGGCGATCGTCGCGGGTTTTTCGCTGGAGGGCGGGCACTTTACATCGCTGTTTCAGTTGGAGGCATTCGTCATCGTTCTGGGCGGCACCCTCGGAGCGGTGATGATTCAGAACACCTGGGCGAGGTTTTTCGACGGCATCAAGCAACTGCGCCTTGCTTTTGTGAAGGCGCGGCAGGTCGATCGCGAGAGCCTGTCCGTCCTGCTCGAGTGGGGCGATCAGGCCAAGCTGAATGGCATGCTGGTGTTCGAGTCGATCGAGGCGGGCGGCATCAATCCGTTTGCCAAACGAGGTTTGGAGTTGTTGGCAAACGGTGTTTCGACGGCCGTGCTGGAAGACGCCTTGCAACGGGAGCTGGACGCGTATGAGCGCAATCACATGTTGGCCGCGCGGATCTGGCAACAGGCGGGCGGTTACGCACCGACGTTCGGCATTCTGGGCGCGGTGCTCGGTCTGATTCAGGTGACCGGCCATATGCTCGAGCCCGCGCAACTCGGGCAAGGTATCGCGGTGGCTTTCGTCGCGACGCTATACGGCCTTGCTCTGGCTAATCTGGTCTTTCTGCCGTTGTATGGAAAGATCAGGGCGCAGGTGGACAGCGAATTGCGCTTCAGGCGTTTATATCTCGACGGTTTGCTCGCGATCTCGCGCAAGGAGTCGCCTCACATCATCGAGACGCGGCTCGCGGGTGACGTGCGGGAAAGATCGGCCGAGTTGCTGGGCTAGTTTGCTTCGACGGCAATCACAGGTAATTTCGGGCGCAAACTTTTCGGATATGAGCACCTCCTCGGGTAACAAGCGCCTCACGGCGGACAAGACCGGCTATGACGCCGCCGATGAAGGCGAGGCGCAGTCCGGGCGCTGGCTGATCTCTTACTCCGACCTCATCACCACGCTGATGGTGTTGTTCCTTGCGCTCTATGTGCTGCAGTTGGCAAAAACGAGAGAACTCGAAATCAAGGCACTGGAGCGTCACGTCGTCACAGAGGCGACGTCCGCTACGCCGGATGCCTCGAAGAAACGGCTCCTTTCTCTGCTGGAGTCGCTGCGGGACAATCGGCAGATTACGATTTCGAACGCAACTCAAGGCGTGGAAATCGCCATCAACGCAAAAATTCTGTTCAACTCGGGCGACGCGCGTTTGTTGCCGGAATCATTCGACGTGTTGACTCAGATTGCCGGCGTGCTGCGCGACCGATCGAAGAACAACATTCTCGTGGAAGGGCATACGGACAATGTGCCTATATCGACAGCGAAATACGAATCCAATTGGGAGCTGTCTTCTGCACGGGCAGGCGCGGTGGTTCGCTTCTTCGCGGACAAAGGCATCGAAGCGCACAGAATGGCCGCGATCGGCCGGGCCGACAATTTCCCCTTGATCATCGGCGATGACGCGGCGGCGCGCGCCGCGAATCGTCGCGTGACGATTCTCGTCGAGTACTGAGTTGAACGATCACTCAGCTACCCATATAAAGCGAACGATTCAGGTTGGCGAGCTGACCATCTTTCTCGGCTTGCACGAGTTCCTTGCGCACCTGTGCACGCGTTTTCCGGGCGGCGTTGGCAGCGCTCGCGGACCATTGCGGCTGCGCCGCCTGTGCGATCTGCGAAGAATCGACGATAGCGGTCGAGGGTGCCGGAACTGCGGCGTGCGCAACACTTCCGATCACGCCGGCGGCAAAGGTCAAAGCAATCATGGAAACTTTCATATCGTTCTCCTTGAACGGTTGGATAAGAGACGTCCGCGGATCTGAAGGCAGGAGCAGAGGTCGACCAGGACTTGCTGCGATGCGATTCTTGTCAGAGAAGCGGCGTTGAGGTATTGAACCGCGCAGGCGTATCTGGCATGTATCTGGCATGTGTCGGGAAAGCGGTGAATTGCAATGTTGTGTATCGCCGGAAACCACGGATACATTCCGATACGAACCCCCGGCTATCCTTGTTGCGCGAGCAGGGCTTGAATCTTCGCTTCCGTCTTCGCATAGTCGCCTTCACCGAAATGCGTGTAGACGATACGGCCTTGCTTGTCGAGCAGATAGAAAGCCGGCCAGTACTGATTGTTGTACGCGTTCCAGGTCGCATAGCGATTGTCCTGCGCGACCGGGTAAGTGATGCCGAAGCGCTTGATGGCGGTCTTCACGTTGTCGGTGTCGCGCTCGAACGGATACTCGGGCGTATGCACGCCGATGACCGTCAATCCCTGGTCCTTGTATTTCTGATTCCAGCTTTTCACGTAAGGCAGCGTGTTGATGCAGTTGCCGCAGGTGTAAGTCCAGAAATCGACCAGCACCACCTTGCCGCGCAGTTGCTGCAGCGTGAGCGGATCGCTGTTGAGCCACTGCGAAATGCCGCTGAATTCGGGAGCCGCCGCGTTGGCTGCGAGGGCGGGCGCGCCCGGTTCGGGCGACCCCGCGAAGGCGGCAATGCCGCTTGCGGCTGCGGCGGCGATCACGGTTGCGACGGCGAGCGCTTTGATCTTGGATGCGGAGAGCATGTCAGGGTCCTTTCAGGAAGAGGCAAAAACGGCAATTCGCGTATCAGCCGCGAATGACCGTATTGAAGCGTCCGCAGGTATCTGGCATGTGTCGCCCAAACCGCGTGGGTGCAATGTTGTGTATCTGTACGAGGTCCAGATACACTGCGACACAATTCACCGTGCGAGCCAGGCTATAAAGCAGGCATTGCCAAAACACGGAGAGCACCATGAGCGCCGACTTGCTGCAAGGATCCTGCCATTGCGGGGCCGTCAAATTCGAAGTGCGCAGCCCGATCACCCCGGCCGGCCGCTGCAACTGCAGCCTGTGCCGCCGCAAGGGCGCATTGATGACGCCGCTGTTCCCGGCAAGCCAGTTGAAGATCCTGAGCGGCGAGGATTCACTGACGCTCTATCAGTTCAACACGCGGGTGGCCCGGCACTATTTCTGCAAGCATTGCGGCATCTATCCGTTTCATCAGACGCGTAAAGACGCGCAGCTGTGGCGAGTCAACATCGGTTGCCTGGAAGGCGTCGATCCGTATAGTCTGGAAGCGGGCGTCGCCGACGGCGCGAGCCTCTCCGTGCTGGAGGACGCATGAAACGCCTGCTGGCTATCGTCGTCTTCCTGACGGGCGGCCTCGCCGCCGAACTGGCGCATCCGGTGCAGTGTTCATTGATGGTTGCGAGCCGGGTGCAGTTGAAACGCCAAAAGAGATGATGCATTGATGGAAACCATCGATCACGTACTGATTGTCGACGACGACCGCGGCATCCGCGAATTGCTGGCCGGTTATCTCGAGAAGAACGGCATGCGCGTGTCGCTCGCGGCGAATGGACGCCAGATGCGCGCGGCGCTGGAGCAGGGCGCGCCCGATCTGATCGTGCTGGATCTGATGATGCCCGGCGAGGACGGTCTGGTGCTGTGCCGAGAGCTGCGCGCGGGCAAATTCCGTTCAGTGCCGGTGTTGATGCTGACGGCGCGCAACGAGGAAGCCGACCGCATCGTCGGCCTTGAGATGGGCGCGGACGACTACCTGCCCAAGCCCTTCGCCGTGCGCGAGCTGCTTGCGCGCATTCGCGCCGTGCTGCGGCGTGCCCGCATGCTACCGCCCGGCATGCAGGTGACAGAATCGGCGTCGATGCTGGCCTTCGGCGACTGGCGCCTCGACACCACCGCGCGCCATCTGCTCGACGCCGAAGGTACCATGGTGGCACTAAGCGGCGCCGAGTACCGCTTGCTGCGCGTGTTTCTCGATCATCCGCAACGGGTGCTGACGCGCGACCAACTTCTCAATCTCACGCAGGGTCGCCAAGCCGATCAGTTCGACCGTTCGATCGATCTGATGGTGAGCCGTTTGCGTCAACGGTTGCGCGATGTCGCGCGCGAGCCGCGTTACATCAAGACGCTGCGTAGCGAGGGTTATGTGTTTTCCGCAGCGGTGACGGCCATCGGGGATCCGCAATGAACCGCGGGTCCTGGCTGCACTGGCCGCGCACGCTGTTCGCGCGGCTCGCGCTGATTCTGTTCGTCGGTCTCGCGCTGGCGCAGACCTTGTCGTTCTGGCTCACGCTGACCGAGCGCGACCAGACCATGACCAACGTGATGATGGGTTACATCGAGCGCGAAGTAAGCAGTTCGGTAGCGCTGCTCGATCATCTGCCGCCGAATGAGCGCGCGCAGTGGCTGCCGCGGCTCGCACGGCGCAGCTACGAGTTCATCCTGGGTCCGGGCATCACCGGCAACCCGATCGATGCGCATCTGTCCGAACGCGTGGCGCAATCCATCGCGGACGGCGTGGGCACCCACTATCCGCTGACGGTGAACGCCGTTCCCGGCGACAAGGAGCGCTTGCAGGTGCATCTGCAATTGAGCGACGGCACGCCGTTGACGATCGATATGCGCCCCATGTCGGGCGCGCCGCTGTCGCGCTGGCTGCCGCTCGTGCTGGCGTTGCAATTGGCGGTGCTCGTCGCGTGTTGCTGGCTGGCGGTGCGTCTCGCCACGCGTCCGTTGCATCAGCTGGCGCTCGCGGCGGATACGCTCGGCCCCGACCTGAAGGCGGCGCGCTTGCCGGAGGACGGACCGTCGGAAGTGTCGCGCGCCGCGCGCGCCTTTAACGCGATGCAGGATCGCATCGCCACCTACATGACCGAACGCATGCAGATTCTGGCGGCGATTTCGCACGATCTGCAAACGCCGATCACACGCATGCGCCTGCGCGTCGACGTGATGGAAGACGACGCCCAGGGCGCGAAACTGCGGCAGGATCTGCAGGAAATGGAAAGCCTGGTGAAGGAGGGTGTGACGTACGCGCGCACGCTGCACGGCGCCACCGAAGTCCCTTGCCGCGTCGATCCTGACGCGCTGCTCGACAGTCTCGTCTGCGACTATGTCGACGCCGGTCAGGCGGTCAGCCTGGAAGGGCGGCTCGGCGATTCGCTGGTGACGCGTCCACAGGCCTTGCGTCGCATACTCGGCAACCTGGTGGACAACGCGCTGAAGTTCAGCGGCGCGGCCGAAATCACAGCAGCCACTTTGCCCGGCGGAGAGACAGCGATCGCCGTGCTCGACCGTGGTCCCAGCATACCGGCTGAGTTGCTGGAAGCGGTGTTCGAGCCGTTCTACCGGCTCGAAGCGTCACGCAATCGCGATACAGGAGGGACGGGGCTGGGCCTCGCCATCGCGCGGCAACTGGCCATGGCGATGGACGCGACCCTCACGCTGCACAACCGTCCCGGCGGCGGTCTGGAAGCGCGCTTGACGTTGAGGAATCCGCGCAAGGCGTAGCTGCCGGCCGCCAGGCGCCCGCGGCGCCCGGCCTTAGCGGTTCAGCGCCAGATATTGATGCAGCGACTGAATCGCGGCCGCTCCCTCGCCGACGGCAGCGGCGACCCGCTTGACCGAGCCGCTGCGCACGTCGCCCACCGCGAAGATGCCGGGCCGGCTCGTCTCCAGAAAATGCGGAGGGCGGTCCGACGACCACTGCGGAATCGCATCGGGACCGGTAAGCACGAAGCCGTGTTTGTCGAGCGCGACGCAATCGCCGAGCCAGCCGGTACTCGGCTGTGCGCCGAGAAACAGGAACACATGGCGGATCGGCTTCTCCTCGATGTGGCCTTGACTGTCCCACTTGATCGATTCGAGTTGTGCCTCGCCGTTCAGTTCGACGATCTGCGTGCGCACATGAACGCTGATGTTCGCCGCCGCTTCGATGCGTCGGATCAGATAGTTCGACATGCTCGCGCTGAGTCCGTCGCCGCGAATCACGATATGAACGTGACGCGCGAATCCCGACAGGAACACCGCGGCCTGCCCAGCCGAATTTCCACCGCCGACGATGACCAGTTCCTGGTTGTTGCAGAACGCGGCTTCCATATAGGTCGCGCTGTAATAGATGCCGCTTCCCTCGAACTCTTCGAGGCGCGGCAGCAGCGGTTTTCGATAGCGCGCGCCGGTCGCGATAACGATCGCGCTGGCATAGACGTGCTCGCCGTAATTGAGGCGCAGGTGAAAGGGCGGCGCGTTCTCACATTCGATGCCGAGTACTTCGATAGGTACGCCGACTTCCGCGCCGAATTTGCGGCATTGAGACAGCCCACGGCCGGCGAGCGCTTGCCCCGAAATACCGGTCGGGAATCCGAAGTAATTTTCGATCTTCGAGCTGGTGCCGGCCTGGCCGCCCGGCGCCTTGGTGTCGACAACCGCGACTCGTAACCCTTCTGAGGCCGCGTACACCGCGGCCGCGAGGCCTCCCGGGCCCGCGCCGACCACGACCACATCGAACCGTTCGCCGTTCAGCCGGTCGGGGCTCAGGCCGATCGCATCGGCCACCGCCCGGTTGGTCGGCTGCTTGAGCACATTGCCTTGCAGGGTGACGATCACCGGTATGTCGGCTTCGGTTGCGTCGTAACGCTCGAGCAGGCCCTTGGCTTCCTCGTGCTCGACGATATCAAAGTAGGCGAAAGGCTGCGCGTTGCGGCTGAGGAAATGCCGCAGCACGAGTGTGCTCCAGGAAGCCGAACTGCCGATCACCAGAGTGCCGCCGTGCTGATCCTGAATGAACGCGACGCGCCGCAGGATATAGGCGCGCATGATCGTTTCGCTCAGCTCCGCTTCTGCGACGACGAGCGCCCGCAGCGATTCCTCGTCGATCACGATCACTTCGCAATCGCTGATGGCGCGTGCCGTAGCTACCGCGCCGCGGCCCGCGAGCGTGCCCACCTCGCCGGTGAAGCTGCCAGGGCCGTGCGAGCCGAGAACGTGGTGCTTGTCCCCGGTGCCTCTCGACGACTCGATCGCGCCGGAGACGATGGTGAACATCGGAATATGCCGGTCGCCTTCGGTGAACAGGACGTCGCCCGCTTTCAGCCGGCGCCGTTCGCCGTATCGCTCCAGCACCGCAAACTGATGTTCATCGAGCGTTGGAAAAATCTGATGGTGGCGGCTGCCGCCGGCCACCAGGTCTTCACGTCTGCTTGACGGCTTATTGCTCATGGAGCGTTCCGAATGGAGGGCGCGTGTTGCGCGCTGGGGTGAGCTTGCTGCCGGATGCCGAATCGGCGCGAACGATCTGAATGATCGGATAGGACGGCGGACCGTCCTATCCGCAGAGATTGTGCGCCTGAGATCAGTCGTCGGTAAAGTGCGAAAAACAGGGGTGTTCCGCTTGCTAGTGGACGGCCCATTTCCATTTACATGCACGCTGCATGGTTTAACCGCCGTGCCACGCACATATCATCATACCAATCACCGACTTTTCATATCTGGCGAGGTACATTGTCGAGGAATGATTGTTCGGAGAGCATCGCTCATGGTCAAGCACCGCTTCCGTGCCGCGCTCCTGTGCGCGGCGATCATCATGTTCGCGCAGACCTGTTACGCGCAATACACCACCGACTGGCTGGGCAATACGTTCGGCACACTCGCCGCGCACGTGGGCAACACCGCGCGCTCGATGTGGGTCGCGCCTGAAGGCGTGATCTACACGGCTTCGTTGTGGGACGAGAACGAGGGCGGCATCGCGATCTATCAGAACGGGCAGAGTATCGGCTCGATCGGCACGCACGCCGACTTTCAGGGCAGCGCCATTACCGGCAATGCCACGTCGATCTTCGCAGCTTTGCAATACAACACGTCGTTCGGCAGCGGCTCGGTGGGACGCTACAACCGCGCCACGCAGACGCGCGATTTGATCATCCCGGTCAGCGTGTGGACGTCGATACCGCATGCGGATGTCATCACCGGACTCGCGACCGCGGGCTCATTGCTGTATGCGAGCGACGTCTTCGGCAATCGCGTACGTGTCTTCACGACCGACGGCGTCTGGCAGCGGGACATCAAGGTATCGAGCCCAGGCGCGCTCACGCTGGATAGCACCGGTAATCTCTGGGTCGCGCAGCAGAGCGCGGCCACGATCGTCGAATTCAGTTCGGCCGGCGCGCCGCTGAACACCATCCAGATGCCGGCGGCGTCGCGGCCGTCCGCGCTGTATTTCGATGCCGCGTCCGCGCAACTCATGGTCGGCGACCAGGGGCCGGACATGAACATCAAGCGCTACACGATCGCGGGCACGCCGACGCTCGCCGGCCCGTTCGGCATTCAGGGCGGCTATCTCGACACCACCGGCGGCATCAAAGGACAAGTCGGCGACAAGCGCTTCACACGCGTGGTCGGCATCGGCAAGGACGCCGCCGGCAACCTGTACGTGCTCAACAATCCGTGGGGCGGCGGCTGGGATCTCGGGCGCAACGGCGCCACCGACCTTCACGCCTACGACAGCGCCGGCAACCTCGAATGGAAGCTGCAGTCGCTCAACTTCGAGGCGGTGGCCGCGCCGGATCCGTCGACGGACGGCGCCTACTTCTACAGCGGCACGCACATTTACACCGGCACGGCGGGCGGCACCTTCGTCGCGAATACGGTCGATCCGTTCACGTATCCGTCCGATCCGCGCCTGAACAGGAACGACACGCAGCGCGACGAACACTTCGGCCAGCTCGTCACGGTCGGCGGCAACCGGATTCTGGTGGCGTCCGGACAGAACCCGGGCATCTTCTACTTTTTTCATTTCAACCCGGCGAGCGGCTATATAGCGATTCCCGACGCGTCGATTCCAGGGACGGCGTTCAATACGAACCTGCAGGTCACGGGCGGCTTCTGCATCGATAGCCGAGGTGACGTGTGGGCCGGTCTGGACCGGACGAATCACATCTATCACTATCCGCTGAGCGGCTTCGACGGCAACGGCAAACCGTCATGGGGACCGGCGGTCACGATCTCCATTCCGCAGAGCATCCGGCCGCTCACGCGCATCCTCTACCTCGCGGAGAGCGACACCATGATCCTCGCGCAAGGCATTGCCGGAAGCTGGGACTGGACCGCCATGCAGTCGCGCATCGAGGTCTATCACGGCTGGAGCGCGGGCAATACCACGCGGCCCGATCCGGTGATCACGCTCACCAGCGCCAATCCCAAGTCGATCACGGCGGCGGGCAATTATCTATTCGTCGGCTACGTGCACACGGTGCCCAATATCGACGCCTTCAATCTCACCACGGGCCAGCTCGTTACGACGCTGATCAATTCGAGTCCGGGGACCGTGGATGTCGGCAACGACGTCGATTCGATGTACGGCCTGCGTGCGTATCTGAGGGCAGCGGGCGAGTACGTGATCACGAAAGACAACTACAACGGTTCGAGCATCGTAGTGTATCGCTGGACGCCGTGACGGCCGTGCGCTCGTCTGTGGCACGCGCTCTATCGGATAAGATACGGCCCGCGCCGCAATTTTCCGAACACAAGGAGTGGTTTCAATGATTCAACCGGGCAACGTATTCAAGGACAACCTCGCGCAGATGCCGGGTATCGACGGTATCGCGCGCATCGATCTGGTGGACGGCAAGGGCGCCGTGGTGGCCAGCATCGAGAACAAGCCGGGCAAGCAGGGGTCGCTCGCGGTGTACAACTATCTGCAGCAGACATTCGGCACGCTCGACGCGAAAGCGGCCGAGCACGGCCTCGTCGTGTTCGCCGAGCACACGGCCGATGCGCGTAATCGTCCGGGCGCGCATCCGAACGTCGACATCCTGCTCGCGATCGCGGCGGGTGGGGAAGCTTTGCGGATCGATGTGGTCGCAGCGGGCTGAGGGCTCTACTGCTGGCAGCGCACGCGAGTCGCCCCGCGGGGGCTTGTATGCGGGAAAGGTTCCAGGGGCGACCTTCGCTGGCGGCTGGCAATGCCTGCGTTCAGCCAGCGCATCGAGGTTGCGCTGGACTGAGCAGACGACGCAGTGCACTGGCCTGCCTCGTCGACCGAAACACCTTCAGTTCAACCAGCCCTTGATCGCCTCGGACATCGTGGCGGTCGAAATGCCGTAGCGGTCGTGCAGTGTCGGCAACGCGCCGGCAGCGAGGAACGCATCGGGCAGCCCCACTTGCCGGAAGTGACACGCCACGCCCGCGCACATCAATTCCGCGGCGACCGCTTCGCCCAGACCACCGATCACCGTATGGTTCTCCGCGACCACCACGAGCCGTCCCGGGCGCCTTGCTTCGCGCACGATCGGTTCCGTGTCGAGCGGTTTGATCGTCGGCACATGCAGCACGGCGACGCCGATCCGGTCGCTTTCCAGCGCCTTCGCCACTTCGAGCGCGCGCATCGTCATGATGCCGGACGAGATGACCAGCACTTCAGCGCCGTCACGCAGCAGCTTCGCTTTGCCGAGTTCGAACTTGTAGTCGTATTCGTCGAGCACCGCCGGCACGTTGCCGCGCAGCAGGCGAGCATACACGGGGCCCTTATGCGCGGCGATCGCGGGCACCATCTGCTCGATGTCGAGCGCGTCGCAGGGATCGATCACGGTCATGTTCGGCATGGCGCGCATCACGGCGAGATCTTCCGCGGCCTGGTGACTCGGACCGTAGCCGGTCGTCAGGCCCGGCAGCGCGCAGACGATCTTCACGTCGAGATTATCTTCGGCGATCGCTTGATGAATGAAGTCGTACGCGCGGCGGGTCGCGAAAACCGCATACGTCGTGACGAAAGGTTGCGCGCCTTCATGCGCGAATCCCGAAGCCGCGCCCATCAGCAATTGCTCGGCCATGCCCATCTGATAGAAGCGCTCGGGAAACTCCTTGGCGAAGATATGCAGGTCGGTGTATTTGCCGAGGTCGGCCGTCATGCCGACCACGTTCTGTTTTTGCCGCGCCAGTTCGACCAACGCGTGGCCAAAGGGTGCGGAACGCGTGACCTGTCCTTCACTGGCGATCGATGCGATCATCGCGGAGGTCTTCAGGCGCGGTTTGCTCGCGGTTGCGTTGCTCATGCTTGGCTCCCTTCTTCGAGTGCTTGCAGCGCCAATTGCCATTCATGAGCATCGACGCGGATAAAGTGGTTTTTCTCGCGCTGTTCGAGGAACGGCACGCCGCAACCCATGCGTGTGTCGGCGATGATGATGCGTGGTTGCGCTTCGGGATGCGAGCGCGCCGCGTCGAACGCGGCCGCCACCGCAGCGATATCGTTGCCGTCCACGCGCTGCGTGAACCAGCCGAACGCCTGCAGCTTTTCGAGTAGTGGCTCGAACGCCATGATCTGCGTTGAAGGACCATCGGCCTGCTGGTTGTTCACGTCGACCACGGCGATCAGGTTGTCGAGCTTCCAGTGACTCGCCGACATCAAGCCTTCCCAGATCGCGCCTTCGTCCAGTTCGCCGTCGGAGAACAGCGTGTACACGAAGGATTTCGAACCTTTGCGCTTCAGTCCGAGACAGCGGCCCACCGCGATGGTCAAGCCCTGGCCGAGCGAGCCACCGGACATCTCCATGCCGGGTGTGTAGCTCGCCATGCCCGACATGGGCAAGCGGCTATCGTCGCTGCCGTAGGTCTCGAGTTCTTCGGCGGGCAGAATGCCGGCTTCGAATAGCGCCGCGTACAGGGCGATCGCGTAATGTCCGTTCGAGAGCAGAAAGCGGTCGCGCTCTTCCCATTCGGGATCTTCCGGCCGGTAGCGCATGGCGCCGAAGTAAGCGACAGCGAGAACATCGGCGATGTCGAGTGCCTGGCCGATATAACCCTGGCCCTGCACTTCGCCCATCAACAGGGCGTTCCTGCGAATCTGGTAAGCGTGTTCGGCGAGCGTTGCCGTCGGCACGTGGCTTGGACCGTTCATGTTGTCTCCTGTGATCAGTCGTAAAGAGTAAAAGGGGTTCAGCGGTTCACCGACTTGGCGGGCACCAGGAACACGAGGCAGGCGCCGATCGTGACAGCCACCGAGATGAAGATCAGTCCAGCGGTGGACTTGCCTGTCAGATCGTTGAGCCAGCCGACGATCGCCGGAGAAAAGAAGCCCGCGAGATTGGCGACGCAGTTCACCGCCGCGATTCCGGCTGCGGCCGACATGCCGCCGAGCAACGCGGTCGGCAGCGACCAGAACTGCGAAGACGACGCGAGAATGCCGGCAGCAGCGATGCTCAGACAGACGATGGAAGCCGGCACACTGCCGATTGCAGGCAGCAGGATGAAGCCCGCTGCGGCGATCAGCATCGGAATCGCCAGATGCAACCGGCGTTCGCGGTGGCGGTCGGCACTCATGCCGACCAACGGCAGCGCGATGATGGCGCACAGGTAAGGAATCGCGGTGAACACGCCGATCCACAGCGGATCGGCCACGCCGGATTTGCGGATGATGGTCGGCAGCCAGAACGTCAGGCCGTACTGGCCGAGCACCACGCAGAAGTAGATCGCCGCCATCAGCCACAAGCGACGGTCGCCGATGAACGACTTCACCGAGATGTGGGCGATCTTATGCGCGTTGTCGCCGGCCACATTGCGAGCGAGCAGCGTCTTTTCGGAGTCGGTCAGCCACTTCGCTTTCGTGATGCCGTCGTCGAGATAGAGCAGGATCGAGACGCCGAGCACGAGCGAGGGCACGGCTTCCAGCAGGAACAGCCACTTCCAGCCGGCCATGCCCATCGCGCCTTGCAGCGAGTGCATGATCCAGCCCGACAGCGGGCCGCCGATGATGCCGGCGAGCGGAATCGCCATGAAGAACAGCGACAACGCTTTGGCGCGGCGCGCAGCGGGAAACCAGTAAGTCAGGTAGAGAATCACACCGGGCGCGAAACCCGCTTCCGCGACGCCGAGCAGAAAGCGCAGCACATAGAAGGTGGTAGGCGACCTCACGAAGATGAAGGAGGCAGAGATCACCGCCCACGTCAACATGATCCGCGCGAGCCACTTGCGCGCGCCGACACGATGCAACACCAGATTGCTCGGCACCTCGAAGAGAAAATAGCCGATGAAGAAAATGCCTGCGCCCATGCCGTATACCGTTTCGCTAAAGCGCAAATCATTGAGCATCTGCAGCTTCGCGAAGCCGACGTTGACCCGGTCGAGATAGGCGCCGAGATAGCACAGCATCAGGAATGGGATCAGGCGGCGGCTGACTTTTGCGTAGGTCTTCGACTCGAAGCTCGTCGAGTCCGCCTGGGGCAGCATGTCGGCGGCAATGGATGCCGCGGGATACTTCGGTTTCATGGGTGTCTCCTTCCATGGCCCCGGGTTGGCCCGGGTGCCGGTCACGTGGCTGCTCCTGGCGAGCCGCCGCGCGTCGCTATCAATCAATGAATGAGCATGCCGCCGTTCACGTCGAGCGTGATGCCCGTGAGATAGGTCGACAAATCGCTGACGAGGAACAGGCACGCGTTCGCCACGTCGCTCGCATCGCCGAGCCGGCCGAGCGGAATGCCCTTGATGATGTCGGCGCGCATTTCCGTGGTGAGCTTGTCGCCGGTAATGTCGGTCTGGATCAGGCCGGGCGTGATCGAGTTCACGCGAATGCTGTCGCCGCCGAATTCGCGGGCCATCGCACGCGCGAGACCGAGCACGCCGGCTTTTGCCGCGCTGTAGTGCGGGCCGCCGAAAATGCCGCCGCCGCGTTGCGCGGAGACCGACGACATGCAAACGATGCTGCCGCCTTTCTGCTCTTTCATGACCGGCAGCACGGCTTGCGACATGTAGAGCGTGCCGCGCAGATTGACGCCGACGATCGCGTCGAAGCCTTCGGCGGTGATGTCCAGTGTGCGTGCCGGCTGCGTGATGCCGGCATTGTTGATGAGGCCGTCGATGCGGCCGTACCGTTCGAGCGTCGCTTTGGCGGCCGTCAGGCAGGCGGCCTTGTCGGTGACGTCGCAGGCGAGACCCAGATGCGCGTCGCCGAGATCAGCGGCGGCGCGCTGCGCGTCTTCCTCGCGCAGATCGAGAATGACGATGCGCGCTCCTTGAGCGGCGAGAGCCTTGGCGGTTGCTTTGCCGATTCCGCGCGGTGAGGCGGCGCCGGTCACGATGACGACTTTGTTCTCCAGCAACATGGTTGTCTCCTGAGTGTTGATGTG
Organism: Paraburkholderia aromaticivorans; assembly: GCF_012689525.1. Lineage (NCBI taxonomy): Bacteria > Pseudomonadati > Pseudomonadota > Betaproteobacteria > Burkholderiales > Burkholderiaceae > Paraburkholderia > Paraburkholderia aromaticivorans. The sequence goes on from NZ_CP051515.1 coordinate 1,007,562, forward strand.
ATGGCCGAAGTGTCTACTGCGCGGCCGGTCGCATCAACGAGGTACTGCTCAACTATGTTTGAGAAATTTTCAGGTGACGTGGCGCGCAAGCTCAGCGCATGCGTTGCGTGGTGCGACGCGACAATCGCATGCTCGAGTGTGTGCTGGAAAACCCTGGCAAAGATCGGCGCGGAGCCTAAGCTTTGCGCTCCATGAGTCCGACCTCGCGCTCGATCCACGCGATAAAGCGCGTGACGCGCGGCAGTTCGGCGTTTTGCTGCGGATAGACCAGATGATGCGCGCCGACCTCCACGGCGTGCGTATTGTCGAAGACCGGCACGAGCGCGCCCTCCTTGATTCGGACCGAGGCGAGCATCACGCTTTCGAGCGCGATGCCGAGGCCGAGCGCCGCCGTCTCCAACGACATGTATGAGCGGTCGAAGGAGAAGTCGAAGGTCTTGTGAGCGGCCGATACGCCGGTGCGCCCGAACCACTGTTTCCACTGCACGAGCGGCGTCTCCGAGTAAATCAGGCGATGTTGCAGCAGGTCCTCAGGCGTTTTTACCGGATGGCTCTCCAGATATTTCGGCGACGCGAGCGGCGCGATGAATTCGCCACGTAGCGTCCTGACTTCCAGATCGCGCCAATTCGCGTAGCCGTGACGCAGATCGATGTCGTAATACCCGCTGGTAAACGAGACATCCTCATACGAGCACGCGAGGTTCAACTGGATATCGTCATTGGCCTCCTGGAACGACGCGAGCCGCGGCAGCAGCCACATGAGCCCGATGCTGGGACTGGAATGCACCCGCAGGATATCGACGTCGGTGCGGCTCGACGCGCGTTCGGTGGCGCGGCTCAGGTCCGCCAGCGACCCCGTCACATCGGACAGATAACGCTCGCCGGTCGGCGTGAGGACGAGCCCGCGGCCCGAGCGATAGAAGAGCGGCTGGCCGATCACCGACTCCAGATTGCTGATCTGATGACTGACTGCCGACGCGGTCAGCCCGAGTTCTTCCGAGGCCCGGTTGACGCTCTTTGTTCGGGCCACGCTCTCGAACGCGACGATGGCCTTGACCGGTGGAATGCGCATAGTGAATTTTTTTCAGATGCAGTTGAATGAAACCGCCTTGTTCGCACGCCATTCGCACTGCCATTCTGTCGACAAGCCGCGCAGCCAGGGATGCATGAAATCCTCTCGGTACTAACCCGGCAGTTTCATTGCCGCGAAGCGGCTAATCATAAACATAGGTTGCGCAGTGCAACAACTGTGCAGGAGACAGTAATGGATTATCCGACTTTCCCGGTGAGCGCGCGATCAGCCGACGCTCACACGCAGCGTTTTCGTCCCGTTCGTTCCCCTATCGAGTGAAGACACGCGCCGGTCACAGCCGATGCGGCATCCGGTGAGGTTCGTACCACGCGCTCGCAAAACACGCGCAGCGTGCGGAAAAACGCGGAAGGAGACAGGACATGGCTGAACAACGCTTCTTGCTGACGGCGCGCTCGATCGTCAAGAGCTTTGGACCGACGAGCGTGCTGAAGGGATTCGATCTTTCGATCGCTCCCGGCGAAGTGCACGCTTTTCTCGGTGGCAACGGCGCGGGCAAATCGACGCTGATCAAAATCATCTCTGGTCAGTTCGAACGCGACGGCGGCACGCTCGAATTCGACGGGCAGGCGATCGGCGCGTCCGTGGGCGGGCATGTCGCCGCCGGCACGATCGCGGTCGTCAATCAGGAACTCGCGCTATTACCGCATTTGTCCGTGGCCGAGAACATCGCGATGCCGCGGCTGCGGCGCGGCACGGCGAAATACAGCGAACGCGCGTCGATGGAAATTGCGGTCGAAGCGCTGTCGCTGATCGATCCTCAGTTCGCGCGTGAATCGTCGGGACGGCTGGTCGGCGACTTGACCTTGCACGAGCGTCAATTGGTGGAGATTGCTCGCGCGCTCGGTTCGGGCGCCAGGCTGTTGTTGCTCGACGAACCGACCGCCAATCTGACCGCTGCGGAAACGATCCGGCTCTTCGCAGTGTTACGGCGACTGATTGCCGATACGGGACTCGCGGTGCTGTTCGTTTCGCACCGCATGCGCGAGATTCGCCAGATCGCCGATGTCTGCACGATCATTCGCGACGGCAAGACGGCCGTCGACCGCGTCGCGCTCGATGCGATCACGGACCGCGAGATCATCGAATGCATGGGTCAGAGCGTCGTCGTCGATGAAGCGGCAGCACGCGTCGCGGAGTCGGCGGAGTTGGGGCATGCGAACCCGGCAGGGGAGCAGCACATCGATGACGGCGGCGGCCGCATCCACGCAGGCGCGTTACGAATCGAACGCGATGGCGTGGCGATCGATGTGCCCGCCGGCGCGATCGTCGGCCTCGCGGGCGCGCCGGTCGGCCCATCTTCGCTGATCGATGCGCTCACTGGTATCGCGCCCGCCGGTTCGTGGGCCATCACTCGCGACGGCGCGCGCGTCAGCTATTCGCATCCTTCCGCCGGCGCGCGCGATGGCGTCGGCTTCGTCTCGGGCGACCGCTCGAACAAGGGCGTGCTCGCCACGCTGCCGATCGTCGACAACCTCGTCGCGGCGGCGCGCGTCGTCAACCGGCGCAGTGTCGTGAGGCGCGAGGAGATCGAGCAGAGCACACGTCTGCTCGACGCGCTGAAGATTCGCGCGGGCTCGCTGTGGGATCTGCCGGCCACACTCAGCGGCGGCACGCAGCAAAAACTGCTGATCGCCCGTTGGTTATTGCTGCGGCCGAGGCTGCTGGTGCTCGAAGAGCCGACCCGCGGCGTGGACATCCGCACGAAGCGCGAAATCTATGCGCTGATTCGCAAGATGGCGCAGCAGGGCACGACGATCGTCTGGTGGTCGACCGAATACATCGAACTGGTCGAACTGTGCGACACCGTGCTCGCGTTCGATCTGGACGGCAAGCCGACCGAAGTCCTGCGCCACGCCGACGTCAACGAAACGCAACTCGCCGCCGCAACGGGCATGGCCGCCTAGCGCCACTTAGCGCTGCCTTGCAGAAGAAACATCATCAATCTGGAGACAATCATGAAATCAGTCACTCACCCGATCGCGGCGGGGCAGCCGAAACGCAGCGGCGCGGGACGCCGCCTGCTGTCGGCCTACCGCACCGAAATTGCGATTGCCATTGCGATCATCGTGATCGAACTCGCGGTCGGCATGATCGTGCCGGCCGCGCTGTCAGGCGGTAATATTTCCAACGTGACGCAGGCGGCCGCGCCGCTCGTCATCATGGCATTCGGCGTGTTGCTCGTGATCATCACGGGTGGGATCGATCTGTCAGTCGGCTCGGTGTTCTCGCTGACCGGCATGGTCACCGGCCTTGCGATGGCGCATGGCTACGGCGCCGTCGCGAGCAGTGTCGCGGGACTCTCGGTCGGCGTCGTGATCGGCGCGCTCAACGGTGCGCTCGTGACGTTCGTCGGACTCGCGCCGTTTGTGGTGACGCTGAGCACCTATGCGATTGCGGGCAGCCTTTCGTTCATCGTCACCGACGGCCATTCGCTACCGATCTCCAACCCTGACTACTGGCTGCTCGATTCAGGAACGCTGATTCCCGGCCTGCCGAACTACGCGCTGTGGTGCGTGCTGCTGCTCGTCGCGATCGAATTCTGTTTGCGCAAGGTGGTGGCGGGCCGCTGGCTGTATGCGATCGGCAGCAGCAGTTCGTCGGCGCGCGTGATCGGGATTCCAGTTAATCGCGTGCGGCTCGGCGCGTATCTGCTCTCGGGCTTGCTGGCTTCGTTCGCGAGCATCGTCAGCGTGTCGTACATCAGCAATGCCGAGGCCACCGCGGGATCGAGCCTGATGCTGCAGGCCATCGCGGCCGTGGTGATCGGCGGCGCGAGTCTGTTCGGCGGGACCGGTTCGGCCATCGGCGCGCTGCTCGGGGCGCTGATGATCACGATCATTCAGAACGGCGCGAATCTGATCGGCGTGAACAGTTTCTGGCAAGGCACCGTGACCGGTGTCGTCATTCTCATCGCGGTTCTCGTGGACCGCATTACCAAGGCCCGGCGTTGAGCACGGGTTCGCAAAAACTATCAGGAAGGAGACATATCATGAACAAGCGCACGTTCAAATCAGCCGGCGGATTCTCGGGCCGGCCGGCCGCACGGATCGTGGCGGCATCGGTGGCGGCGGCGATCGTCGCGCTCGCCGCGGCATTCGCCTCGCAGATCGCGGTGGCGGCGGACAAGCAGACGGTCGCGTATATCGCGCCGTCGCTGGATATTTCGTACTGGCAGTGGGTCGCGTATGGCGTCAAGCAACGGGCGCAGGAACTCGGCATGGACTATGTCGAGTTCACCTCGGAGAACTCGCCGGCCAAGCAGATGGACAACGTGCGCACGGCCATGACGCGTGGCGTCAACGCGATCGTGATCGGGCCGGTCAGTTCGACCAGCACGCCGCCCGTGTTGCGTCTTCTGAAGTCGAAGTCCGTGCCGGTCGCTTTTACGGGTATCGGGCCGCAGGCGGGGCAAACGGACTATACGTCGGCCGTGACGGCGAATAACTACGACACGGGCAAGGCCGAGGGCTCGTATGTGTGCAAGCTCGCGAAAGATCGCGGCAGCAATAAGGTGGCGATGCTGTCATTGCCGCAGGATCGCGAGAATGCGCAGAAGTACATGAAGGGGGCGCAGGAGTCGTTCAAGTCCGATGGCTGCGATCTCGTGCAGGTGCTCGAAACGCACGGCCTCACGGTCAACGAAGCAGTGCAGCAAGCCAACGACCTGCTGACCGCTCATCCTGATGTCAAGGCGATTTACGGCATGTACGACGAAGCCGCGACGGGCGCCGCCAAGGCGCTGCAAACGCGCGGTGCTGTCGGCAAAGTGGCGGTCGTCACGGCCGACGGCAGCCCGACGACGATCAAGCTGCTGCGCGACGGCGCGATCCAGGGGATCTTTTTGCAAGAGGCAGTGGGGCAAGGGATCGACGCGACCACGCAGGTGTTCAACGCGCTGAATCATAAGCCGACCACGCAGGAACTCGCGCTCAAGGAACCGCTCGTGACGAAGGAGACGATCGATCAGCCGGATGCGCAGGCCACAGTGAAGCGTGTCTATCCGCCGTCGGCAGGCAAGTACTGAGCAACCGGTGTTGATCTGATTGCGCGGCCGCTCGTTTAGTGGTGTTTCGTTGCGAGCGCGCCGTGCATCGTATAACTCTATAAGGAGGCACTGTGGACAATCTGCCTATCATCGACCCGCATCATCACCTGTACGATCTGAAGACCGGCAACTATCCGTGGTTGCAGGGGCCGATGCTCGAGCGCGTGTTCGGTGACTATTCGCCCATTCGCAAGGACTATCTGATCGACGATTTTCTTGCCGACATCAAGAGTCAGAATGTGGTCAAGACGGTTCATCTTCAGGTCGAATACGATCACAACGATCCGGTGGCCGAAACCCGATGGCTTCAGAGTGTTGCCGACAAGCACGGCTATCCACACGGTATTGTCGGTTTTGCTGATCTGTCTTCGCCGAACGCACAGGCTGTGATCGAAGAGCACTGTCAGTACAAGAACGTACGAGGCATTCGGCAATGCCTGAATTTCCACCGCGATCCGGTGAAGACGTTTTTCGACAGTCCGCATCTGATGAACGATCCGCAATGGCGTCGTGGCTATGCGCTGCTCAAGCAGCATGGCTTGTCGTTCGACTTGCAGCTCTACTACACGCAGATGGAAGAGGCGCTTGCGCTAGCGCGTGACTTTCCCGATACGCCGATGGTACTCAACCACACCGGCATGCCGGTCGACCGTAAGCCCGAAGAGATCGAAGCGTGGAAGAAGAGCATGACCTTGCTTGCGTCGGCTGACAATGTCTTCTGCAAGATCTCCGGTCTGGGTATGGGCGACTGGAAGTGGACGGTGGACAGCATCCGTCCGTTCGTCCTGCACGCAATCGAAGCATTCGGCGTGACGCGCTGCATGTTCGCGAGCAACTTTCCGGTCGACAAGCTGTTCAGCAGTTACGACGATGTGTTCAACGCGTTCAAGGAGATTACGCGGGAATTCTCGGCGGATGAGCGGGCTGCGCTGTTTCACGACAACGCGGAGCGGGTGTACAGGCTGTGATGGCCATTCAGCGCGCCCATGGCTCCCAGCACTTCGACAATGCCGACGCGCTCAAATGGCATCATCGAAAGCAGCGACGCACCGATGAGTTGATATAGTCGCGTCTTTCCGCTAACCATCCCCAGCGAAGAAGGCAACGTATGGCAGACCGCGAGATTATTGTTCCCGAGCCGATGCGGCTGATCGTCGAACGGGCGGGTTATGCGCCGGCCGTCAAGGTGGGCACGACGGTATTTTGCGCAGGACAGGTGGGCCGTACGGCGCAACTGGAGGTCATCAGCGATCCCGAAGCGCAGTTCCTTGCCTGCTGGGACAATCTGCGCCTGTTAATGGAAGCCGCGGGCTGTACGTTCGACGACATTGTCGACATGACCACGTACCACGTGCAGATGAGCCGGCACATGCCGGTCTTTCGGGAAGTCAAAGACCGTGTCTTTCCGCGGGGTCACTGCGCGTGGACGGCGATCGGCGTGTCCGAGTTGGCGCATCCCGGCTTGCTGGTGGAGATCAAATGCGTGGCGATACAGCGAACGTGAGGGGAGCGTCGACGCGCTGCCGTTGAGCGCGCATTCGCCCGCGTCATCGCCATCACACGCCCGAACCTGCCGGATATCCTTTCGACCGGCCGAACGCCGGTTGTTCGCGAGCCGCGCGGTTGAGCAGCATGGGTATCTCATCCAGACGCAGCAGCGTCAGCGCTCCGCCATACACGAGCCCTGTATCGACATTGATGACGTTGCCACGAACCCTCGGCTCCCGCACCGGCGTATGCCCGACAATGACCGCGGCCACGCCGTCGATGCGGCTGCCCGGGTCACGCCATCCTGAGACAAACCGTTGGCACAGTTGCGCGAAGGCGCGCCGCATCGAAACAAAACCTGCTGCCTTGCCCGGGATCCAGCGCGAGCGATCCCAGATCACCTTGCGGCGCACCGGCCCGTTGCGGTCCTCCTGTTCGAGCGCCTGAACCATCTTCGGCCACGATTGCATGGGGACGTTGGCATGCACGATGCCGACCAGGCCGTCGTCGGTTTCGATTTCGATCGCGTAGGGAAGGGCCGCCATATACGTCACGATGTCGTCCAGCGCCGCTTTGTCGTAGGCCATATCGAACAGCCACTCTCCGCCATTGGATCGAATCGACGCGTTCTTGCCGCCGTGGCGATGCCACCGCACGATCGTGTCCTCATGATTGCCGCGCACCGATTGAATACGATATCGATTCACGAACTCGAGCACGGCCGGCGATTCGATGCCCCGATCCACCAGGTCGCCGACGGCAAACAGTCTGTCGCGCGCCGGATCGTAGCGGCGCAGTTCCAGTTCTCTTCGAAGCCGGCTGAAACAGCCGTGCAGGTCGCCTACGACGAAGTCGCGACCGGCCGTGTTCTTTTTGAAGCGTCGCACGGGTATGAAAGTCTGCTGCATGTTTTCACCGCAATGAGGTTGACGTGAAACGACGAAAGACTTCTGAACGGTTGCTGCGTGAAGCCCATACGGTTTCGACCTCGAAGGTGTCCTCGCTGGTTGGGCATTGCGCGCGCAGTCGCCGCGCAATGTCCAGTGTTGACCGCCAATTGAGCGCTTTCAGTGTCGATTTGTAACGAGGTGTTGGAACCCGCATGCCGTTCCCATCGTCCCGAGCGAGCTTCAGGACGAACGCGGCCTTCGTGGGGAGCAGACGGGGCGGCGACATCGTCGCATTAGTCGTGTGGCGCGGGCAGTGTCTTTTACGCTCGGTTACAAGTGGCGTATGAAGGCGCTCACAACTCTTAGCCAGGTTTTTCGGCGATCGTTGTCGGCGCACCTACTTATGTGGCCCGGCTCGCACGGCTGAACGAAACCGGACGCGTCGGGCTTCTTCGTGATCCAGGGCGCGATGGCGCGCGCGATGAACGACGGTTTTTTCGGTGCGCTCGCGTAACCGCGATGCAGAATCGGACCCCAAATCTCTCTGACAAGCGCGACCAGCAAGGCGCAGCGGATCGTTCGGGAGCAACTGCTGCCTTCCTTGCGGCACCCAAAAAATTTCGCTGCCTGGATCGACCCCAAGGCGTTTCATCAGAAGCGAGAACGACGGGGCGATCCACCGTCAATCGCGCAATGCGCGCTACCCCACATAGCGGAGTGTGCGGACAACGTTTTTCGCCGCCGTGCCGCCTCACCGCTCTCAGGCCGTCCGTCTCACGCTTGCAACATCCCGGACGCGCCCAGTAAAACCTACTTTTGTCGGCTCAATGTCAGCATATTTGACCGAAACATTCGTCGAACCATTGCCAGCCAACGCTCCTACGGGTTTTCCACCCTCCGGAAATTATGCGCGAAGCATGGCAAGCGGGCTCCGCCCCGGCGCTTTCCGGGGTCTCAAATCCGAGCCATCGCGTGTTGCGAACTCCCTTCCGCACCCTCCGCCGAAGCGCCGATCGTTGCCCAGCAAGGCTTTGAGACCTGCTGGCATAGCCGTTGCAAATAGAGAGTCACAAAGCGAAAAAACATGTTGCAGACGGAAAGCAGCAAAAGATCTCCGGCAGCAACAACAGTCTTCGTGAACCGCGTTCGGGGAAGGCCACGCGTTTTACGGGGTGCGGCGGGGCCAACGAAAAACGGCTGTCAATAAACAACGACACGGCGATGGATACGGGGTATCAGCCACTCGTGATCGTGACGAAGTAAAGCGCTGGTCTCGCCACTTTTTCCGTCCTCGTGACGGGCATGAACGCCGCTTCGGCACACCTGTTTTTCAGGCGGCTGCAGACGGCACAAAAGCGAAGTCTACTTTCACTCTACGGGGGTTAGCATGAAGAACACGATCAAGAAGTTTCTGCGCGAAGAAGACGGTGTGGCAGCGATCGAATACGGCCTCCTGGCCGGCCTGATTGCCGTGGCGATCATTGTGGCGGTTACTGCGCTTGGAGCGCGGATGAACGCCATTTTCAACATCATCACGGGCTCGTTGGCGGGCGTAGTCGCTCCGGCCTGACGCGGCAAGAGGCGCAAAGCCGATCGCTCGCCCTGACTCGACGGTCCTTCGGGACAGGGTAGCGACGGCCCCGCGCCGAACGAAACGACTCCAGTAAAGAAGGGCAATTCGATCCTTGAAACGGAGCAGGCAATGAACGGGGTTCCTTTTCCGGTTGGACCGTGCGTGATGACACTGGTGCTCGTCGCCGCACTGTGGGACATGCAAACGCGCCGGATTCCTAACTGGTTGGTGGCGACGGGATTGATCGTGGCGATACCGGTGCAGTGGTTCACGCACGGCGTCGTCGACGGAATGACGATGTGGCTGGGCGGCATGCTCGCGGGTGGCGCGATCTTCCTGCCAGGCTACGCGATGCGGCTGCTGGGCGCGGGCGACGTGAAGCTGATGGCAGCGATCGGTGCTTTCTGCGGCGCTTACGGCGCACTCGAAATTGGTTTGGCGACCTGTGTGATCGGTGCAATCGGGTCGCTCGCAATATGGTTCCGGCGTCGCCAGATGCGCACCGGACTGAACGGGGTGGCGACATTGCTGGTCAGCTGCGCGACGCCGGGAAACGGCGCGCTGCGCAGGTCGGGCAGTGTGGCCGAAGGTAGTGCGACGGGGACCATGACTTACGGCGTCGCGATAGCAATAGGCAGCGCATGCGTGCTGTTCGCCAGCGTGTGACGCGTGCCGGAGCGGGACAAAAAATCGGGGGTTGAAAATGAAAAACGCGCGCGCTGTAACGATGCTGCTGATCGCGACGCTGGCTGGCCTCACCGCGGTGGTGTTCGCCTCGCGCTGGATGGTCTCGCAGTCGTCGAATACCACGACCAAGGTCGTGGTGGCGGCAGCCGATATCAATCTGGGTCAGCGGATCGGCCCGGACTACCTCAAGCTCACTGATTGGCCGTCCAATAGCGTGCCGCCCGGCTCGTACACCGACATCCAGAAACTCGACGGCCGCGTGCTGAAGGAAAGCCTGCTCCGCGGCGAACCGATTCTCGATGCGAAGCTCACGCCGGTCGGCACGCTCGGCGGCCTCTCGGCGGTGATCGGCGAAGGCAAGCGCGCCATCACGGTGCGCGTGAACGACGTGATCGGCGTGGCGGGCTTCGCGCTGCCGGGCAATTACGTCGACATCATCGTCAACACGCAGAAGGATGGCCGCGATCCTGGCGCAACGCGCGATCAGAACATCTCCAAGATCGTGCTCGAAAAGATTCTCGTGCTGGCCGTCGCGCAGGAAGTGGGCCGCGACGAGACCAAGCCGAAGGTGGTCGACGCGGTGACGCTCGAAGTGTCGCCGGAACAGGCCGAGAAGATCGACCTTGCACGCAGCATCGGCACGCTGTCGCTGGTGTTGCGTAATCAGATCGATCCGAAAGCGATCGACACCGCCGGCGCCACCAAGGCCAGCCTGCTGCAAACGCCGGTCGCCGTGGCGCCCGCACCCGAACCGAAGCCGGTGCATATCGTGCGCAAAGTGGCGGCGCACGCGCCGGCCAACTGTGTGCGGGTACTCGACGGCGCCGACGCAAGACAAGAATGTTTTTGACAGGCCCAAGCCTGCAAGCCGTGACCGATGCGTGACTGACATTCAGATCAGCACGCACAAAAATGCGGCACATAACGGGGGTATGACATGAACGCCAGAACCACTCAGCGCGCTAGCGCGCCGCAGCACCCGCTCGGCCCGCGCGAAGCGAATTCGCGCTTGCCGCGGGGCCGCACCCGGATCGCCGAAGCTTGCACGTGTGTGCTGCTGGGCCTGTATCTGACGATGCTGCCGGTGGCGCAAGCGGCCGGCCAGAACGCCGCAGCGGGTGTGCCCGGTTTGCCGGACGTGCCGCTCACGGTGGCGTCGAACGGTTCGGTGCGTCTGACCATCGCCGCGAGCGGCATGGGAATGGGCGGGGGCGCTTCGTCCGGCGGCGCGCAGCAGGGTGCCCGTGGCCCGAATTGCAGCGGCCCGGTCGCCGAACATAGCTCGGTGACGATCCCGGTCGGCAAATCCGCGATGGTCGATGTGCGCGAACCGGTGAAGAGCCGCAGCGTCGGCAATCCGGCCATCGTGCAGGCCATGCTCGTGTCCCCGCAAACACTGTATCTGCTCGGCTCCGACGTCGGTACCACCAACATGATCGTGCAGGGCCGCAGCGGCTCCTGCACGATCATCGACGTGAGCGTCGGCGCGGATCCGGGCGGTCTGCAACAAACACTCGCCGCGCTGATGCCCGAGGAAACCGGTATTCAGGTGAAGGCCGCCGCCGATACGCTGGTGCTGACCGGCACGGTCTCCGATGCGGTCAAGGCCGAACGCGTGCTCGAACTGGCGCGCGCCTTCGTGGCCCGTCCGACCACCGCCTTGCAAAGCGCCGCGCCGATGGGCAGCGGCCCGTTGCCGCTCGGCGCCGCGCCGCGCGCGATGGGTATGCCGGCGCCGTCGCTTGGCGGCGCGGGTGGCGAACGCATCATCAACATGATGCATGTGGCCGCGCCGCAGCAGGTCATGCTCGAAGTGAAGGTCGCCGAAGTCTCGAAGACGCTGATCGACCAGCTCGGCATGGCGGCCAATATCAACGGCGGCATCGGCAGCTGGAGCTTCGGCTTGCTCGCCAATTACCTGTCCGGGGGACTGAGCGCGCTGACCGCATCGAAAGCGAACAACTCGCCGCTCAAGATGGTCGTCGATGCGCAGAAAACCGATCAGCTCGTGAAGATCCTCGCCGAGCCGAACCTGATGGCGATCAGCGGTCAGGAAGCGAGTTTCCTCGCGGGCGGCAAGGTCTATATTCCAGTGCCGCAAAGCAACGGTTCGGGCGGCACGACCATCGTGCTGCAGGAAGAACAGTACGGTGTCGGCCTGACCTTCACGCCGACCGTGCTCGAAGGCGGCCGCATCAACCTGAAGGTGTCGCCGGAAGTGTCCGAACTGTCGTCCACCGGCGTAGTGGTCAGCGCCGGCAACTCGAACACCACCTCGATCCTGCCGCTGATCACGACGCGGCGTGCCTCCACCACGCTGCAGGTGTTCGACGGCCAGAGCTTCGCGATCGGCGGTTTGCTGAAAAGTAACGTGACCGGCTCGATCAAGGGCTTGCCCGGCGCCGCGGAATTGCCGGTGCTCGGCGCGCTGTTCCGCAGCACCAGCTACGAGCAGGACAAGACCGAACTGGTGTTCATCGTCACGCCGCGCCTCGCCAAACCGCTGCCGCAGCACTATCCGCTGCCGACCGACGGCTTCGGCGACGCCAGCGAAGGGGACGTGTACCTGACCGGCCACATGGAAGGCACGAAGCGCGCCGCGCCGGCTGCGGGCGCCTCGGCACCCGTCGTGGCACCGGCAACCGCGCCTGCACCCGCACCGGTTCCCGCACCCGCTCCGAGCGCGGCTGCGTCCGTGGCTGTGATCCCGGCCACGCCGGAAACCAGCGCCTCAAATGCCTCGCAGTAATGCGCGGCCTACCGGAGATCGACATGACAAGCACCAAGACACTGATCCGCACGGCGCTGTGCGCCGGCTTGAGCGCCGCGCTCGCCGGCTGCCTGAGCTCGACGCCGCACTGGGACGCGACGTTCGGCGACTCGGTCAACCAGATCAAGGAAATGCAGACGCTCAATCCCAATGCCTCGGCAAACACCGATCCGGTTGCGGGTATCGACGGCACGGCAGCGGCCGCTGCGCAGAAGAGCTACGCCAAATCGTTCACGGCGCCGCCCGCGCCGACCAATAACTTCGCGATCGGCATCGGCTCATCGAACTCGTATTGACGCGGCACAACCAGGCGGCCAGGTCCGGCGCCAGCGGAGACTTACCATGATCGACACCCTTCTGATTTCGTCCAGCGCCGAGCGCGCGCCGCAGATCGCGGCGCGTCTCGAGGCAAGCGGCATCGCGTTTCGTCTGCGTACGCTGCACGGTACGGCGAAGCAGTTGCGCGTGCACGCCGCGGCGATCAAGAGCGCCGATCTGCTGATCGTCGACGACGCCGACCTGGCGCCGCGCGATCTGAGCGGCGTCGAAGAGGTGCTGTCCCACCTGCCGCATCTGCATTGCATGCTGGTGACCCCCGCGCCGTCGACCACGCTGCTGATGGCGGCGATGCGCGTCGGCGTGCGGCACGTGCTGTCCTGGCCGCTCGACGACGGCGAGATCGCCGACGCGCTCGCCCACGTCTCGGCAAAGAAACACGCCGGCGTGCGCCGCGATGGGCGCGTGGTGTCGTTCACTTCCTGCAAGGGCGGCAGCGGCACGACACTGATCGCCGTGAATCTCGCCTACGCATTGGCCTCCTTGCGCGACAAGCGCGTGCTTCTGATCGACCTCAACCAGCAATTCGCCGACGCGAGCTTGCTGGTCGCCGACAAAGCGCCGCCCGCCACGCTCGCGGACCTGTGCTCGCAGATCGATCGGCTCGACGCCGCTTTCTTCGAAGCCTGCGTGATGCACGTGCACGCGAATCTCGACGTGCTGGCCGGCGCGGGTGATCCGGTCAAATCGGGCGAACTGCGCGCCGCGCATCTCGAACGGATTCTCACGCTGGTGCGCGAGCAATACGACGCGGTGCTGATCGACGTCGGTCAGAACATCAATCCGCTCGCGATCCACGCGCTCGATCACAGCGACTCGATCTGCATGGTGGTGCGGCAGAACATTCTCTACCTGCATGCGGGCCGCCGCATGCTCGACATCTTCAAGGAGCTCAGCTATCCGGCGAGCAAGGTGAAGGTGATCGTCAATCAGTACGACAAGAACGCGCGCATCGACCTGGCGACGCTCGAAGAAACGTTCGGCGCAAAGGTCGCGCATCAGCTGCCGCGCGACGAGAAGCAGGCCACCGAGGCGCTGAATCACGGCGTGCCGCTCGTGACCGGCGCGAAGGGCGGCGCGCTCGCCCAGGGCATCTCGCAACTCGCCGCGCTGCTGTGGCCGTTGCCGGTAGTGGAGCGCAAGAGCGTGCTGGGCCGTCTGTTCCAAAGCCGGCCGAATTCGCCGCCGCAACTGAAGCCTGGACACTGATCCGCCTGAATCCGTTCAGGCTGGGTTGCCATCGAAAAGAATGCGGAGAGCACCATGTCATTGCGCGAACAGTTGATGATCCAGAGCGGCACTATGCCGTTCGACAGCGCCAGTCCCGCGGCCACCGCCGGCGTGGCCGCCGAGAGCCTCGCGGCGCGGCGCGCGTATCAGCAGCTCAAGATGAACATTCATCAGGCGATCATCGACCGGGTGGAGCTCGACAAGCTGCAACGGCTGTCGCCCGAGCAGATCAAGCGTGAACTGGCGCAACTGGTGGAGCGGATCGTCGACGAAGACAAGATTCCGATGAACGAACTCGAGCGCCGCCGTCTCGCCCAGGACGTGCACGACGAAATGGTCGGCCTCGGCCCGCTCGAACCGCTGCTCAACGATCCGACCATTTCCGACATTCTGGTCAACACGTCGCAGCACGTGTACGTGGAACGGCGCGGGCGCCTCGAACACACCGACGTGACCTTCTACGACGACGCGCATCTGATGAAGATCATCGAGCGCATTGTCTCGCGCGTGGGCCGCCGGATCGACGAATCCACGCCGATGGTCGATGCGCGCCTGCCCGACGGCTCGCGGGTCAACGCGATCATTCCGCCGTCGGCGATCGACGGACCGCTGGTGTCGATTCGCCGCTTCGCGGTGAATCCGCTCACCGTCACCGACATGGTGAACAACCAGAGCTTCACGCCCGCGATGGCGCAACTGCTCGAAGCGCTGATCAAGTCGAAGCTGAACGTACTGATTTCGGGCGGCACGGGCAGCGGCAAGACAACGTTGCTCAATCTGCTCTCCGGCTTTATTCCGGAAGACGAACGGGTCGTGACCATCGAAGACGCGGCCGAATTGCAGATGCGTCAGCAACACGTGCTGCGGCTCGAAACGCGGCCGCCGAATATCGAAGGCAAGGGGGAAATCTCGCAGCGCTCGCTGGTGCGCAACGCGCTGCGGATGCGTCCCGACCGTATCGTGCTGGGCGAAGTGCGCGGCGCCGAAGCGCTCGACATGCTGCACGCCATGAACACCGGCCACGAAGGTTCGATGGCGACGCTGCACGCGAACACGCCGCGCGACGCGCTCACGCGGCTCGAAAACATGGTCGGCATGGCGGGTCTGACGATGCCGATCAAGGCGATCCGTCAGCAGATCGCGTCAGCCATCACGGTGGTGGTGCAGGCGTCGCGCCTCACTGACGGGCGCCGCAAGCTGATGAGCATCTCCGAAATCACCGGCATGGAAGGCGACATCATCAACATGCAGGAGATCTTCGCGTTCAAACGTACCGGTGTCGACGAAAACGGCATGATCAAAGGCTATTTCTGCGCGAGCGGCGTGCGGCCGAAATTCTGCGAGCGGCTGGCGGGCTTCGGCATCGTGCTGCCGGACCAGATGTTCGATCCGGCACGGCGTTTCGAAGTATGAACGCGCAACGGGTTTGAGGAGAGGGACATGAACACGTCGTTTATCGGCTTTGCGGTGCTCGCGTTTCTCGCGGTCGTGCTGGCCATCGAGGCCGTCTATCTGTTCTGGAGCAGCCATCGCGGCAAGGACGTCAAGCGCATGGACGAGCGCATTCGCGCGCTCTCCGCGGGCGGCAACGTGAGCAGCCAACAGATCTCGATCCTCAAGCAGCGCATGCTGAGCGAGTCGCCGTTCGTCACACAACTGCTGCTGCGCATGCCGCGCGTGCACGCGCTCGACCGGCAGTTGCAACAGTCCGGGCTGAAGTGGTCGGTGGCGCGCTTCGTCACTTATACGCTGCTGTGCGCGGTTGCGGGCGCCTTTGCCGGCTTCGTGCTGCACGCGCCCGCGCTGGTGCTGGGTGTGTTCGCCGCGCTGGCCAGCCTGCTCCCGACCATGGTTCTGCGCCGCAAGCGCACCAAACGCGTGCGGCAACTCGAGCGCCAGTTGCCCGACGCAGCCGACCTGATCTCCCGCGCGTTGCGCGCCGGTCACTCCTTTCCGGCCGCGCTCGGCATGGTCGGCCAGGAACTGCCCAATCCGCTCGGCGGCGAATTCGCGCTGGTGTTCGACGAGATCAACTACGGCGTGTCGATGAACGACGCGCTTCTGAACATGGTGAACCGCGTGCCGGTCGAGGACCTGCGCTACTTCGTGATCGCCGTGCTGATCCAGCGCGAGGCGGGCGGCAATCTGGCGGAGATTCTCGGTTCCATCGCGGGCATCATTCGCGAGCGGCTCAAGCTGCTCGGCAAGGTGCGCGTGCTGTCGGCGGAAGGGCGCCTGTCGGCCTGGGTGCTCGCCATATTGCCGTTCGCGCTTCTGGGACTGCTGACGCTGCTCAATCCGGGCTACATCAGCGTGTTCTGGAAAGACCCGGCCGGCGTGCAACTCGCCGGCGTGGCGATCACGATGATGCTGTTCGGCATCTTGTGGATGCGCAAAGTCGTGCGCATCCATATCTAGACCATCGCTTTCGACACGAGGAGCGCGGGCCCGGCCCGCAGACCATGAAAATAGAACAGATCGTGATGCTGGGGGTGATGTTCCTGATCGTGTTCGGCGCGGCGCTCAAGGCGATGACGTTGCTGCGCCCCGATCCTGTCCAACGGCGCATCGAGGAGCTCGGGCAGCCGGGCGCGCCCAGTGAAGCCGACGCCGGCGCGCAAAAGAGCTGGGTCGAGACCGTCACGAAGATGTCCGAGCGGGTCGCCAAACTGTCGCTGCCGAAAGAGGACTGGGACAAGTCGGCGCTGCGTCTGCGCTTCGCGAACGCGGGCATCCGCACGCCGTCCGCGCCGGCCATCTATTTCGCCACCAAGACGGTGCTGGCGCTCGCGCTGCCGGCCCTTGCGCTGATCTTTTTCGGCAACGCCTTCGAAGCCGATCAAGGCATGTATCTGCTGCTGACGGTGCTGGCCGCGTCGGCGCTCGGCTTCTATCTGCCGAACCTCGTGATGACGCGCCTCGTCGAAAGCCGTCAACGCAAGCTGTTCGAAGATCTGCCCGACGCGCTCGATCTGATGACCGTGTGCGTGGAAGCGGGGCTCGGCCTCGACGCGGCGATGATGCGCGTCACCCAGGAAATCGGCGTGAAGAGCCACGCGCTCAAAGACGAATTCGACATGGTGCTGCTGGAATTGCGCGCCGGCTCGGGGCGCGACAAGGCGTTGCGCAACCTGTCGCTGCGCACCGGCGTGGAAGATATCGACACGCTCGCCGCAATGCTGATCCAGGCGGACCGCTTCGGCACCAGCGTGGGCGACTCGCTCCGTGTTTATACCGACAACCTGCGCACCAAGCGACGCTTGCGCGCGGAGGAACAGGCTGCCAAGATCGCCCTGAAGCTCCTGTTTCCGCTGATGTTTTTTATCTTTCCGACGCTGCTGACCGTGCTGATCGGTCCGTCGGCGATCCAGATCGTGCGCCAGCTGTTCCCGGCCATCAAGACCATGACGGGCGGTTGAACGCCAGGCATTCACCGGGGAATCCCATGTTCGCATCCAGCCCGTTTCCTGACCTCCTGCAACACGCCAGCGTGTGGCTGCGCATGTACGCGCTCGGACTGGTGATGATGGCCGCGGGCGCGGCGCTGGAACGGCGCTGGCCCGCCGCGATGCTGCAATCGCGCGCCGGCCAGCGTTTCAACGTGACCTATGCGGGCGTCTATCTGGCGATCGTGGAAGCGATGAAGCCGTTGACGGCGGCGGCGAGTATCGCGATCGTGAACGCGCTCGGCGGGGGCATGGTGGTGCTGAACTCGCACGGCTTGGGCGCGTTGGCTTCGTTCGTGATCGTGCTGCTCACTATCGACGTGCTCGAATATGCGTTTCATCGCCTGCAGCACACGTGGCCCGTGCTGTGGAAGCTGCATTCGCTGCACCATAGCGCGGTCGAATTCAATGTCACGGTCGCCTTGCGGCACCACTGGGTCGAGTCCCTCATCAAGGGTTGTCTGCTTTATCCGCTGGTCGGCGTGCTGTTCAAGGTCGAACCATGGATTGTCGGCTCGACTTCGATCGTGTTCATGTTGGGTCATTATTTCGCGCATATGAACCTGCGTGTCGACCTCGGTCGCTACATCACGTGGGTCAACAATCCGCAATATCACCGCCTGCATCATTCGAACCGCACCGAGCATTTCGACCATAACTTCACGCAACTGCTGCCGCTGTGGGATCACCTGTTCGACACGCAGTGGGTGCCGGCCAGAGAAGAGTGGCCGGCCACCGGTCTCGACGACGGCGCGCAGCCGCACTCGCTGCTGGAAGCGTTCTGCTGGCCGCTGCGCCTGCACGCCGAACGCGGCGCGGGGCTTGCCGGCAAGCCGGTGCCGGCGCTGGACAAGGAGACGAAATGAAAGCCGTTCGCCGGAACTCCACCCCTAACGTAGAAGCGCGCGCGAGCAGACGCGGACTCACGCGCAAGCAACGCGGCGTGACCACGGTCGAGTTCGCGTTGATCGCGCCGCTGCTGTTCCTGCTGCTGTGCATCGCCATCGACCTCGGCATCGCGATGTGGGTCAATCTGACCATGCAATACGCGGTGCGGGAAGGCGCGCGCTATTCGGTGACGGGCCAGACCAACCTCGATCCGAACGCGACCAACCAGCAGCGTTATCTGGCTGTCGTGCAGGAGATCAAGAACAGCTCGATGGGTCTCTATTCGCTCGTCTCGCCGAGTTACGTGATCACCATCAACGGCGCGAGCCAGACCTACAACACGCAGACGAGTTACAGCACTGGCATGTTCGGCAATCCCGGCGACATCGTGGTGCTGCAGATCAATTGCATCTGGCCGCTTCTCACACCGCTGGTCAAGCCGTTCTTCGCCAACGGCAAGTTCAGCTTCAGCGTCGCGGCGACGATGCGTAACGAGGGCTTCTGACATGCGCACCCGTTCCTTGCGAAGCCGCCGCGCGTCCAGAGGCATCGTCAGCGTGGAAATGGCGTTGTTGCTGCCGATGCTGCTCGCGCTCGCGCTGCCGGTGTACGACATAGCGCGCAACATCCAGGCGCAGATGATTCTGATCAACGTGAGCCGCGAAGGCGCGAGCCTGTCCTCGCGCGCGTCGCTCACCTATCCGATGCAGACCATCATGTCCTCGCTCACCGCGACCACGCCACCGCTGAACATGACGGCGCACGGCATGATCTACATCACCGAGGTCATGGGCAACAACAACTGCGACAGCAGCGGCAACAATTGCACAGGCGTGGTGGTCGCGCAGTATCGCTGGAATGGCGGCAACTACAATCCGGCGAGCCAGTTGTGGAATTGCGGCAATGCCGGCACGCGCTGGGCGACGGACGGCACCGGCAGTTGCGGCGGCATTCCGGCGGCGGGGAACACGTCGCCGGTGGTGAACCTGCTGCAAGGCAAGCTCTCCGACGGCCAGATCGCATACGTGGTCGAGGCGTTCTATCTGCAGACGCCGCTGATCGGTTCGTTGAATCTCGGCGGCGGCATCACGACACCTGCACTCTCGCCGAATCTCTATGCAATGACGGTGTTCTGACCCGGCGAAAAGCTGGCTCAAATAAAAATACGCAGGACCGGGGGAATTCAATGAAAACAACAGCGGCATTCAGAAGGCGGCAGAGGGGATCGGTCAGCATCATCGTGGCGGTGTCGCTGATTGCGTT
This sequence comes from Paraburkholderia aromaticivorans, assembly GCF_012689525.1. Taxonomy (NCBI): domain Bacteria; kingdom Pseudomonadati; phylum Pseudomonadota; class Betaproteobacteria; order Burkholderiales; family Burkholderiaceae; genus Paraburkholderia; species Paraburkholderia aromaticivorans. Next base: position 1,027,271 of record NZ_CP051515.1, read on the forward strand.
GCTGGGCATCCTCGGTCTCGTGGTGGATTCCGGGCTCGGCTACATGATCAAGGCGCGCCTCGACGCCGCCACCGACGGCGCGGTGATCGCGGCCGGCGAAGCGGTCACGCGCGGCAACAACCAGACCGAGCAGACCAATAACGCGCAGCAGGCGGCAACGGCCTTTTTCGCGGCGAACTATCCGGTGGGTTTTCTCGGCTCGAGCGTGACGGCGGGTACGCCCTCGATCGTGTTCAACGCCGGCACGGTGACGATCGGCATGACCGCGCAGGCGAGCGTGCCGGTTACGTTCACGAAAGTGCTCGGATTCAACGTGCTGAACGTGAGCGCGACTTCGCAGTCGATCCGTAAGACGCTGGATATGGCGTTCGTGATCGATAACACTCAATCGCTGAACACTTCCGGCGTGCCGGCCGCGGTACGCTCGAACGCGGTGGCCTTCCTCAATAATTTCGACGTGACCAATGATCGTGTGGCGCTGATGCACTTCGCGTACGGCACGGTGATCGACGTGCCGTTCAACGGCAACACGCGCGGTTTCGATCGCACGACCATGACCGCCGACATCAACAAGTACACGTTCAACGGCAGCACCAATTCGGCCGAAGCATTGTGGAATGCGCGCAATCAGTTGAACACGGTGATTACACAACCTTCGAGCCTGCGCGTGATCGTATTTTTCTCGGACGGTGCGCCGAATAGCTTCTCGTCGTTCTTCACGACCAATCAGAGTAAGTGCAACAACATTGCCACTACGCTCGCGAGCGGCGATGGTACATCCGGCGCAGTCTCGGGACTGTTCAGCATTGGTGCCCTGAGTCAAAAGCTGGCGTCGCCGTGTTACCAGAGCGATACGTCGGGATTCGTGACGGCCATGCCGAAGTGGTACAACGCCCACAACGTCAACGAACAAACCTTCCCGATCTGGCCCGTGACCTCGCCGCGTGTGGTGTCGAACGGCAATGCGACGTATGTGAACGTCAACCGCGCTTCGCGCAATCTGCTCGAAGCAATGGCTGCGGCGGCGCGTGCCGAAGGCACCTACGTGTTCACGCTGGGTTACGGACCGGAGTTGGTGCAGGCCGCCGGTCCGGACAATGAAATCGGTCAGGATATGCTCAAGTGCATGGCGAACACAGCCGATTCGCTATCGCGTTGCTACAACCCAAAACAGCCGGTTGGCGTGTACTGCTACGCCGCGACACCAGCCGATCTGAAGCCGTGCTTTTCGCAACTGGCTTCGCAAATCCTGCGTATTTCCAAGTGAGCGCGCCATGACCACGACGACACCTTTGCAAGACCTGCCACTCGCCGTCGGCCAGCAAGCCGCCTCGGCATCGAGCGCCACGTCCGCCGCCGCGGATAGCGTTGGCGGCCTGCGCCATGCGCTCGTGGAAGTGGCCGCGCGCCTGGGCGCCGCGCTCATGTTGAGCCTGTTCGCCTATGCCGCGATGGCGGAATGGCGCACGCAGCCGTCGCGCATCACGCTGTTATTGCTCGTGGTTGCCGCGTGCTTCACGGTGGGCTTGTCGCTCTTCACACGCGTGCCCATGAAACGCGATTGGCGGCCGTTCGCCTTCATCTGCTCGATGGGCGGCACGTACTATTTCCTCGCCGTGCGTCTCTCACCCGGCGTGCAACTCGTGCCGGAGGCCGTCGGCGCCGCGCTGCAACTGCTGGGGACTTTCTGGCAGTTGTATGCCAAGGCGTCGTTGCGCCGCTCGTTCGGCATCCTGCCCGCCAATCGCGGCGTCGTATCGCGTGGTGCCTATCGCTTCGTGCGCCATCCGATGTACCTCGGTTACTTCATCATCGACATCGGTTTTCTGCTGGTGAACTTCGGCCTGCAGAACCTGCTGGTGTACGGTTGCCAGTTCGCGTTGCAGGTGGGGCGCATCGTGCGCGAGGAGCAGCTTCTCTCCGCGGACGAAGGCTATCGCAACTACAAAGCCCGCGTGCGTTATCGCGTGATTCCGGGCATTTTCTAAGGCCGCAATCCTTGCGCTCGGCCCTCTGGCGGCCAGCGCAAGCCCGTTATCCGCGTGAACCTGCCCTAAGCAAGCCGCACACTCCGCACCGCCTTGCCACCGACCAGACAAACGACCAGCGTCGCCATGACAAGCACGCACAAGGCAAGGCGCAAACCGAGCAGGCCCGCGCCGAGGCCGATCAACGGCGGCCCGACCAGGAAGCCCGCATAACCGAAGGTGGCGGCCATCGACACGCCGGTTGCCGGCGTGAGCGTCGAGCGGCCCGCCGCGCTGAAAATCACCGGGACGATATTCGCGAGGCCGACGCCGACCATCGCGAAGCCCACGCAAGCCGTGAAGATTGTCGGCCAGCTCAACACGAGCGCAAGCCCGGCCACCGCGATCAAACCGCCCAGCGCAACGACCTTGCTCGAACCGAAACGGCGCACCGACACATCGCCGACGATGCGGCACGCCGCCATCGAGAACGCGAACGCGGAGTAGCCGATCGCGGCGACGCTCGCCTCGCGGTTCAGCGCCGAGCGCAGATACACGGCGCTCCAGTCGGCGACCGCGCCTTCCACCAGCATGCAAAGGAACGCGAGCATGGCGAGCTTCATCACGGCGGACGAGGGCCACGCCAGGCCGCTCGACGCGGCAGCCGCCCTCGGACCGAGATCACGCAATGCAAGCACCGCGGCGCCGATGATCAGGACCGCGATGAACAGGTCCGGGATCAACAGGCCGGCGATCACCCCGGCACCGCTCTTTTGCAACATCGCACCCGAGGCGGCGCCGAGCAGGCCCCCCGCGCTCCAGGCCGCATGAAACGACGACATGATGGGCGCGTGCCACTGCGTTTCGATCGTGCTCGCGTGGCCGTTCATGGAGACGTCGAGCGCGCCGTTCGCCGCGCCGAGCAGGAACAGCACGACGCACAGCGCGGCCATGCCGGGCGCGAAAGCCGGCAGCGGCAGCGCGATGACGAACGCCGCGCCGAGTAACGCGGTAGCGCGGCCACTGCCGAAGCGCGGCGCCAGTTGTCCCGCCAGCGGCATCGCGACGATCGCGCCGAGCGCGAAAGCGAACAGCGCGATGCCGAGCGAGGCGTCGCCCAGCGCCAGGCTTTCCTTGATGCGCGGGACTTCGACAGCCCACGCGCCGATGCCGAAGCCGTTGGCGAGAAACACGCCCAAGGTCGCGACGCGTTCCTTGACCGGTTTGATCTGAGGCATAGCGGACGATGTCATGAGCGGGCCACCATCACGTTGTCGCAGACGGCTTCGAGGCTGGCGAGGCGTGCAGCGGGCAGGTCGGCTTCGACGAACAGGTAGTCGACGGCGGACGCGGGCGCCACCGAAAACGGTGCCGCCGTCATCAGCTTTTCCGAGGTCATGGCGATGGCGATCTGGCCGCTTGCCTTGATCATCGACCGTTTCAGTTCGGCATCTTCGGCGTCGAAGGCGGCCACGCCTTCGTCCGGATCGAGCGCGCACGCGCCGAGGAAACAGAGGTCGGCGCGGATCTGTTGGATCTGCAGCAGGGCGGTCGCGCCGAGCGAGCCCGCCGCACCGCGCGCGATCCGTCCGCCGACCAGAATCACTTCGAATCCGGGCCGGTTCAGCAGGCGCGCGGCGGCCTCGGGCGAATTCGTCACGACAGTCAGCTCCGCGTTGTCGGGCAGCGCCTCGGCAATCGCGACGTTGGTCGACCCCGCGTCCAGAAGAATGATCTGCTTGGAGCGGACGATCGACACCGCGGCGGCGGCGAGACAGGCCTTGCGATCCACGGCCTCGCCCATGCGTACCGACGCGGGTTTGTCAGCCGGTGAGATCAGCAGGGCGCCGCCGTAGACGCGCTTGCAATGGCCCTGCTCGGCGAGATCGCGCAAATGGCGGCGCACCGTGTGCTCCGATGTCTGGAGTTCCGCGGCGAGCGCCGACGCCAGTACGCGCCCGTGTGTTCGCAGCCGTTCGAGAATCAGCTGTTCGCGCTGCTCGGGCAGCAGCCCGTCGATGGCTTCCTGTCGCGTTCGTTGCATGTCTTCACCTTGCTCGGTCTACGAAACGATCATAATCGAGCAAAATGTATCGTAAACGAGCGTGACTTGCAATCGGTTTCCGAGGACCGTGGTCCGCACCGGTTTCGCGGGACATGGGACGTCGAGCGCAGAGACGCGGCGCTGCGTCTATCTCCGGGAGCAGCGCCACGGCGAGGTGGCCGCCGTCATGGCGTCGCCGCGCGCCGCGAAGCACGGCCGAAGATCGCGCGATCCGCGAGCCACACCGCGAGCAGCGTGGCGCCCATCAACGGGAACACGATGCCGAGCAGGACGAGGCCGATTTTCCAGCCGCGCATCGGCGGCGCGGCACGTTCACGCGACGGTGCGCCAAGCGAGCGTTGCGGCCGCCGCTTCCACCACGTCACGCAGCCGGTGACGGCCATCGCGGCCAGCCCTAAAGAAATCGCGGCGCAGAGAATCTGGTTGGCGACGCCGAAATAACGGCCCATATGCAGCGACGTGCCGTACGACACGGCCTTCGACACCGCGCCGTAATCGCCATAGCGGATGTCCTTCAGGATCGCACCACTGTATTGGTCGATGTATAGCGTGCGTTCGTCTTTCGGATCGTCCGGAAAGTACGAGACGGTGTAGACGCCGGTCGCGGAAGCAGGCAGCACGATGTTGTAGCCGTCCGTCACGCCGAGCGATGCGGCTAGTGCAACGACGCGTCCGAGCGGCAGCGGATGCGCGGCGCTTGCCTCATCGGAGCCGGAGTGGGAGTTAGGCACGCGTGTGTTGCCGACGGCCCAGGGCGTGAGCGGTAGAGGCAGGTCGTCCATCACCATGCCGGGCATCGAATCCATGGTGGCCGCATGGGCGCCATGGCCGTTGTGTTCGGCGTGCTCATCATGTGCCATGTTTTCCGCATGCGGATCCGTTGCGGAGGGCTGCGTGCCGCTCTTTCCGGGCATGGCCGATTGCAACGGCAAACCGCCCCACGAACCCGGCGGCGCACCGAGATTCGCGGCGGTCGCGAGCGCCTTGAACTGCTTGCCCCACGAACCCGTCCACGGCAGTCCCGTCAATACGAACGCGAGCGCACCGAGCGCGAGCCAGATGCCCATCACAGCATGGACGTTCTTCCACAGCGCGCGGCCCTTGAGCGCGAAGCGCGGCAACAGCGTCGCACTTGCCGTGGTTTTCTCGCGCGGCCACCACAGCGCGACGCCGGTGCCGATCATCACGAGCGTCCAGCATGCGGCCAGTTCCATCAGCAGCTCGCCGGGTTTGCCGAGCAGCAGCTTGCGATGAAGCATCCGGTCCACTTGCATGAAGCGGCGTTCGACGCTCAGCGTGCCCAGCACGGCGCCGGTATAAGGGTTCACATAGACGCTCTGTTTATCGCCGTCCGCGAGACGGAAGATGAATTCGGCGCTGCGCTCCGGTGCGCTCGCGACGACAGCGGTCATTGCGACCGCATCTGGCGGCATGGCCGAACGCGCTCTCGACAGCAGCGTGCCTTCGGGTAGCCTCGGTACGGCTTGCGGTGTGACGATCAGGCGCTGCGTATAAAGCAGCGGCTCGATTTGCGGCTGGAAGCAATACAGCGTGCCGGTGATCGCCAGCACGATCAGAAACGGCATCACGAAGAGGCCCGCATAGAAATGCCAGCGCCAGAGCGTCCGATAGCCTGGATGGACGGCCGTGGTCGCCGACGTGACGCGCCGGGCGTCGCTGCCAGTGGTGGTGGACATGAAATCCTCCTGAAGCAAAGATGAGTCGATCAGTTCGAGCAACGTGGATGCGTATGCGGTTGGTTCAAGCGCGCTCACATGCGCAACTTCGCTTCCACGTAGAACGTACGGCCGGGGTACGGGTGATAGACGAAATAGCGGGCATCGAACAGGTTGTCGACGCCGATGCCGATTTCACTTAGCTTCGTCGGCTTGTAGGTGAATTTCGCGTCGGCCACCGTGTACGAACTGGTGCCGCCGAACACGTCCGGATTCGTGTCGGTATTCGTGAGCGTGTTGTACTGACGGCCCGAATAACGCGCGGCTAGCGTGAGCGCGGCGCGTTCGTCGAAGTGATACGTCGCGGCGAGATCCGCGCGCCACAGCGGAATCCGGTAGAAGTACTTGCCGACCGTGGCCGGGTTCTGCGCGTTGGCGATGATCTTCGACTGCGTGTAGGCCACGCTCGCCAGCAGGTCCAGGCCGCGCACCAGCACGTCCTGTCCCGAGTAGCTCGTTTCGACGCCGCGCGAACGGACCTTGCCGATGTTCTGGAAGTTCGTCACGTTGGGAATCACGGTCGTATCGGTCTGGCTGAAGATCGTGTTCTTCACGTCGTCCTGGAACAGCGAGAAGCGGAACACGCCGTTCCAGTGCGCCCATTCAGCCGTCAATTCCTTCGAGAGATCGTCTTCGGGCTTCAGGTTCGGATTGTTGTTGATGATCGACGAGCCGTTGATCTGCCCTTGAAACAGCTCGCTGACCGTCGGGAAGCGATAGGCGCGGCCGATGGACGCACGCAAGGTCAGGTCGTCCGTGACGTCGAACGACAAAGAGGCTTTCGGCGAGAAGTGCTGCTGGCTCACGTCGCTATACGGCAGGGTCGTGCCGGCTAGCGACTGCGAGCCGCCATAGGCCTGCCAGTCTTCATACCGCACGCCGTAGACGAGCTTCCAGCGCGGCAGAAAGCGCCATGCGTCCTGCGCGTAGAGCGCCTGGGTCTGCGTCTTGCCGGCAAACGCATTGGCGAACGACGTGGCCGCGCCGTCGCGCCAGTTCAGCGTGTTGTAGCTTTCGTTGTCGAGGAAGTAGTTGTCATAGTGATAGCCGAAGCTCAGCGCATGATTCGTGAGCCCGGCCTGATTTGTCTCGGGCGTGTAGGTGCTGCGCAGATCGAGCGTTTTCCAGCCGGCACCGTCGCCGAAGATCACGGTGCCTGGACCGTTGCCCGGCGCGCCGGAATTCGCCGTACGCGCCACGCTGTTGCCGACGTCGTAGTACGAAGCGATCGCTTCGCCGTTCCAGCCGGTGGCATTGCGCGTTTTCAGCGACACGCCGTAGAGCCAGTTCTCGCTATGGCCGAGACTCGGCGCGAATGCGGCGGCGGGAATCGTGTATTCGTAGCCGTCGATCGCGACCTTGCCGCTGTAGACCGGATTGCCGTTCGTGTCGCGCAGAAAGCTCGAGGTCTGGCTGTTGTAGGTCTGATGCCAATAGCCGAGCGTGAAGCCGGCTTGCAGTGTCGGCGTGAAGTCGTATTGCATCTTCAGCTTGAACTGGTCCTGCACCGTGTGTTCGATGCCTTCGCTGTTCACGCCGAGTACCGCCGTCGGCGTATTGGTCTGGTTGTTGTAGAAGTACGCGCCGGTGACCGGCGTGTCGCCAGCTTTCGCGGGTGTGCCGGACTTGGCGAGCGTGGCGAATTGCAGCGGCTGGCTGGTGTTTTCCAGGTGATTCACGCCGAGCAGATACGAGAACTTGCCGATGCGGTCGCCGAGCGTTGCGCTGGCTTCGCTGCCGTTGAAATTCTGATTCACGCCGAACAGGCTGAAGTGCTGCGTGAAGGCTTTGACGTCGGCGGTCGCTTCGAACTGTTTCGGCATGCGGGTGCTGATGAGCACGGTCGCGCCGAGCGAATTGCCCGGATAGAGCGCGGAAAACGGTCCGTAGATCACATCGACCTGCTGGATCTCGTCCGGAAACACCATCGACCAGCGCGGCGGAAACGAGAAGTTGTTGCCGAGAAGATTGCTGAGCAGCAGGCCATCCGCATAGACGAGACCGCGCGCGCTTTGCGAATTGCTGGTGCCACGCACGGCGATGATCGAATTCAGATCGCCGATAAAGCGCTTGCGCACAGCGAGGTTCGGCATGTACTTCAGCACGTCTTCGGTGTTGACGACGTTCCAGTTTTCGAACTGCTCGCGGGTGACGGTTTCGACCGAGGCCGGCAGGTTGGGATCGACGGCGCGCGGCGCGGCGGTCGCATTCGCGCTGACGCTGATGGTGGGCAGCGCGGCCTCGGCACTCGCGCTCTGCGCATGAGCGGGCGAGGCGATGAAGGCCGGCACGAACACCGGAACAATGGCAGGCAGGCACGCGGGAAAAAACGGCCGCGGCAGCGGTTGAAGCGAGAAGCCGCGCGCGCCACGGCGGGCGCAAAAGGGCAGCCTTCGCAGGGCGAAGTTGAACATGAACGTTTCCTCGATGCATGGAACAGACGATCGCGCGCCCCCTCGACGGGTGCGACGAATGCGCGATCAGGACCGACAGCGATCAGGAAACGACGGGTGGACCTCTAGGGCGGCCGGACGGAAAGGCGCCAAGCGGCGTGAAGCGGGTGGACAGCGTGGGCGGCGCGGTGCCGGCAAGCGCGAGGGCGGCGGGCGGCTCGGCCGCGGCGACCGTCGGCATGGCGACGTGGTGCTGAAGCAGATGGCAGTAGCCGCACGCGCCAAAAGCGTCGTCATGGCTCAGATTGACCGGCGCCGGGGTGGCTTGGGTCGTCACGCTCGCCGTGCTTACCACGCTGAAATCGCGCGGCTGCAACGCCGAACAGAGCGCGGCGATGGGCTCGTGCGCGCGGTTCGACATCAACATCTGACTCACGACCGGCGCGAACACGACGAGCCACATGGCGAACAGGCCAAGCCATGCGGTCATGTGGTTGCGGGAGCGTGGATTCATGATGTTGGGCGTAAAGACGCGGGCGATTCTAACATTGCCCCGCCGTCTTTTCGCTCGTAATGCTCGTTACAGTGTGGGATTAGAAGGCCGAAAGCCGCTCATTTCGTCGCGTTACAGGCGCGCCGATTCACGTAAGCTGCGTGGTACATGTTCCGCTTTCGCGGTCGCACCGAGGCTTTGGCACGCCGGATCCGGCAGCCGAAACGCCGGTCAGGGCGCGGCACATGCGATCGACCCGGCCGGATCATCGGCGACTTCCGTTACCACGACTCATGAACCACACGCAGCTCGCATCCTCGATCGACGATATCAACCAGCAGGCCGTCTCGTTGTTCTCGGCCGGACAATTCGCCGAAGCCTTGTCGATGGTGACGCCGCTTGTCGACGGCGATGCGATACCGGACGACGCCCTCGCCGACGCGTTGAATATCGCCGGGGCCTGTTCGTTCGCCTTGCAGCGTCCCGCGGATGCGGAGAGCCATTGGCGCCGCTGTCTGCATCTCAAGCCCGGCTATGCCGAGGTGTACGGCAGTCTCGGCATGCTGCTCAAGTCGCTCGGGCGCCTGTCGGCGGCCAAGGCGATGTACCGGCAACTGGTCGCGCTGCGGCCCGGGCAGGCCGACGCCCGCAATCATCTCGGCGCCGTGCTCTACGGGCTCGGCTACAAGGAGGAAGCAGAGGCGTCGTACCGCGAGGCGCTGGCGATTCGCCCCGACTACGCCGAAGCCCACTATAACCGCGGCATCGTATTGCACGAGCTGCGCCGACTGCAGGAAGCGGAAGCGGCATTCCGCCAGGCGCTGCCGGGATTGCCAGGTCACGCCGAAGCCCATAACAATCTGGGCAACGTGCTGATGGAACTCGGCCGTCTCGCCGAAGCGGACGCCGCCTACCGCGAGGCGCTGACTATCCGGCCGCAGTATCCGGAGGCGCTCAATAACCTGGGTGGCGTGCTGAAGGCCACGTTTCGTCTCGCCGAAGCCGAACTCGCTTTTCGTCTTGCCCTCGCCATTCGTCCGGATTACGCGGAAGCCCTCCTGAATCTCGGCACCGTGCTCGCCGATCTCGAACGTTTGCCGGAAGCCGAAGCGGCTTATCGCGAAGCCATCGCGCAACGTCCCGATTACGCCGAAGCGCACTACAACCTCGGCGTGGCGCTGTGCAAACTGGAGCATCTGTTCGAGGCCGAGTCGGCTTACCGGGAAGCGATTCGCCTGCGGCCCGATCTCGTCCATGCGCACAACAACCTGGGGTGCGTGCTCCGCCGGCTGGATCGTTTGCCGGCGGCGGTCCACGCTTTCGAGCAGGCGCTTAGCGTGTGTCCCGATATGGCGGAGGCGCATTACAACCTCGGCGCGGCGCGGGCGCAACTCGTGCAACTGCCCGAGGCCGAAAATGCGTATCGACGGGCGCTGGCTTTACGTGCCGATTACGACGATGCGAAATTCGGCCTGGCCGTGTTGCTGCTCGGCATGGGCCGCTTCGAAGAGGGGTGGCGTCTTTACGAATGCCGCTACGAGCAGCCCGGTTTCGTCCATCACAAGACCACGTCGATGCTGGGCTGCCCGCAGTGGCAAGGCGATACGCTCGCCGACAAGTCGCTGCTGGTTTGGCAGGAGGACGGCCTCGGCGACATGATCCAGTTCAGCCGCTATTTTGCGTTGCTGAAAGCGCGGGGCGCGTCGCATATCGCCTTCGCGTGCGCACCGTCGCTGCACCGGCTGATGGCTTGCGTCGACGGCGTCGATGCCGTGCTCGACCACGACACCGCGCGCGCACAAGCGTCCGCTTACGACTGCTGGATGAGCCTGCTGAGCGCGCCGCTGCATCTGCGCACGAGCGTGGACACGATTCCGCGCGCCGTGCGTCTCGCGGCAGAGCCGGCGCTGGTCGAGCGGTGGCGCCCCATGTTGGACGCGCTGCCTTCCGGCCGCAAGATCGGTCTGGTATGGAGGGGCAACGCGAACCATCATAACGATGTGAACCGCTCGATACCCTCGCTCGCCATGCTGGCGCCACTCTGGAGCGTGCCCGGCCTGAGCTTCGTGAGCCTGCAAAAAGGGCGCGGCGAGGACGAGGCGCGCCATCCGCCCGCCGGTCAACCGCTGCTCGATCTCGGCTCGCTCGTGACGGATTTCGCGGACAGCGCGGCGATCATCGCGCAACTCGATCTGGTGATTTGTGTGGACACGTCCACCGCGCATCTGGCCGCATCGCTCGGCAAGCCGTGCTGGGTGATGCTGCCTGAAAAAGATATCGACTGGCGCTGGATGCACGATCGCAGCGATTCGCCGTGGTATCCGCACACGCTGCGCCTGTTCCGACGCGCGCCGGGCGAGGATTGGTCGATGCCGGTCGAGCGGGTGCGTCAGGCGTGCGTCGAACGATTCGGCGCGGCGGCCCGCACGCCTATTTGACCCGCGTGCCGCGCTTGCGGGCCGATTGCGTCGATGTGTGAAAGCGGTCCTCGATCGTCTCGATCGCCTGGCCGAGAAACTGCAGGAACATGCGGGACGCAGTTCACGGTGGCGAACGTGTATTCGTTGTCGAAGGCGACGCAGCTGTATGCTGATGTGCGCGCCGTGTCGGAAAAGGTCGGTGTGGCGTCGGCCGCGAAGATGTGCCGCAGCGTCATGATCAAAGGCATCGAAGCGTTGACGGTGGAGTGCCTGCGCGCCGCCCGGCACTATGACGCGGAGTCGGTCGTGCTAGCCTCGCTGGCCGAAACGTTCACGAAGATGCGCGCCGACGCCGACGTGCCCGGCTATCTGATCAGCCGCGTCGCGGAGCATGGCCGGCGGCGCGCGGCGGAAATGCGCGAAGTCTCGCAGACGTTGGAAGAGGCGGGCATCACGCCGTTCATGAGCGACGCGTGCGCGCGTCTGCAGGACAACATCGTCGATGCGATGCAGGAAGGCGGGATCGACTACAGCTCGTTAGCCACGCCATTCGACTGGCGCGCCTCCTTCGACGGACTGCCGGAGTATGCGTTTCTCCAGCCGCACGCGTCTACCGCGACTAATTCGCGGCGATGTTGATCGTGCGCGTCACATCGACCACCGAAAGGCGAATCGCATCGATCAACGCGCGCGCGGCAGGCGAAGGCGTGCCCGTCGCGCGCACGATCAGGCCGATCTCACGCCGGGTGTTGTGCAACTGCACGTCGAGCACCACCAGTTGCCCGGACTGCACCTCGTGATGCAATTGCTGCGCCGATAGCGCGGCCGCCATGTCCGTGCCGAACAGCAGGCCGCGAATCACCGCGAGGTCCGCGGTTTCGACCGTGGGCATGGGCGGCTTCACTTTCATGCGCTTGAACTGCGCCTCGAATAACGCGCGCGCCGGCGCGTGACTGCGCGGCACGATCCACTGCGCGTCGCGCAAATCCATGATGGTCAGATTGCGCGCCTGCGCGAGCGGATGATCGCGGCGCACCAGCACCACCATATCTTCCGACATCAGGCGCTCGTTCTTCAGGCCGCTGCTAGCGTCGTTGTCGCGCAGCGCGCCGAGAATGAAATCGATGTCGCCGGCACGCAGACCCGCGACGAGCGCCTCGTAGTGGCTTTCGTCGGTGACGACCCGTACGCCCGGATTCTCCGAGGTCATTCGCGCGATCGCTTTGGGTAGGATCAGCGTGCGGCCGAGCGGCAGCGCGCCGACCGTCACCGAGCCCTGGATCTTGCCGTGCAATGCGGCGATATCGTCGGGCAGGTGGCGTAGTTCGTTGAGCGCGCGGCGCACGTGCAGCAGAAAATTTTCGCCTTCGGTGGTGAGCAGAATGCCGCGCGGGCTTCGATGAAACAGACTTAGGCCCGAGCCGCTTTCCAGCACGCGAATCGCGGTGCTCACGGCGGGCTGGCTGATGCCGAAAGTCTTCGCGGCACTCGGCATGTGCCGGTGCCGCGCCAGCGCCACGAACAGTTGCAGCCGCCGCGTGTTGAGCAGATATGCCGGCAATGCGCCTTCCGCGGCGGGCCGGCGGCGTGCCTGCCGCGCGCCGCACCAGTGCGCGAGTTCTTCCAGTTCCGCGAAAATCCGTTCGCAGCGCTGCAGCACGGCGCGGCCCACGGGTGTCGGCAGCATGCCCGACGGGCCGCGGTCGAACAGCGGCTCGCCTAGCGCGGACTCCAGTTCCTGCACGGACCGCGTGACCGCCGACTGCGCGCGAAACAGCGCGGCGGCGGCGCGCGTCGCGCTGCCCATGTCGGCGACGAGTCGAAACGCGCGCAATTGCGCGAGGTTGAGCAACTCCTTGCTGCCCAAGGACGACGACGTCCTGGCCGACGCCGGGCTGCCGACGGAGGACGTAGTGGCGCTCGTCATGCCGCGCCCGCGATCAGATGCAGCGTGGGCAGCGACAGGTTCAGGCTTTCCTTCGAGATGTGCGTGTGTTCCTTCATCAAGGCTTCGACGCGCGCGCCTTCGCCTTTTTTCAGCGCGTCCGCAATCGCGTGATGCTGGCGATGCGCGTACATGAGCATCATGAACTGACGCTCCCTGGCGGATTCGTCGAAGGCGACCGTGGCGGGCGAGACGAACGGGATCTTGTCGTTCAGGCTCAAGGCCGCGCTCACGGCCATGTTTTGCGCGGCCTCGATGATGAGCGCATGAAAGCGCCCATTCATGGCGGCGTAGCGCACGTCGTCGCCCTGGTTCAGATGTCCGTTGCCGAAGATCTCGTCGCCTTCGCGCAGGCACTCGTCGAGCGAGGCAGCCAGCGCCGGACCCACGCCGCTCTCCGCAACTGAACGCACGGCCAGTCCTTCGAGTACGCCGCGCACGTCGATGCCGTTCAGCACGTCCTTGACGCTGAAGCGGCGCACGACATAGCCGCGCCCGCCGGAGCGGTCCAGCAGCCCCTCCGATGACAACACGCTCAGCGCATAGCGCAGCGGCGTGCGCGATACGCCGAGCCATTGCGCGAGCTGCGCTTCGACGTGCCGCTGGCCGGGCAACAGTTCGCCCGCCAGAATCTTCTCGCGTAAGGTCTGGACAATCGCCTGTTGGGTGGTCTCGTTCATTGATATCGACTCGTTGGACGCCGTCAAGTATAGCCATGCGAACGATGCTTCACCACGCTTCTCGAGAGGCTTGCGTCTTCGTTTCCGGGCCATCTGTTTTGTTTATTGCGGGTAGCAGAGCGGAAACTTGGGCTAAGGCCGTCCGCACATACTCGGGATACCGATGAGGCCATGCGCCGTGCGGGTTGCAGCGCTGCTTGACGAACGGCTATCAGACCGCGCAGGCACAGCAGCGTTTTGCGGTGGGCGGCGGCTACACGTTCAATAGCGCGTGGGATGTCACGGCCACGTATTCGAACGTCCAGTACATTCCGGGCACCGGTTCGAAGTTCCATGACACGGCGATCTTCAACACCGGCGGTGTGGTCCTGCACTGGAAGCCGGCGATTGCGTGGGATTTCGGCGCGGGCTACAGCTACACGCGTGCGACGCGCGCGAACGGCATCGACGACAACGCGCAATATCACCAGTTCAACCTGTCCCAGTACTACTCGTTGTCCAAGCGCACGGGTCTGTACGCGCTGGAGGCGTATCAGAAGGCGAAGGGCAAGACGCTGGGTACCAATGGCGCGGGGCAGATCATCGACGCTACGGCGACGATCGGCGATGGGTACAACTCCACGCCGTCTTCGTCAGGCATTCAGTTGGCGGTGGGGGCGGGGGTTATTCATCGGTTCTGATTTGAAGTTTCCGTGGTGACATGGGCCGGGTGCGACTGACGCACTCGGCCATTTTATTGGCGCGTGCGCTCTCGCGGCTCGCCATTCCTATTACATGCGAGGTAATTGGCGAGCCTCACGCTCACGCCTATTCTTCGGTTGTCGCGCGGCTCACCCCGAACCGCGTTCACTATCGAGGACACATCATGTCGACGTTTCAGGTTCACACCATCGACTCCGCGCCGGAACAATCCAAACCGGTATTGCAGCAAGTCCAGCAGACTTTCGGCTTCATCCCCAACATCGCGGGGGCCATGGCCGAATCGCCCGTGCTGATCAGTGCGTTCATCAATCTGTTTCAGAAAGTCCACTCGGGCACGTTCACGGAAGCGCAGATCCAGACGCTGTTGCTGACGAACGCCGTCACCAATGCGTGCACGTGGGCGGTCGCGTTTCACACCGCATTGGCACTGAACGAGGGACTCACGCCCGCCGATGTAGAAGCGCTTCGTGCAGGCCGCGCGCCTGCGGACCGCAAACATGCCGCGCTTTCCACGTTGACGAAAACCGTGATCCAGAAGCGCGGCCATCTCGACGAGCGCGACGTGAGCGCATTTCTCGAAGCCGGTTTCCGTCGCGATCAGGTGCTTGAAGTGCTAGCGGTGGCGGCGGCCTCGACGATCACGAACTACGTGGGCAGCATCACGCAACCGCCGTTGGAAGCGCAGTTCCAGATCCACGCCTGGACGGCTTAAGTCTCGTAAGGGAAGGCGCGGTCAGCGCTAGCGAGTATGCTGACCGACGAGGTTCGGTCGAGCGGCGCTCGCCGAACCCCTTATCTGTATCGATCTGTATCGTCTTGCGGACAAGAACACACGATGAATCCTGCGAATCCAGTCAAAAAAGCGCCACCGAACGATCTCGGCGTGTTGTTGCGTCACTGGCGAGATGTACGCGGAATCAGTCAGCTGGACCTGTCATTCAATGCCGGCGTCTCACAGCGTCATATCAGCTTCATTGAAAGCGGACGCAGCGTGCCTAGTCGCCAGATGCTGATGGATATCGCGCAGGCACTCGACATCCCGCTGCGCGAACGCAACGCGCTGCTGCTGGCCGCAGGCTATGCGCCGATGTATGCCGACGCCGCGTGGAATGCGCAAGAAATGCAAAGCGTCACGAACGCGCTCGGACGCATGCTGCGTCAGCATGAGCCGTTTCCGGCGCTGGTCATGGACCGCTACTGGAACGTGCTGATGACCAACGACGCCGCGCCGCGCTTTTTCAATTGCTTCATCGACATGGCGGCGCGCAAGGGGCCGCGCAACATGCTGCATCTGGTGTTCGATCCTGACGGTATGCGCCCATTCGTCGCCGACTGGCAAACCGTGGCGGATAGTCTGATTCAGCGGGTCTACCGCGAGTCGGTGGGCCGCGTAATCGACGACCGGACGCGCGAGTTGCTCGATGCGTTGCGTGCGTATCCGGATGTGCGAACGGGTTTTGAGCCAGAGCACCGCCTGGCTTCGGCTACGTCGGAGGCGGCGGCCATGCCGGTGATCCCGATCGGCTTCGTCAAGGACGGCCACGTCATGAAGTATTTCTCGATGGTGGCGAGCGTGGGCACGCCGCAAACCATCGCGGCGCAGGAACTGCGCCTCGAATGCATGTTTCCCGCCGACGACGAAACAGAAGCGCGTCATCTGGAGATGCTCGACGCGGCGCCGCAGCCGCAGCGCTGAATCAACCGACGGCTGGCGCAGTCGCTCCAAAACTGCGCGGCGACGCATTCCAGCACCGCGCTGAAGCATCAGAACTTATGCCGCACGCCGATGCTGACGATCGCTTGCGATTGCGCCGCCGACGAGTGACTATTGCCCTTGTCGCTGACCGACGCAGTGGCCGCGACCGGATTGCCGAGCGCATCCAGCGTGCCGCCCGACGCGTGCTGATAGCCGCCCATCAGATACACGGTCGAACGCTTGGACAGCGCATACTGCGCGCCGAGTGTCACGTTGTGATACTGCGCGCGTTCATCCACGCCATCCACTTCGCCGCCACGCGTGTAGCTGTAGCCCGCGAACAGTTGCACGGCGGGACGGATCGTCCATTGGCCGAACACGCCCGCGATATTGAACGTCGCATGTCCCTTGAACAGCGAGTCGGCGCCGGAGCGGTATTGCACGTTGCTGTAATTCACGCCGACGATCGCCGGCCCGAAGTCGTAGGTCGCGCCCGTCGCGATGATCTGCTGCGATTGCGCGCTCGCGTAGCCTTCGTTGATCGATGAATTGAACAGGCCGTCGTCCGTGCCGTTCCACTTGCCGTAGGTCGTGTCCTGCGTGCCGGTCTTGCTGTTGTCGGAGCGTTCGTAGCCGACGCCCACATGCAGCGGGCCGTTGCCGTAAGCGGCGCCCACGCTCCACGTGTTCTGCTGTTTCAGGCTGCCGGGTTGGCCGCCGAAACCGTACAGCGCGCCGAACGTGAAGCCCGCATAGTTCGCGCTCGTGTACTTGATGGAGTTGTTGACGCGCGCGGTCTGATCCAGATCGTCGATATCGCCCGGATGCGCGCCGTAGCCGCCGACCATCGCCACCGGTGCGACAGGCGAAACGAAGTCGTTCAGCGAGGTGTACTGGCGGCCCAGTGTGATCGTGCCGTACTGCTTGCTGCCGATGCCCACATACGCCTGACGGCCGAACAAACCGCCGTTCTGGCCGGTCTTGCCGTTCGTGATGTCGAAGCCGTCCTCGAGTTGGAACAGTGCGTTCCAGCC
This sequence comes from Paraburkholderia aromaticivorans, assembly GCF_012689525.1. Taxonomy (NCBI): domain Bacteria; kingdom Pseudomonadati; phylum Pseudomonadota; class Betaproteobacteria; order Burkholderiales; family Burkholderiaceae; genus Paraburkholderia; species Paraburkholderia aromaticivorans. The sequence goes on from NZ_CP051515.1 coordinate 1,044,402, forward strand.
GCCGCCCAGATCCTCCTGACCCTTGATACCCCAGCGGCTGCCGGACAGGTTGCCGCTCGTCACGGCGACGTTCGAATGGCCGCTATAGTTGCCGGCGGTGCCGGTGCGCTCGTTGCTCCGGTACGAAACGCCCGCATCGACGATGCCATACAGCACGACGGAACTCTGCGCGCACGCAATGCCCGCAAACGACATCAACAGGGGTGCGGCAATCCATTGCTTTTTCATCGTAGTCATAGCCTGGTTGGAACTTCTATCTCAAGTCGCCTGAATGGCGATCTGTCTTTTTTCCGCGCACGCGGAAGCCCGCTCCTGAACGACGGAGCGGACTGCGTGAAGCGGGGGATCGGTGTTCACAGCGCGAGCCTTGTTTGCGGCGCGTCCTTTCAGTGGGACGCGTCACGCAAGGCCGCGTGCAATCAGTGACTCAAGGCGGCGCCTGGCGGCATTTCGGGCGCGTGCACCGTGACGGTCTTGCGGACTTTGGCGACCTCCGTCGCGCTGACCGTCGAACCGGTGTTGCCCCAACTGTTGCGCACGAAGTTGGTCACATCCGCGACTTCCTGATCGTTCAGGCGCCAGCCGAAGGCCGGCATCGTGAACGAGGAGGGCGCGGTCTTCGTGCCTTCGAGCGTGCTGCCGGTGAGCAGCACGTGAATCAGCGAGGTCGCGTCCTTGCCCTGCACGACCGGATTGCCGCCTAGTGCCGGAAACACGCGGTTGTAGCCGCGGCCGTCGCTGCGGTGGCAGGCGGTGCAGTTGTCGCGATAGACGGCGGCGCCCGGTGCGGTGGCGTCGCCCATGCGCAGCGCGCGCGCGGCCGTGTCGTCGTACGCGTAGGGCGTTTCCTGCGGATCGGTCGACGGCAGCGTCTTTAGATAACGCGCGATCGCGGTGAGATCGGCGTCGTTCATGTGCTGCATGCTGTGCTGCACGACGTCCGTCATGCCGCCGAAGGCCGCGCTGTGCTGCGTGCGTCCGGTCTTCAGGAATTGCACGAGATCGGCTTCGCTCCATGCGCCTATGCCGGTGCGCGGATTGCCGCGCAGACTCGACGGAATCCAACCGTCGATCGTCGCGCCGCCCGCGAGAAACGCCGGGCCGTCCAGGTCGCTCAGCGCGCGTTCCTGCATCGTTGCCGCGCGCGGCGTGTGACACGCGCCGCAATGGCCGAGCCCTTGCACGAGGTAGGCGCCGCGCGCGATCACCGGATCGGCGTAATGCTTCGCGTCGAACGATGTCGGCTCGGGCGCGAACAGGTGACGCCAGATGCCGAGGGGCCAGCGCATCGACAGCGGCCAGACGATATCGACTGGGCGGTTCGTCTGGTTCACCGGTGCGACGCCCTGCGTGAAGTACGCGAAGAGCGCGTGCATGTCGTCTTCGCTCAGGCGTGCATACGATGGGAACGGCATGGCCGGATACAGCGTGTCGCCGTTCGGCTTCACTCCGGCGCGCACCGCGCGATCGAACTGCGCGAAGGTCCACGAGCCGATGCCGGCGTTGCGGTCCGGCGTGATATTGGTCGAGTAGATCGCGCCGATCGGCGTGTCGAATTTCAAGCCGCCGGCGAAGGGCTTGCCCGCAGGCGCCGTATGACATGCGATGCAATCGCCGGCTCGCGCGAGATACTCGCCATGCGCGATGAGCGCCACGTCGTTCTGGTTCTGTGGAACTGCCGCGTGCGCGGCAAGTGTGGCCATACCCAGCACAGCCGCCGCGCCCACGCGTTTGATCGCCCGCGTGAGGCGTTTGTTATGGATCTTCTTCGTCATACGCTCACCAGCGGCCCGGGGTTTTTCAGATACTGCGTGCGGATCGCCCGCGCCGACCAGTAAGCCAGCGCCGCGACGAGGCCGGTCGGGTTGTAGCCGATGCCTTGCGGAAACGCCGAGGCGCCCATCACGAACACGTTGTGCACGTCCCAGCTTTGCAGGTAGCGGTTCAGCACGCTCGTCTTCGGATCGGTGCCCATCACCGCGCCGCCCACCAGGTGCGTGGTCTGATAGCGGCGCGAGTCGAAGTGCGCGCCGAATTCGCGCGTATAAACGTTGATCGACTTCGGACCCATCTGCTGCGCGATCTTCTGCATCTGGCCGGTCACGTAGCGCGCCATCTTGATGTCGTTGTCCTTCCAGTCGAAGGTCATGCGCAACAGCGGCTGGCCGTACGAATCGCGATAGGTCGGATCGAGATCGAGGAACACGTCGCGGTACGACATGTTGCTGCCGTGCGCGTCCATCGAAATGGTGTGCGCGTAGTGGTCCTTCACCGACTTCTTCCAGTCGGCGCCCCAGTTCGGCGTGCCGGCCGGCGTGGCGATGCCGCTAACCGGCTTGGTGCCCGCCTGGTTCACCCACAACGGCGAACCGCCGACAAAGCCGAGCGGGCCGTGATCGAAGTTGTCGGCGTTGAAGTCGTCGACCGCGACGCCGTTGCCGCCCGCGCCGATGAACGGATTGGTGAAGGTGTCCTTGTCGAAGAATGCGGTGATGGTCGAGAGGTTCTGGTACGCGAAATTGCGGCCGACCACGCCTTCGCCGGAGATCGGGTCATACGGTTTGCCGATGCCCGACAGCAGAAGCAGATGGACGTTGTGATACTGGAACGCCGCGACGATCACCAGATCGGCCGGCTGGAACACTTCGTTGCCCGCCGGATCGACATACGTCACGCCCTTGGCGCGCTTTTTCGTGTCGTCGAGTTCGACGCGCAGCACATGGCAGCGCGAGCGCAACTCGAAGTTCGGCAACTGCTTCAGCGCGGGCAGAATGTTCAGATTCGGCGAGGCCTTCGAATACATGTAGCACGCGTAGCCGCTGCAGAATCCGCAGAAGTTACACGGGCCCATCTGCACGCCATACGGGTTCGTGTACGGCCCCGACGTATTCGCCGATGGCAGACGGTACGGATTCAACCCGAGTTCGCGCGCGGCGTTGCCGAAGCGCTCCGCCGAATACGTGTTCAGTTGAGCGGCGAGCGGAAAATTATCGCTGCGCGGCGCTTCAAATACGTTGCCATCGCCGACCACCTTGCCGTTGACCTTGTACGCCTGGCCCGAGGTGCCGAACACTTTCTCGGCGAAGTCGAAATGCGGTTCGAGTTCGTCGTAGCTGACGCCGTAATCCTGAATCGTCATGCCTTCGGGAATGAAGCGCTTGCCGTAACGTTCTTCGTAGTGACTCTTCAGGCGCAGTTCTTCCGGCGTGATGCGGAAATGCACGCCCGACCAGTGCAGACCCGCGCCACCGACGCCTTCGCCCGGCAGAAACGCGGCCAACTGGCGATACGGCAGGGCGGTATCGTTTGGCGCATGACGGATCGACACGGTGGTCTTCGAGAGATCGAGGAACAGCTTCTTGCGGACGTTATAGGTCAGCTCGTCGATCGTGTTGGGATACGCGCCGTCCGGATAGGTGTCGCGATATTCGCCGCGTTCGAGCGCGACGACTTTCAGGCCGGCTTCGGTGAGTTCCTTCGCGAGAATCGCACCGGTCCAGCCGAAGCCGACGATCACCGCGTCGACGTGCGGTTTGGTTTGAGTAGACATCAGGTGCGCTTTCCTTCGATCGACACGGGGCCATACGGATAAGCCGCGCCGTTCTGATTGACGAAGTCCATGAAATCGGCGCGCGCGCCGGGGAAGCCGATCATCTTCCAGCCGCCCATGTCGCGGTTGCCGCCGTGGATCGGATCGCAGAAGTAGCCTTCGCGCGTGTTTTGCAGCAGTTGTCCGAAGAACACCTCGGCCGGCACGTTCTCCAGATCGACCTTGCCTTTCTCGAGCGCGCCGAGCACGGTGTCGCGCGAGGGTGCGTCGAGGGCATCGAAGGGATGCGCGTACGTCTTGGTGCAGTAAGCGTTGACTGCCGCGATGCCGAGGCGGTACAGATCGCGTGGCACGAGCTTCAACTGATAGCCGAGTTCGGGCGCGCCCTGCGTGAACGGACCCTGCATGTACCAGAGCGCACCGTGCGCGTACGGCGTATCCATCTGCCGGTCGATGAATTCGGGCACGCCGGCTTCGACGGCGCCGGGGCCTTCGCTGTCCGACGGAATCAGACGGTCGACCGCGGCGTGGATGAACGCCCATTCCTTCGCGTCGAAGAAGTGCGGCTTGTAGTCCGCGCCGGACGCGCGGCCCGCGGACGCGTTCGCGCTTTCACTCGAACCCGGCACGGAGGCCGTCGTGGATTGCTTGACCTCGCAGCCGGCGAGCGTGCCGGCCGGAACCAGCGCGATAGCCGTGCGTAAAAAGCCACGGCGAGAGCTAATAGGGGATGAGGGCATGTTGTTCTATTCACCAGATTGGAGCGCGCCATTGCGTTCCCGGCAGTCATCGGATTGCCGGCGGGATGATAGATGGAACCGGTTCCAAAGTCTTTTAGCTTTTTTACAATAGGTTGTTTCGTGGAGTGATGAAATGCCGCGATGTTGTAAAAATCTGTTTTAGATCAAAGGTATTTTAGGCGCAAGACGACGCGGCGGCGAGGGCGCCGGGCGCGCCCGGTTTGATGTGAAAAAGCGACGGCGTCGCAGGGGTGACGCGAGCGGCGGCGCTCACCGCGAACGGAATTGCCGCGCTCGCGCAAGTCAGCACGGAATAGCGGCGGGGCACGCTTGCCTTGAGCACAACGCGGCGAGTTCTTTTACCTCACAGGTAATCGACGCGCGTCATGCCCGAGGGGACCATGAGTGGTATGCAAGTTTTCGATCCGCATCCACTCATCACCAGGAGCCACGCCATGACCGCCTACGCGATTGCCCATCTGCACGACGTCGAACTGGGCGACGACATCGTCGAATACCTCAATTGCGTCGACGGCACGCTCGCGCCGTTCGACGGCCATTTCATCGTGCATGGCGCACGCCCCGACATACTCGAAGGCGAATGGCACGGCGATCTGATCGCAATTGCGTTCCCCGATCTCGCCGCCGCGCGCGCCTGGTATGCATCGGACGCGTATCAGCGCATCCTGCCGTTGCGCACGCGGCATGCGCGCGGGCCGGTGATCCTGATCGACGGCGTGGACGAGCGGCACAAGGCAATCGACATCCTGAGGTAAACGCGGCGGCGTCAACGCGTGAACGTCCCGAGACCTTCCGCGTTGTAGTACTCGAGCGTCACCTGATTGCTCAGGAACGCCACCTTGGAGATCGTCCCCGGCGCGGCGTTTTCGTCGACGAGCGTGAAGGTGAAGGTATCGCCGTCCCAATGCGAAAGCGGCAGGCGCAAGGGCGTGGCGCCGATCGTCAGGAGCAGCGCGCCGTTCGCCGCCGATATCTGGATCGGCCCGTAATAGTCGTTGTTATAGGTGCCGGTATAGGTGGACAGTGCCCGCGCCGGTAGCGGCGCAGCGGGCGGCGTCACGCCGACGAGCGAGCCGGCTGGTTTGTTGAGGTCTGCAAACGCCTTGCTATAAGCCGCAAACCAGTCGCGCTGGATGGAGCCGAACTGCACGATATCGAAGAACTGCGCAGTGAGCGTTTCCGGCACGCCGAGCGGATAGCCATTGGTGAGCGCGACGATCGCGCAGCCCGTCGACGGCACCACCACGAAATTGGTCGCGGCGCCCGCGCCGAATGCGCCCGAATGACTGTACGACGCACGCCCGGCCGCGGTGGTGCCGACGTTGAAGCCGAATCCATAGTAGGACGCGTTCTGGCCGTTGCCGGCCGGCTGGATCTGCGATTGCTGGCTGATCGCCGCGTTGAGCGCGGCGGCGTCGACCGTGCGCGTGCCGTTGAACACGCCCTGGCCCAGCATCAGCGTCAGCCACTTCGCCATGTCGTTCGCGGAGGAACTCACGCCGCCCGCTGGCGCTTGTGCATCGGGCATCGAGCCGAGTCCGACGACCCATTGGCCGTTGCGCTGCACGTGGCCGGTCGCCCGGTTCGCGCGGGCGATGAAATCCGCGTAGCGCGAACTCGTGCTCGTCATGCCGAGCGGCTGGTAGAGCGTGCGCTCCGAGAGCGTCGCCCAATCGAGTCCGGTCGCGGTGGCCACGGAAATCGCGCCCGCCGTCAGGCCGAAGTTCGTATAGAAATACGACCGGCGAAACGGCGCCAGCAGCAAATAACGCAGATGTTCGAGGATGGTGGTCTGATCGTAGCCCATGTCTTCCAGCAGGTCGCCTGCGTGATCGGGCAAGCCGGAGCGATGCGCGTACATGTCGCCGACCGTGACTTGCGCGCTCACGGTCGGATCCGCCAGCGTGAACCACGGCAGATGCGCGCGCAACGGTGTGTCCCACGATACGGCGCCTATACCCACCTGATGCGCGACCACCATCGAACCGACTGGCTTCGACAGCGACGCGAGCTGGAACACCGTGTCGGCATCGACGGCGAGGCCCGAGCCGATGAGCCGCGTGCCGAAGCCTTTCGCATAGACCGTTCGCAGATTGCGCACCACGGCGACCGACATGCCCGGCACGCCGGTGCTGGTCATGAGGTTGTTGACGAGGGCGTCCAGTTGCGCGAGGGCGGCGTCGATCTGGGAATCGGGCACCGGGCCGTTCGGATTGGTGTTGCCGCCGCTGCCCGAATTGTTCAATTCGTCGGAACCGCCGCATGCGGTGACGGCCCCGCATAGCGCCGCGCCGAGAAAGCGCCGGCGTCCTTGCACTGAGGTCATGTCGTGTCTCCGGATAACTTCTTCTGGCTTATAGGGAACCCGGCATGTACAGGGTTCCGCCGGCTTTGACGCGTCTTACGGTGTCCGTTGCGTAGTGTAGGCAGCAAAGAAGCGAATCGAAAGCCGGTTGCGGGAATGGCAGGCATTCTGGCCTGGAGAAGGGCGTTACACTTGCCCATCTTTTTTGCCAGGGTCCCTTCGTCCCGATGCCGGGTTCGCTGTCGAGTTCTTCGGCCTCACCGCGTAAGAAGCAGCAACAATGGAAAACCTTCTCAAGAAACTCGACCTCACCTCGCTGCGCCTGTTCGTCGCCGTCTGCCAGGAGCGCAATATCGCGCGCGCGGCGGAGCGCGAGTTCATCGCATCGTCCGCGGTAAGCCGGCGCATCGCCGAGATCGAGGCGGTGATCGGCTTGCCGGTGATCCAGCGCCAGTCGCGCGGCATCACCGTGACGCCGGTCGGCGAGACCATGCTGCGCTACGCGCTGGCGATCATCGGCAATATCGAGCAGATGAGCGCGGAGCTGTCGCGCTTCTCGTCGGGCGCGAAAGGGCGCGTGCGGGTGGTGGCGAATCTGTCCTCGATCGTGCAGTTTCTGCCGGAAGATGTGGCCGCGTTCGGACGCGCGTTCCCGGAAGTGTCGATCGAACTGGAAGAGGAAAATAGCGCCGACGTGCTGCGGATTGTCGGTGAACACGCGGCGGACTTCGGCATCTGCAACTCGGTGGCGGGCAGCGAGGCGTTCGAACAGGTGCCGTACCGGCAGGATCGGCTGGCGGTGCTGGTGCCGGGCGGCCATCGACTCGCCGGCGCGTTGCGGGTGAGCTTCGACGATCTGCTCGATGACAGCTTCGTCGGGCTGCGCAGCGAGAGCGCGCTGACGCAACTGCTGACGCAGCAGGCAGCCAGCGCGGGGCGGCAACTCGATGTGAAGATTCGCGTCAGCAGCCTTGATGCGCTTTGCCGGATGGTGCATGCCGGGCTCGGCATCGCGGTCGTGCCCGAACAGGTTGGGCTGCTCTATGTGAATGCGCTCGACGTGAGCCTGCTGTCTCTGAGCGATGCGTGGGCGGTGCGCCGCCTCATCATGATCATCAAGGCGCGCGATCAGTTGAGCGCGAGCGCGGCGGCGCTGGTTGGATTTCTTGGCAAGGGCGGTTGACGCGAGCAACGGCGGGCGAATCGGCAGAGGCGTTTCTGCGCCGGTTGCCGGCTATCGTATGCCGGCGCCAACGCGCCAACGCCCGGACCGTGTCGAGAGCGATCGCGCCGATCATCGCCAAACGAGAGGTCTGCGTTGCCGCACCGGCACTTCGGCATTGCCCGCGCGCGCCGTATAGTAAGCGCCAGGAGAGTGCATATGAGCGACACGATTCGTCTGGACGGCCGCGTGCTGTACCTGTCTCAGGACCCCACGGTGATCGAGGCGCAACTCGCCGGCGAGAACTTCACGCGCGCCACGGCCGGCCCGCTGCGCGACAACGTCTCCACCGACGAGATCACGCCGGTTACCGTCATGCTCACGTACGACGAGCGCCTTGGCCAGTATCCGTACGTCGGCTTCAAGGCCGGCGAGCGCATGCCGATCGGCCGCGATGCGGTGAAGAACGGCGGCTTCCAGGTGACGGTGGCGGGCAAGCGCTACGGCAAGGGATCGTCGCGCGAATCGAGTCCGTTGGCGGAACTCTCGGCCGGTATCCGGCTGATCGTCGCGGAAAGCTTCGAGCGGATCTATCAGCAGAACTGCGACAACATCGGCATTCTCACCACCACGGATTTCTCCGTGCTCGATCGTTTGACCGCGGGAGAGGCGGTGCCGATCGACGAATTTCTCGAAGGACGCGACGCGCTCACGCAGCAGATCATTCGCAGCGGCGGGCTGCTCCCGTACAGCAAGTTCGCCGACTGGCCCGCGCCGCGCGCGGGCGATAGCGCTCACGCCAACGTAGCGCAGGCCGCGGAGCCGAAGACGCTGGTCGAGAAGATCATCGAACGGCATCTGCATCCGGGCAGCGTCGGCGCGCAGCGCGGCGACGGCGTGTTCATCGCCGCGGACTGGCGCTTCAGCCACGATTACTTCACCGGCATGTGCGCGCATCTGATGCATCGCGCGTTCGGCAAGCCGGCGCCGCTGCATGCGCCGGATCACATCATCGCGTTCCAGGATCATCTGGTGCTCGCATCGCAGAGCATTCCGCACGTGCGCGACGGTCTGCTGCCGGGCGTCGCCAATCTGATGGAAGGGCATACGTCGTTCTCGCGTGACTATCCGGTGCGCTCGCACGGCGCGCTCGACAGCATGCCGGGCTCCGAAGGCATCTGTCACGCGTTGATGGCCGAGCAATACGCGTTGCCGGGGCAGGTGGCGTGCGGCACCGATTCGCATACGCCGCATTCGGGCGCGCTCGGCTGCCTCGCGTTTGGTGCGGGCGCAACGGAAATCGCCAATAGCTGGGTGACGGGCTACGTGCGCTGCAAAGTGCCGGAGACTTGGCGCATCGAAATCAGCGGTCATTTGCGCGACGGCGTGACCGCGAAGGACGTGGTGCTGCATCTGCTGCAGAGGGATGCGATCCGCTCGGGCGGCGCGATCGGCCTCGTGTTCGAATACGGCGGCGCGGCGGTGCGCGCGATGTCGATCGACGAGCGCGCGACCTTGACCAACATGGTCGCGGAACTGGGCGGCTTCACGGGCATCGTCGAACCGGACGAACGCACGGTGGCGTTTCTCAAAGAACGGCGCGGCGTCGATTTCACCCTTGAAAACTGGATGAAAAGCGATGCGGGCGCCACTTATCGCGACACGATCCGTATCGATGCAAGTGCAATCGAGCCGATGCTCGCGCGTCCCGGCGATCCCGGCAATGGCGTGCCGGCGCCGCAACTGGAACAGGATGTCGCCATCGATATCGCTTACGGTGGTTCATGCACGGCAGGCAAGCGCGAAGACTTCGATTTCTATCACGAGGTGCTGCGCTGGGGCGTCGAGCAAGGTCTTAGCGTGCCCGAGGGGACGCGTCTCTACTTGCAATTCGGCACCATGGCGGTGCGCGCGTATTGTGAGGAGCGCGGCTATTTGCCGGTCTTCGAGCGCGCGGGCGTGACGCTCGTCATGCCGGGCTGCGGGTCGTGCGCGAATTGCGGGCCGGGCCAATCGGCCGAGGCGGACGAAGTGACGATCAGCGCGATCAACCGCAATTTCCCGGGCCGTTCGGGGCCGGGCAATGTGTGGCTCGCAAGTCCGTACACGGTGGCGGCGAGCGCGCTGACCGGAAAAATCATGACCTTCGAACAATTGAAGCGCGCACGCAGCTAGAATGCTGGCCGGACCTTGGGCCCGGCATCATGGTGCGTATGACGCGCGAAAGTACAAGAGGCCGGCGAGACCGGTCCAGCGAGCCCTATCGTTTCGCGAGTATCACCAGGAGACAAACAACATGGCATCCCCCGATCACGCCGGCTCCGTCGCGAAGAAAAGCGGCGGCGCGGCGCATTCCGATAGCACAGCCAATCGCGCCGCTGCGGCCGCGCCGCTCGACGCCGGCAGCATTTCCGCGCGCCTCGACCGGCTGCCCGCCACGCGTTCCGTGTGGAAGCTGGTGGTGCTGCTGAGCCTCGGCTTCTTCTTCGAACTCTACGATTTGCTGTACTCCGGCTACGTCGCGCCGGGCCTCGTCAAAAGCGGTCTGCTGAGCGCGACCACGCACGGCCTGTTCGGCTCGACCGGCGTCGCGAGTTTCATCGCGGCGCTGTTCAGCGGCCTCTTTATCGGCACGATCGCGTGCGGCTTTCTGGCGGATCGCTTCGGACGCCGCGCCGTGTTCACGTATTCGCTGCTGTGGTACACGGCGGCCAATGTCGTGATGGCGTTTCAGGAAACGGCGACCGGGTTGAATTTCTGGCGCTTCGTGGCAGGGGTCGGCATCGGCGTCGAACTGGTGACGATCGGCACGTACATCTCCGAGCTGGTGCCTAAACAGATTCGCGGCCGCGCGTTCGCCTGCGAGCAGGCGGTTGGCTTTACGGCTGTGCCGGTGGTGGCGTTCCTCTCGTATCTGCTGGTGCCGCGCACGTTGCTCGGCTTGGACGGTTGGCGCTGGGTCGTGCTGATCGGCGCGCACGGTGCGCTGTTCGTATGGTGGATCCGTCGCTCGTTGCCGGAAAGCCCGCGCTGGCTCGCACAGCAAGGACGTCTTGCCGAAGCCGATCGCGTGATGACCGAACTCGAAGCGAAGGTGCGCCGCGAATACGGCCGCGAGTTGCCGCCGCCCGCGCCGCCGGCGCCGGTTGCACCGCGCGGCAGCTTCCGCGATATGTGGGTGCCGCCGTATCGCAGCCGTACGCTGATGATGACGATCTTCAATATCTTCCAGACCGTGGGCTTCTACGGCTTTGCGAACTGGGTGCCGACGCTGCTGATCAAGCAGGGCATTACGATCACCACGAGCCTGATGTATTCGAGCGTGATCGCTTTGGCGGCGCCAGTAGGTCCGGTTATCGGGCTTTTCATCGGCGACCGGTTCGAGCGCAAGACCGTGATCGTGGTGATGGCTGGTGTGAACATCGTCTGCGGCTTGTGGTTCAGTCAGGCGGCGGGCGCGGTGTTGCTGGTGAGTCTCGGCGTGTGTCTGACGCTCGCCGGCAACATCATTTCGTACAGCTACCACGCGTATCAGACTGAGCTTTTTCCGACCAGCATTCGCGCACGCGCGGTAGGGTTCGTCTATTCATGGAGCCGTTTTTCCGCGATCTTCACAGCGTTTCTGATTGCCGCTGTGTTGAAGCAGTTTGGCACCACTGGTGTTTTCGTCTTTATCGCTGGGGCGATGCTGATCGTCATGCTGGCAATCGGGTTGATGGGACCGCGCACGAAGGGTATTGAGCTGGAAAAAATATCTCAGTAGCCTGGAGAGACGAGTCTGTGAAAAGACTGCTTACGGCAGCCGTAAAATCGCTCTCATTGATTGACAGCGCACTCTCCGCGAAACGCCAGAGATTTGCTTTGCGTTGTGCGAGCGACATTGAGCCCTGTTTTGGACGCCTCGCTGATCGACGGTGCGCGTCTTTCGCGCGTTGGGGAACACATCTACCCCATGCGGGCTTATCGCTATTTGTCGAGCGGTCTCACACGCCGATAATTGTCAATTATGACTCTGCCGTGGAACGAGATGCGCGACCGAATCGACGACGAGATCACCTTTCGCAAGCTGGAAGTCCTGCTCGCATTCATGGCGACGGGAAACCTCTCGAAGGCGGCAGAGGCGCTGAACGTGAGCACGGTGAGCGTGCACCGCGCGCTGCATTCGCTCGAACAGGGTGTGCGATGCGCGCTGTTCAGGCATGAAGGCCGTAGCCTCAAATCGACGGAGGCGGCACAAATGCTTGCGGACGTGGCGCAAGAGGTGCTCACGCTGATGTCCGACGGCATTCGCGCAACGCGTGAAGCCGCGGGCTATTCATCGGATCGGATCAAGATCGGCTCGCTTTACTCGCTGACCATCAAGACCGTGCCCGGCATCGTCGTCGATATTAAGGTGCGACGGCCTACGCTTCAGGTCGAGCTCGTGCTCGGGTCGAATGCCGAGTTGCTCGACAAGCTGAAGCAGGGCACCGTCGATGCGGCCTTGCTGGCGTTGCCGGACGCGGAACCCGAAGTCGAATCCATCCCGCTTTTCGAAGACGACATATTTTTCGCGGCACCCGCTGATTCGCCGTACGCGAATCAGGAAGCGGTCGATTTGCGGGACTGCCGCGATGAGACATTCGTTTCGCTCGGCGAGGGGTTCGTGACGTATCACGGATTTCTGGAGGCGTTCCGCGTCGCGGACTTCACTCCGAACGTGACGATGAGAGTCAACGATATTTTTTCGCTAATGAACCTGGTGAGTGGTGGGGTGGGCTATACGCTATTGCCGGGCCGCGTGCGCGGCGTGTTCGGCGACAAGGTGCAATTTATTCCTCTTAAGCCGCAATACCTGATGCGCCAGACAATCGGTGTCAGCTTTCTGCGCGCACGCGAGCGCGATCCAAACCTGTTGGCGCTCATGGCCGTCTGCCGTCTTCGCACGAGAAGCGTTGGCTGAGGTTTTAGCCCTCACTCGCGCAGCCTTTCCCGCTCGATCAGCGCGCTCAGGTCCGGCAGCGCGGTGTCGCTGCAACTCACCGCGACCCCCTCTGCAAAAATTGCGCTGCTTAACCGGGTCAGCACGTTGGCGGGCGGCATCTCGACGGCCAGACGTGCGCCTCGTTCCCAAGCAAGCCTCATGGTGTCATGCCAGCGCACTGGCCGCGCCATGTTGCCCGCAAGATCGGCCGCAATGCGCGGGCCATCGAAGAGCGGGCGCGCAGTGCTGCTGCTCAGATAGGTAATGCGAGGCGCACGCGCGGTGACCTGGCCGAATGCATCGGCGAGCGTGGCCGCAGGTGCGTCGAGCAATGCGCAATGCGAAGGGACCGCGACGTCGAGACGCTCGCAACGTTGCGCTCCGTGTTCGTTCGCAAGGCTGGCGAGACGTTGCATGGCCGCATCGCTGCCCGCGACCACCATCTGCGTCGGTGCATTGATGTTGGCCAGAAATACCGGCATGGCGGTGCTGTTCACTTCCGCTATCAAACGTTCGAGCGCGCGCTGCGTCATGCCGACGATGGCGGTCATGCCGTAGCCGTGCGGGAAGGCCTGTTCCATCAACTGTCCGCGCAATGCGACGAGTCTGACAGCGTCGGCGTAGCCAAGTGCGCCCGCGACGACGGCGGCTGGATACGCGCCGATCGACAGGCCCGTGACAATATCGGGCGCATTGCCGTGGGCGCAGACTAAGCGTGCTTGTGCGACGCCCGCAATCAGCAGGCAAAGTTGAACCGCGATAGTGGAGCGCAACGAGTTTGTATCGTCCAGCGACAGGGCGTCGTAGCAAAGCGTTTCGCTGGCTTCTTCAAGTGCGTGAGCGGCCTCGGGGTGATCTGGCAGCGTGTGCAGCATGCCGGTGCGCTGTGCGCCCTGGCCCGGAAATGTGAACAGTACGCTCATGATGCTTTTGCAGCCCACGGGTCCGCTGTCAGCAGGGGACCACGGTTCGTCTTCACCAGCATGCGATCGGCGTTGTCGGCCCACTCCGCCGGCGCGAAGCCGCCGCGACCGGTATTGACCTGCATATCGATGCGAGCGGCTTTCGCTTTCAGCAGAGAGAACAGCGCGCGGGCTGCCTCCCGCGAAAATGGCCGTGCCGCGCGCATCAGCCATTCCCTTGCCACCCGCGCAGGCAAGTCTTTTCTCAAGCGCATGTCTTGTGCGCGGGTCCGAGGGCGATCGTGCGGCTTGAACGAGCCGTCGAGGGTGTCATTGGCGGGCGACAAGGGATGCTCCTTCGCGCGGTACAGGCGGGGATCGCCACACTCAGGCGCCGACCAGCGCTTTGGTCGCAAAGAACAGTAGGGACGGTCCGAGCAGGCAACCGACGCCTGTATGAAACGTTGCGATCAGCGCGCCGTAGGGAACGAGACGGCGATCGGTAGCGGCCAGCCCCGCGCTCACGCCGCTGACGGTGCCGGCGAGTCCGCCGAAGATCATCGCCGAGCGCGGCGTCTTCAATCCCATGAAGCCGGCGGCGAGCGGTGTGCCGATCATCACGATGATCGCCTTGATGAGGCCGGTGGCGATGCTGAGTGCGATCACGTCGGAGCTTGCGCCGATTGCAGCGCCCGTCACAGGTCCCACGATATAGGTAACCGCGCCCGCGCCGATGGTCGTCATGCTCACGGCATCGGTATAACCGAACGCGTAAGCGATGCTCGCGCCGACGATGAATGGCAGCACCGTGCCGAGCAGCAGCGACAACACGCCGATCATTCCCGCCTTGCGCGCCTCGGTCGCCTGCACCTCGAACGCGGTCGCGACAATGGCGAAATCACGCAGCATCGCGCCGCCCATCAGGCCGATGCCGGTGAAGAGCGGCAAGTCGGCGATACCCTTTTGTCCGCCGGTGAATGCGCCGCCGACATAGGCGAGCGCGAGGCCGATCACGATCGCGATTGCCGAGCCGTGCACGCGCCCGAAGGTCAGCTTGCGCGAAATCAGCGACGACACCCACATGATGAGACCCACCAGCGCGAACGCAGTGACGAGGCCGTTCTGAATCAGATTTTTATCGAGAATTTGCAACATGACGGACCCCTGCTTCAGATTTCTTCAAGATGCGGAGCGTTCACGAACGACGTGCTGTCGCGACCGGTGCGGGAAAGAACGGCGATGCAGCATGCGCAGACGGCCGCAGCGCCCAATGCCGAAAGCAGTGCGACGGGGCCGCCTTTGAGCGCGGCCACGACGTTCTGATTGGCGGCCATCGCCACGACGACGGGGATGTACATCGCGCCCCAGAAGCCCACGCCTGCCTCCGTCTCCTTCGGCAACAGGCCTTTCTTGTGCAGGTAAAGTCGCAGGAAAATCAGCAGCAGCATCGCGATGCCGACGCCGCCCACGTTCGTTTTGACGCCGATCGCAACCCCGAGCAGGTCGCCGAGAACGAGTCCCGCCAGATGGCAGAACGCAAGCAGTGCAGTGCCGTAAATGATCATCTTGTGTCTCCAGTATTTGCTTTACCGACGTGGGTTCCGCCGGTTTTTCAGCGTCGTGTGCGACGGCGCATCAGGGCTCGCGTCGCCGCGGATTCAGCGCCATTGTTCGCGCAGCTTCTGCCTCACTTTCACCGACGCCGCGCGGTGTTCGCTGCCAAGCCGGCTGCCCAGGCCGCGCGACGGATCGGCGCGAATGTCGTCGAATGCGGCTTGCAGCGTTTTTTCGACGAGGGATTGATCGGCGCCCGTCGGGGCGTCGGGGTTGGTCACCTTCAGCAGCTTCCACAGCAGGCCGAGCGACGCATAACTGTCGATGTCGTAGGCCATCGGCGGCACGCGGGCCGTGAACGCTTCGAGATCGGCGACCGAGCGCAGCGTGACGCGCGCGGCGGACTCCTTGCCCATTGCGTGAACCATGACCCCCGGATCCTCCAGCGCGATCAGGCGGTTGGCCTGGTAGCCATGGGCGAGAAAAGCACCCGACATCGCACGCCCGACGATCAGCCCGATCACCGGATGGCCGGCAAGGCGCGCGCTGGCGTACGCGTCGGCGGCGCCTGCCAGGGCCTGATGGATGCCGTAGGCTTCCTCGCGTCGGCCATAAGCCTGGCTCGCGACGTCGATCACCGCGACAATCGCGCGCTTCTCGCGGCGCTCAGCATCGGCGTCGACTACTTCGCGCACCGCCCGCGCAATTTCCCATCCCTCGACGAGACCGACCTCGCCGCTGCGGGCACGCGGAAACGGATTGTCCGGGTCCGGCACGACGGCAATGAAACGCGCCGGATGGTCGCCGAGCCGTGCATCGACGACCCGGACCGAAGGCGGGTAGTCTGCCTGCAACGGGGCACTGAAGGTGAGCGCATCCAGCCAGACAGCGCCGCGCTTCGAAAGCTCTTTGGTGCTCATGATTGGAATCCCTTGCCGTAAATGGCGGCTGCCGTTTCCGGGCTGGCTTGCTCGCCCGGATCGATTTCGGAGAGCCGTCGCAGAAAGCCCGCAACCCGTTCGCTGCGGCACGCTTCTGGACGTCCCGCGCGAAAACGCTCAATCACAGCGGCGCGGATCGCACTAGTGTCGTCGCCGACGTACACATCCACGAGCCCTGTGCGATACCGTTGTTCGCCGCCCGTGAAACTCCAGATCATCGGCCGGTCGCGCGAATCGAATTCCGCGATGCCCGCTTCCTGCTCGATCACGGCCGGCCCGTTCAGACCGAGGCGCGCTTCGCGTGTCGCAATCAGGCAACTGCACAAGCCGGCCGCGATCGACATGCCGCCATAGCATCCGATCGGTCCCGCCGTGATCCCGATCACCGGCTGGTAGCGCCGCAAATCGACGATCGCCGCGTGGATCTCCGCGATAGCCGCGAGCCCCAGGTTCGCCTCCTGCAAGCGGACGCCGCCGGTTTCGAAAAGAATCACGGCGCGCGTCGGAATGCCGTTGCGGTTGTCTTCGGCGGCGAGTTCGAGGCTGCCGGCGATCTTCGCGGCGGAAACCTCGCCCATGCTGCCGCCCTGGAAGCCCGCGTCGATGCCGAGCACGACGGCGGGCTGGCCGTCGATGGTTCCCTTCGCGACAACGGTGCCGTCGTCGGCCTGGGTCACGATGCCCTGGCGCGCGAGCCAGGGCGATCTGATGCGCTCGAACGGATCGAGCAACTCAGTGAACGTGCCTTTGTCGAGAAGCTTCTTTGCGCGGTCGCGCGCGCTCAATTCAATGAAGCTTTCGCGCTTGAGCATTTCCTCCGTTTCCATGATCTTTACGCTCCGCCCGTTTGACCCAGTTGTTCGAATACCTGCCCGATGCGCATGCGCACGACGCCCGGTGTCGCGCCGAAATCGTTGATTTCGAGCTTCGCCGCAGGCAGCGAGCTGTCGCTGAAGATGCGCGCGAGCACGGCTTCCCAGACGCGGCCCATGCCGTCGACCGAGGTCGTGACGTTCACTACGGTGCGATGCTCGACGTGCGTTTCGAGCAGCACTTCGAGATCGCCGGACGCGACGACGCCTGCCAGCGCGCGGCCGCGAGCGGGCTGGCCCGCAGGGAATTCAAGGACGATGTTTTCCATTTGCTTTCCTATATCCTGGTCGTGTGACGGGCCTGGTCCTGAAGCCTGTCGAGAAAGAGAGCGGCGGCGAGCAGATCCGCGGCGCCGCCGGGCGACACATGCAGTTCGACGAGCCGCCCGTCGAGCGCCTTCAGATGACGGCGGCCAGCGAGCGTCGCAGCGCCGCCGTGTTCGAGCACGCGCCGCGCGCCGTTTTGCGTTTCGGCGAGCGCGCTGCGTCCGCCGCGTGCGAGCACGCAGGTGTCGTCGAGACTCGCCATGACAGCGAGCAGCGCGTTCAGGCGGGCGGCTGTTTCGCTGTCGCCGCGCAGTCGCGAGCGTGCGAGTTCGGGCAACGCCATCTCGATGACGTGCGGAAAGCCCGCTTGCGCCTGACCTCGCGCGCCGCCGACGTTGTAATCGACGCAGGCCTGTTCGCCCTTGTGACCGGTCAGCGCAGGCGCGTGACGGTCGGGCAGGCGCGCAATCGCTCCGGCGCGTGCGGCTACCTGCTTGGGCGACAGGTCAGCCGGTTCACGCGCGGCGGCCGTCACGAGCAGTCCGAGCGCCCAGATCGCGCCGCGATGCGTGTTCACGCCGCGCGTCGCCGCGAGCATGCGGGCTTCGCCTTCGCGGCCTTGAGCGCCGATGCGCTCGCGAAGCGCCAGCATCGGCCGGGTATCGATACCTGAGCGTGCCATGTCGGTGAAGGTCGGCGTCAGCGCGTGGGCCGACACGCACATCAGTTGCCAATCGAGGTCGTGATGCGCGCCACGGCTGCGCAAATCGACGAGGCCGGGCTTCGGCGCGAGCGTGACTTCGTCGATCAGCGCCGCCGTGACGTGCGCGCCGAGTCGTTCGGTAAAGCGTTCGGCGAATCTTTCGGCAGGCCTTCCGGCGAGCGGGGCCGTCGTTTCCGTTTGCGGTTCGCGATCAGTCGCGAGAGCCATGGCAAAATTCTTGCGCATTACCAGCTCCGAAAACGTGCGGGCGGCTCGTATAGTCCGTCCGACCAGTCCACCAGATCGGCCATGCTTTTTGCCGCCAGCAGCGACCGGCTCGCCTCGTTGCGGTGAATGCCGAGATCTTCGGGCAGCGCGACGAAGCCGTCGCGCCGCAGCGCCGCGAGCTTGTCCGGGCTGCTCCTCATGCCGATGGGCGTGACGCCGGAAACAGCGGCGATCATCTCCTTGCGGTGTTCGAGCGAGCGCGCCTTGTAGAGATACGCGATGCCTTCTTCCGTCAGCACGTGGGTGACGTCGTCGCCATAGATCATGATGGGCGCGAGCGCCATGCCGGATTCGCGGCCCACTTCGACGGCGTCGATCGAGTCGACGATGCTCGGCTGGCCGCCTGCCTGAAACGTCTCGACCATCTGCACGACGAGCTTGCGGCCGCGTTCGAGCGGGCTGTCGGTCTGGCGCAGGTCGAGCCACGCGCGCGTGGCGTGACGGCGGCCGTGTGGATCGTGTCCCATGTTCGGCGCGCCGCCGAAGCCGGTCAGCCGGCCGTGGGTCACCGTCGACGAGTTGCCTTCGCCATCCATCTGCAACGTCGAGCCGATGAACATGTCGGCCGCGTATTGTCCCGCGAGTTGACACATCGCGCGATTGGAACGCATCGACCCGTCGCGGCCCGTGAAAAAGATGTCCGGCCGTTGCGCGACGTAGTTTTCCATGCCCATCTCGCCGCCGAAGCAATGCACGCTTTCAACCCACCCGGTTTCGATCGCGGGGATCAGCGTGGGATGCGGGTTCAGCGCCCAGTGCCGGCAGATCTTGCCCTTCAGGCCGAGCTTTTCTCCGTAGGTCGGCAAGATGAGTTCGATCGCCGCGGTGTTGAAGCCGATGCCGTGGTTGAGCGACTGCACCTGATGCCGCTCGTAGATGCCGCGAATCGCCATCATCGCCATCAGCACGTGAATCGGCGTGATGAGGCGCGGGTCGCGCGTGAACAGCGGTTCCATGAAGAAAGGCTTGTCGGACTGAACCACGAAATCGATCCACGAACCGGGGATATCGACGCGCGGCAGATCTTTCGGATCGTCGACGATTTCATTGACCTGCGCGATCACGATGCCGTCGCGAAACGCCGCAGCTTCGACGAGGGCGGGTGTGTCTTCGGTACTCGGTCCGGTGTACAGATTACCTTGCCGGTCCGCCTTGTAGCCTGCGACCAGCACGACATTGGGCGTCAGATCGATGTAGAGGCGCGCATACAGTTCGATGTAAGTATGGATCGCACCAATTTCCAGGATGCCATCCTGAAGGAACTGCGAGATGCGCAGGCTTTGCGCGCCAGCAAATGCGAAATCGAGCTTTTTGGCGATGCCACGTTCAAAGATATCCAGATGTTCGGCGCGGCTCACGGCCGGGATGATCATGTGCAGTCCGCTGACGACGCCCGGATCCATCTTGGCGAGCGAGCGCGACAGAAAGTCGGCCTGCTTCTGGTTGTTACCCTCGACGACGACGCGGTCGCCCGATGCAATCAAGGTTTGCAGGACTTCGACGATGCGGTCGGAAGGTAGCACGACGCCGTCGGCGATCGAGGCGACGCTCGCGATGCGGCGATGCTTTTCCGCGCGGCGCGTGGCCCAGCGGGAATGAGACGGACTTTGACTGGACATGTGTGATCTCGCTCTAGGTATGAGGTGAGTCTAGGGAGCGAGAAACTCGGGTTCAAGCACGTTGGGGACGCGTCTGTTATCCCAAGGGTAACGATCTCGTGAGGTGAACGCTGAAAGCATGGCGGGACGGGCTGGTGGGGGTGGCTTCGTTGCCTTGGGGGTTTCCCCTGGGCCTGCCGGAGGATAGATAGCGACGAGGAGAATCTGGCGGCATAGCGCTACCAGATTGATCGCCACGCTGGGGCCGGCCGGCTGGCACCAGCCGGTCTTTCCATGAGGCCACCATTAGTGACAGCGCATCGGACCAGATCACGCAAGGGCAGCTACCTCTTGCTGTTCAGATGCCATCTCAACGGGACGCACGCTGATGAGTTGTGGTAACGCGGACGAGCCGACGGGCGTTCTCGCGTTCCGTCTGTACCCAGGTGCGCGGTCCTCATCGCGCGCATTTGAACTAGACTTGGAACACGTGGTGTACGGGCATTTCGCCGGGCACACGGTCAAGATCGCTCGCCATATAGGCGGAACGGAAATCTAGAACTGGAGTGTGAGCCATGAGCGAACCGTGCATTATCTCCGTTGCCATCACTGGCTCTGTTCCGCGCAAGAAGGACAACCCGGCTGTGCCGATCACGATCGCCGAGCAGGTTGAAAGCACGCACGAAGCGTACGAAGCCGGAGCATCGCTTGTTCATCTGCACGTGCGTGACGAGCAGGAGAACTCCAGTTCCGACCGGTCGAGTTTCGCCTCTCTCCAGGAGGGCATCCGGAAGCACTGCCCTGACATCATCATCCAGTTTTCGACAGGCGGTCGTGGCCGTTCGTTCGAGCAACGCGGCGCGATGCTCGATCTGCGCCCGGATATGGCATCGCTCGCAACCGGTTCTGTCAATTTTCCGACTACCGTCTATGAAAATCCGCCGGACTTCGTGCGTGCGCTTGCGAAAATGATGCTCGACCACGATGTCAAACCGGAAATCGAGATCTTTGATCTGGCGATGTTGTACAGCACAGTGGACCTCGTGCAACAAGGGCTGCTGAAACCGCCTGTGCACGTTCAGTTCGTGATGGGTGTAAAAAACGCGTTGCCCGCGCGTCGCGAGATTCTTGAGTTCGAGGTGCAACAACTCAAGGCGGTATTGCCGGATGCAACGTGGACCGCTGCGGGTATCGGACGGCATCAGTTGGAGGTCAATCACTGGACTCTCGAACTGGGCGGCCACTGCCGCACGGGTCTGGAAGACAATGTGCGCTGGGACAAGGACACGCTGGCGAAGAGCAACGCGCAACTGGTTGCGCGGGTGGCCTCATTGTGCGGCGAATATGGCCGGCCGGTGGCGAGCGCTGCCCAGGCGCGCGAAATGCTGGGTCTTCCAGCCAGATAGGCCGACGGGGCGCGCCACCGTGCGGGGCGCGCCACGCACATGCCGTCATGGTCCGCTTGATCAGGGTTGGCCCGTCTGGCGTTCGGCTGACGTCGTCACCTCTCCAGGGCGGCGCAGCATCTTGTCGACTTCGCCCGCGTGCATCTCTTCGACCTGGATCATCTGACGGGCGAACTCCTCGAGTGCGACGGAGCGATCTTCGACCAGCGCGAGCAGTTCACGATAAAGCGCCAGCGCGAGGTTCTCGGCTTGCAGCGATTCGCGGAGGATCGACGAGATATCGAATGTGTGCGAGTCGAGGAGGGGACCGATCGCAAGCGACGGATAGGCGCCCAGTGTGGTGATCCACTCTCCGACCTGCTGTGCGTGCAACAGCGATTCGTCGGCCTGCTCGCGCAGCCAGGATCGGATCGGAATGCGTCCGAATCCGAAAACAAGAAACGAGTAGTGCGTATATCGAACGACGCCGGCCAACTCGGACTCGAGAATCCGGTTCAGCACCGCTACGACGCCTTCCTTATCTATCTCTGCCATTTGGTATCTCCTTTTATGTCACCGCCACAGACGCATTCCGCGATTCACCGCTCGTATCACGCCCTATGATCTTGACGGATATCGATTAAATGTAGTCCCGCAAGGCGATCGCGCAAGGCGTTAGTTCAAACGAACGCTTTTTCGCAGCGTAAGCTGACCGGCCGCCGGCGATCCGACGCGGGCGGCCTGGATGGCTGCGACCGAACGGATAACGCATGACGATGCGCGAACTGGACGGGCGCAAGGTCATTCAGGACGTCGCCGAGGGCAAGCTCAAACCGTGGCGCGCGGCGGAACGGCTCAGGCTGACGACGCGGCAGGTTCGCCGCCTCGTCGGCCGGTTGCGCGAGCATGGACCCGCAGCTCTCGTGTCGCATTGGCTGGAGCAAGCCGCAGAAACCAGTTGAATCTGTCAGCTCTAATGGATTTGGGAATTAGGCATTGCTGCGCTGCGACAGCGACCTGTCGGCTGTTTTTTTAACCCCCTTAATTTCACAGGCACATGCAGGGTCGGCATCGGCGTCGAGCTGGTGACGATCATTCGGGTACGCGCGGTGCCTGGAGAGACGAGTCTGTGAAATGGCTGCTTATAGCGGCCGTAAAATCGCTGACGGCAGACCAACGCATCGGGCGTGAACGACGGCGCCGTCGCTATGCAGGCCTTGCCACCGGCCGGCACCGGCTTGATCCCTCTCATCACTGAAATGAGCGTGAAATGATCTGTCCAGCGGTGAATCGACTCTTACGCTTCGCGTACCACGGATAAGGTGACGAACTTATCGGCTGGCATGGCTCTGCGAGGAGTTTGTCATCGCTTCGCCGAGCTTCTCCGAAATAAACTCGGCGAAGACGGCCACTGCGGGCGGCACCGGCGGGCGGCTCGTGTAGACGAGCTGCAGACCGAGGCCGGTGCTCGCGCGCCGATAGGTCGGCAGCACGCGCACCAGTTTCCCCTTCGCCATGACTGGCTCAACTATTAGCTGCGGCAGCAGCGCAATACCCAGTCCAGCTATACATGCCTCCGCCAGCACTCGCATGTCGTTGACCGCGAACCGGCTGTTGATCGAGACTTCCTGACTACCGCGTGGACCCTGCAGACGCCACGCGTTGCGACCTTGGCGATTAGAAATCGTCAGACAGTCGTGTTCGGCCAGTTCACGCAGCGTGCGTGGTGCAGCGCGCCGTTTCAGATAGGTAGGACTCGCCGCGAGGATCATGGCACTCGGAGCGAGCCGACGTACCTTAAAGCCGCTACCGGTCTCGATGCCCATGCGCAAGGCAAGATCGATGCGCTCGGAAATCAGATCGGTCGGCGTATCGTCGAGCAGAAACTCGAGGCTGATGTGGGGATAGCGTGCGTAAAACTCGACCAGCCATTCCATCCCGATGAGTTCGAACAGGCCGGCCATCGCGGCCACGCGAACCGAGCCGGACGGTGCCTGCTCATCCGCATGGAGCCGCCCGATCTCGAAGATCTGGTCAAGCGCGGGTGCATAGCGCTCGAACAGCGCCTGACCTTCCGTGCTCGGCGCGAGTTTGCGTGTCGAGCGATGCAGCAGACGTGTACCAAGTTGCCCTTCGAGTTTATCGATGCGCCGGCTCAACGTGTTTGCCGGCATCCGGAGAAGCCGCGCCGCCTCGGAGAAACTACCGGCGCGAACTACCTGAACGAACATTGCCAGATCATTCAGATCGAGCATGTTATTACTCCATAAATGGATTAATCCAATCCCATCTTACCATCTAGTGTGAAGCGTATTTAATCCCCATACTTGAGGTGTTCCACAAGAGGCGGTCGTAAAAACTCATTCTTCTGCTCCACGGTGGCATTGCACCACCTGAAGCCTTGCACGGGCGCCGCAACTTAACGATTTCAAGGAAATTGATTTGAAGAAGCATCTGATGATTGCGGCTGGTGCACTCGCCGCCTCGCTGTCGTTTTCGGCATTCGCGGACGTGTCGACGTACCAGCTTGATCCGGACCACACGTACCCGAGTTTCGAGGCCGACCACATCGGCGGCCTGTCGGTCTGGCGTGGCAAGTTCGACAAGTCGCAGGGCACGGTGACGCTCGATCGCGCGGCGAAGACTGGCGCCGTTGAAGTGACGACCGACATTGCGTCGGTCCACACGGGTAGCACGAAGCTCGACCAGAGCCTGCAGTCGGATCAGTTCTTCGACGCGTCGAAGTTTCCGGATGCAACCTACAAGGGCGCGCTCAAGTTCAAGGGCGACAAGCCGGTCTCTATCGTCGGCAATCTGACGATGCATGGCGTGACCAGGCCATTGACGCTGAAAATCGACTCGTTCAAGTGCATGCAACATCCGATGCTCAAGCGCGAAGTGTGCGGCGTCGACGCGGTGGGCGAATTCGATCGCAGCGACTTCGGTGTCGACTTTGGCAAGACGTACGGCTTCAGTATGAAGACCCGGCTGCTCATCTCGGCCGAAGCGCTGAAGCAGTAATCCCGTTCGGAGATAAGTCTTATGAAACTGCTACACGTAGATTCCAGCATCCTCGGGCAAGCCTCGGTCAGCCGTGATCTGTCAGCGGATGTAGTCGCGACCTTCCGGGGCAACCATGCTGAGCTTGCGGTCACCTATCTCGATCTTGCCACCACGCCGATCGGGCATTTAACGGCAGCACACCTCGCGGCCGCGCAAGGCGCTACGGTCGACGAGGCATTGAAGTCCGACGTCACCGCGGGCCAGGTCGCGCTCGAAGACTTCCTGGCCGCCGACATCGTGGTCATTGGTGCGCCGATGTACAACCTCGGCGTGCCCTCTCAACTGAAGGCCTGGATCGACCGCATCTCTGTCGCGGGCAAGACGTTCAGCTACGGCGAGCACGGCCCGGTCGGACTATGCGGGGGCAAGAAGCTGGTCATCGCTTCATCGCGCGGCGGCGTTTACAGCGAAGGCTCGCCCGCAGCTCTCTTCGATCATCAGGAAACCTATCTGAAGGCGGCCTTCGGCTTTCTTGCCATCACGGACATCAGCTTCATTCGCGCCGAAGGCGTGGCGATGGGTGAGGACGCACGCAGTGGGGCGATCGCCTCTGCAAAGAAAGAGACCGCCGCGCTCGCTGCGTGAGCTAGCACCGTCCACCCAAATATCCCTTGGAGCACAACCATGTCGAACACGCAAAAG
Organism: Paraburkholderia aromaticivorans; assembly: GCF_012689525.1. Classification (NCBI taxonomy): domain Bacteria; kingdom Pseudomonadati; phylum Pseudomonadota; class Betaproteobacteria; order Burkholderiales; family Burkholderiaceae; genus Paraburkholderia; species Paraburkholderia aromaticivorans. The sequence continues at coordinate 1,069,358 of NZ_CP051515.1, forward strand.
CTCATCGCCGTCGTGGGCGCAACCGGCCAGCAAGGCGGCGCCGTTGTGCGCGCGCTGCAGGCGAGCGGTCAATTCAAAGTGCGCGCGTTGACGCGCAATCCGGCCGGGCATCCAAAGCTGGGTGACGAAGTCGTTCTAGCTGATTTCAATCGTCCGGAAACGCTTGAGGCCGCTTTTGCCGGAGCACACGGCGTTTTCCTGGTGACCAATTCCTGGGAAGCACAAGCAGACGAGCCCAAGCAGGCGATCGCGGCGATCAACGCCGCGAAAGACGCCGGCGTCCAGCACTTCATCTGGTCGACGCTTCCCAATGTGGAGACGATCACCGGCGGCGCGATCAATGTCCCGCACTTCACGACCAAGGCGAAAATCGAACCCATCGTGAGCGAGGCCGGATTTGCGTACCACACGTTCGTGGTCGCGCCGTTCTATTACCAAAACCTGATCGGCCTGATGGCTCCGCAGAAACAACCGGATGGTGCCGTGGGTTGGGCGCTGCCGCTTGATCCGGAGCGACGCGTCATCCATATGGGCGACATTACCGAACTCGGCCGCCTCGTGGCCGGCGCGTTCGCGCAGCCGGAACTCGCGGGGCGTGGCGAACATTTGGCGATGGTCGGCGATTTCCTGAGTTTCAACGAGATCGTCGCCACCCTGAATCAACAAGGGAACTCGCTCTCGTTCAAGCAAGTCCCACGCGAGGTTTTTGCCGGCTGGTTTCCGCACGCCGACGGTATCGCGGCCATGCTCGCCTACTTCGAAGCGCACACGTATCTCGGCTCGGATTCGCACGACGCGACCGCACTCGCGGTCAAAGTCGCCGGCCAGCAGCCGACGAAATTTGCCGCGTGGGCCAAAGCAAACTTCGCAATCCCGGCAGCCACCTGAACGAATTGCATCCGTCAAACTGCGAACGAGCGGATACCCATGAGTGCTGTCGATGCAGAATCCGTCCCTGACCAATGCGGTCGTTTTGAACGCCGTACCGGGAAGCGTGGCGTCCGGTATGGCGATGTAGCCGTTCGCAGCATTGAAGTGGAAGAAGTAGAAGATATCGGGATTCTGGCCGGACGCCACGAGGATCCGGTTGGCGCCGACGGTGGCAAGTTGAGCGAAGTGCTCATCCCGTGAGCGATCGTTGATGTTGATGCGCGGGTCCGACGGATAGGCGAACGGATCGACGGTGTTCGCGACGAAGGCGCCGCCAGCGCTGCCGGTGCAGATGTTGGTGCCGCGATAGAACAAGGCGCCATCCGTGGCCGGGTCCGGGGCGGCGTCGCCCTCGAGGTTGAGGGACTGAAGCGTCCATCGCAGGTTGCCGGCACTGCTATACGCATGAATGTCGGTGCCGCCGTTGCGGCCGAGGTCCCAGCTTCCGCCCCAAGGGTTGTTGAGCACTTAGAGGTTGCCGGCGGTGTCCTTGCCGATGCCGGCGACGCGGGTGAAGCGCTTCGCGCCGACCTGGCCTTTGATGCCCGTCGTGGTGTCGAGATAACCGCCCTGAATGCCGAACGTACCGGCCAGCGTCGGCCTGCCTGAGAGCTTTAGCGGCTATCGACAACGAGACCGCGCCGTGCGAGGCTGTGACTATTCTTTCTCTGAATCGTCTGGATGGGCTACCGGATATGAGCATTTCCCGTCTGCGCCTTCCCTCTCTGGATGGGCTGCTGGCGTTCGAAGCCGCGGCGCGGTATGGCACTTTCGAGCGCGCCGGCGAAGCGCTCTGCATCACGGGAAGCGCGGTTGCCAAGCGCGTTGCCGCGGTCGAGCAACTGCTCGGCATTCAGCTATTGGACAGAAGCGGAAGAACGCTGGTGCTGACCGATGCCGGCAAGGACTACCTTCAACAGGTCGCGGGGCCGCTTCGTTTGCTGTCGGCGGTGCCGTTGCATCGGCTCGATGACGGACGCAAGCAGCGCTTGCGCCTCTGCGCGCCGCCCACGTTTTCGCGCCAGATTATCGCGCCCAGGCTCGACGAATTGAGTGACCGGTACACGTCGATCGAACTGGAACTGGTCCTGAGCGTGCCGGATACGGACAGCCCGCCCCGCGATACCGATCTCTGGATTCGAGGCGGCGAGCCCGTCGAGGCGGGATGCACGATCTTGACGCGAGATCGCGTAACGCCGCTGATCGCGCCGTCGCTTCTGACGCGTGTCGAACCATTACTTAAGCCCGCCGACATGGCGAGTGTGCGGCTTTTGCGGACCTCACTGGAGCCGTGGACGCCATGGCTGCGCGCCGCGGGTCTCGACTGGAGCGAGCCTGATACAGGGCCACGGCTGATGGATCTCGGCTTGTTGCTGGAGGCGGCGGCAAGCGGGCAAGGCATCGCGCTCGGAAGGCCGACGCTTGCATTGGCATGGCTGGAAACGGGGGCACTCGTCCCCTTGTTTCCCGACATTGCGTGCCCCGTGCCGCCGTACTATCTGATGCCGCATGCCGCGCAAGGCGCTGCGGCCGACATTGCCGCCTGGCTGGTCGACATCTGTGCGCGTGCGAACCGGGCATCGTCGGAATATCTTTCGCGTTTCACCGGAACAGATTTCGCGGGATAAGGAGCGGGCGGCCAGTAGTATCGCTTCGATACAACTGGAGTGAGACAATGCCCGACCCAATCGCATGCATCGAAGACCTGCGCGCAGCGGCCCGCCGGCGCGTGCCGCGCATGTTCTACGACTACGTCGACTCAGGCTCATACACCGAGTCGACCTATCACGCAAACGAAGCCGATCTACGGCAAATCAGATTACGCCAGCGCGTGGGCGTCAATATCGACGCAAGAAGTCTCGAGACCGTGATGGCCGGCCGCAAGGTCGCGATGCCGGTCGCGCTCGCGCCGACCGGGCTCGCCGGAATGATGAGAGGCGACGGCGAAATTCTCGCGGCGCGCGCGGCGCAGCGTTTTGGTGTGCCGTTCACCTTGTCGACCATGAGCATTTGCTCGATCGAGGACGTCGCCCGGAGCGTCCCCAGCCCCTTCTGGTTTCAACTCTATGTCATGCGGGACAGGGCATTCATCGAGCAGCTGATGCAGCGCGCCGCAAGCGCTGGGTGCACCGCACTGGTCGTGACGATGGACCTGCCGGTGGGCGGTCAGCGCCATAAGGACGTGCGCAACGGTCTGTCCACGCCGCCTCGCATGACCTTGAACAACCTCCTGAACATGGCGAGCAAGCCGGCCTGGACCTGGGGCATGGCGCGAGCGAAGCGGCGCCACTTCGGCAATATCGTCGGCCACGTCAAGGGTGTCGACGATATGTCTTCGTTGGCTTCCTGGGTGAGAGATCAGTTCGATCCGACCGTGACATGGGCGGACATCGAATGGATCCGCAAGCGCTGGAACGGCAAGCTGATCCTGAAGGGGATTCTCGACACGCACGACGCGCTTCGCGCGGTCGACGCCGGCGCGGACGTCATTGTCGTTTCGAATCATGGCGGCCGCCAGCTCGATGGCGCGGTGTCGACGATCGAGGCATTGCCGTCGATTGCGGAAGCGGTCGGCGAGCGCGTCGAGGTGTGGTTCGACAGCGGCATCAGGACGGGACAAGACGTCCTGAAGGCCGTGGCCCTCGGTGCACGCGGCACGATGATCGGCCGGGCGTTTCTCTATGGACTCGCGGCGGCGGGCGAGGCGGGTGTCCGAAGAAGTCTGGAAATCATCGCCGCGGAACTCGATACGACGATGGCGCTGTGCGGATATGCCGATATCGGCGCGGTCGGCCCGGAGATTCTGGCTTCGAGAGGTTTTGCGCAATCGTAAGCAGGTCCTGGCCGGATCTGCGTGAAATGTAAGTTTTCTGGCAGTCGTAGCCGGCATTCCAGGGCAACGTGTAGCCGTGGGCATAACGTTCGATAACGAAGCCGGTCACACATCAAGGCCAGGGCCTTCAGGGCGCCGTGCCTCACAGCAAAACCGCTTTTACTCGACGGAGACCGTCGACACGTCGTACGCCTTGAACGCGACATATCAAGGCGGCTGATTCGATCAATTTGTTTCGTAGTACAGCATAATCAGAATATTGGAGTGATGGGATGAGGAAGAAAAGGAGACTGCTCGGTAACGCCGTTCCGCGAATGCGTGATCGGAGCGAGCAAATAAAGATCGGTTCGGCAAGGCCGCGCAAATGTGTGCCGATCATGCTCGCGGGCGTTATTTCAAGTGCGGCGCTGTATTCCGCTTCGGCGAATGCGCAGTCGTCGGTGACGCTTTACGGGCTTGTCGATGCCGGCGTTCGCTATACCACGCATGCGAATCCCGCTGGCGATTCGCAGTTTCAACTCGCCAACGGCGAAAGCGAGAGCCTGTTTGGAATAAAAGGCGCGGAAGACATTGGCGGCGGCACGAAGGTGATCTTCGATATCGAAAACCGCTTCTTTCCGAACTCGGGGGCAACCGACCCCGCTTATCCGTTCTTCAACACGGCGCTTGTCGGCCTGCAGTCGGACACCTTCGGCAAGCTGACGCTGGGGCGTCAGATCAATCCGCTCTCCGACGCGGTTCTCGATGCATTCGTGACGAACCGCTGGCTGCCGACGTTCTATCAGTTCCGGCCGGAAGTCACGATGGCGCAGGGCGTATGGACGAGCAACATGGTCAAGTACGCGGCGCGCTGGCAGTACCTGACGGCCGAAGTTTCGTATGCGTTCGGCGGCGCGGCAGGCCACTTCGGCGCGGGGAGCCAGATTGGCGCGTCTCTCCTGTATCTGCCTGCCGCGCCACTGAACCTGGCGGTCGCTTATCTTGACTCGCGCGACGCGGTGAATGCATCGGCCCATCTCAAGTCGTGGACTGCCGGCGGTTCGTATGCGTTCGACAGCACCACGGTGAGCGCCGGCTGGGTTGTGAACCGGCAGGACGCCGGCTTTGTCGGTAACTTCCCGAATGGCCCGTTTTCCGCGCCCGCATTGACCGCGCTGAAATTCAACGCGTTCACCTCGCGGCAGATGTTCTTTGGCGGCGTGACGCAGCAGATAGGTCTCGCGACACACCTGTCCGCCAACGTGTGGCGCACGACGCAGACCGGAAAAACGCAACCCGCGGACGGAAACGCGACCCAGTTCCAGCTGCTTGGGGACTACAACTTGTCGAAACGTACGGACATCTATCTGGAAGCCGACTATTCACTGTACCGGGGCGGCATGGTCGGCGCGCAATTCCAGGGCATCAACGCAGTGAGCTCGGCCTATAAGACCACGCAACTGGGCGTGACTGCCGGCTTGCGGCATCTGTTCTAGGAGGGATGCACAACGCTCGCGAGTCTGGCGAGCGTTCCCGCTGATCTGTTCATTGGCGCGATCAAACGCAATCCTGAAAGGACGAGAGAATCTCTTTCGAGCATATTTCGATTCGACCATAACGGAGCACGATCGCGCCTTGTTCGGCCAGGGTCTTGAGTTCCAGGGCGAGCGTCTGGCGTGTGATGCCGAGCATCATGGCCAGCGTGTCCTGCGAGAGGCTCAGCTCGCGGCGACACTGCGGCTCGCACGACACGTCGCCTGAAGCGAGCAGCAGCAGGCGTCGGGCGATGCGCGCGCGTGTCGAGTGCAGCGTGGCGTCTTCCACCATGCGATAGAGCCAGTTCATATGGATCGACTGCAACCCGGCGATCGCACGAACAAAGGCGGTGCTCTGCATCAACGCTTCGAAAGCGGCGGCCCCGACCACGAAGAGAGTCGACCGGTCGAGCGCCACGACATCGCGTGGGCGAGGCTGCCCGCTCGTCAAGGAGGTCTGGCCGAACCAGTTGCCCGCTTCAATGACGGCGAGAATCGCTTCCTTGCCGTCTTCACGCAGTGTGAATGCTTTGAGCCGGCCGCTTTGGATTCCGTAGAAGGCAATCGGCGCGTCATCGCGGCGGAACAGATATTCGCCGGGGTGGAGCGTCATCAATTCGCTTTGCCGCATCAGCGCCTCCTGTTCCTCCGCAGGCAACGCGCAGAACCACGGGTTGGTCCGCATGGCTGCGGACGTGTCGGTGAGGTTGGCCATGTGCAGCAGTCCCGGTACGTATCAACAATGAAGCGTGGCGGCTAAAAGCCGCCACGCTACGCGCTCTCATGTTGGAAGGCACTTCCCAGTTTCCGTCGGGGAGTACCGTGGCCCTCGGTCGGCCTGTCCAGTTTTATTTCGTGTTATCGACCAGCGTTTTCAGGTCCGTCACGCTGTACGCCATGGAGCCCCGAAAGCCCGCTCCCACTCGCACCGGCTGCAGATCCGAAATCTCTTCGCCTTCGGCAAGCGGGAACGAGAGCTTGCCCTCTCCAGACCACACGTCGGCGATCTGCGCGTTGTCCATGATGGACATCACGAGTTCGTTGACGGCCGGTGTTTGATGCTCGCCTGCCGCGAGACGCGGGAAGTAGCGCAGATTGACAACCGGCCGACCAGCGATGCCGAGCTTCGACACGTCGGCGACTGCCTGCTCGAGCTTGACTTCGGCACGCGCCAGCCGCTGTCCGGACGCGGACGCCGTGGCGGCGAAGCGGGTGCCCGCCGCGACCGGCGCAGCCGCCGGACTCCGTGCAGCAAATGAACGCGTCTGATACACCTGCCCGTAGCGCTTCGGGAAACCTTGAATCAGGCCGCGCATCATGGCCGAATCGTTGTCCACGAAAATATACGGGCAGTACGAAACAGGCTTTCCGTCGTACAGGGCGTCGATCAGAATGAAAAACTCGCGGTATTGATAACGGGCCGGGTCGAGGAGTTCGTCGTCTTGCGCGGTGAATTGCCAATCGATGAACAGCGCCGTTGCATGGCCCGGCGAAGCTGGATCGATACTCAGGCCTTTGGGGAGCACGGCGGCCGCCGCGGCCGGGTCGGCCCAGAATTCGACCAGGAGGAAGTCGCCGGAATAGTGCCAGGGCGGCGGGGGCGCGATACTCGAAAGACCTCGGGGCGAAAGGGGAATGGTGAACTGCTTCTGCATGGCGACTCCGGATCGAATGGACGGATAACAAAAAGTAGACCGCGTGTCGGCGTTACCGGCCGGTGGAAGACACCGGTGTATCGGCGCTGCGAATGACGGCGCCGCGTCCTGCCAGCCCGTTTCCTGGCGACCAGTTCTCACTGGCCACCTCGATGATGTTGATGAAGACATCCACAGGATCGACGCCCGGGTCGGCCTGGAGCTTCCTGACGAGGTGTTCGTAGAAGCGCTGCTTGTCGTCGGCTGTGCGGCCGACGGTCAGCGTGATCTGGATCAGCAGCAGGGCCGGACTCCGTTCGAACGGGAACGTCATGTTCGCGAGGAAGTTGGCCTCTTCATGTTCGCTGACGGTCATGAAGAAGGCTTCCGGGTGCACGCCCAGCGCTTCGTTGAGCGATGCGTGAATGCCTTTCAATACGGCAGTGCGGAATTGCGCAGATTGACCCTTGCGCATGTAAACATGTGTCATTGGCATGGAAAACTCCGTGTGCTATTCCTGCGTCAAATCTCAAGCGTCGATCATGCTGTTGACAGCCGCTTCCGAAGCCGCCAGATAAGGCGCTCGCATCAGCAGATTCGATTCGCCGCCCGCGCTTTGAAACACAACGGGTTTCGCATGGCTGAACGCCCGGTAGCCATATTCGCCGTGATAGTGGCCCATGCCAGATCCACCCACGCCGCCGAACGGCAGCGTGTCGAAGAACACGTGGGTCATCGCATCATTGACGACCAGCGCGCCGGACGTGGTGCGCGTCGATACCTGCTCGTGCTCCGCCGCGTCGTCGCCGAAGTAGTAGAGCGCCAGCGGACGCGCGCGTGCATTGATATAGGCCAGCGCCTCGTCGAACGTCTCGTAGGTCACCACGGGCAGCACCGGGCCGAAAATTTCCTCTTGCAGGACGCGCATGGTGTCGGTGGCGCCGGTGATCAGGGTGGGCGCCATCTTGCGCACGGCAGGGTCGGAAAGATCTTCGCCCGTAGGCGCCAGGCTCGCGATGCTGGCGCCTTTCTGACGGGCGTCCTCGACGAGCGCGAGCTGGCGCTCGAATCCGCGCGTGTTGATCATCGCCGTGTAGTCGGGATTCGCGCGAATGGTCGGATACATCTGCGATACCGCCGCCTCCGCCTGCTCCACGAACTCGCGGACGCGGTTCCTGGGAATCAGGACATAGTCCGGCGCAAGGCAGATCTGCCCAGCATTGAAGGTTTTCACCGTGAGGACGCGCTGTGCCGCGCGTTGCAGGTCCGCGTCCTTGCCGACGAGCACCGGCGACTTGCCGCCCAGTTCCAGCGTCACGGGCACAAGATTTTCCGATGCCGCGCGCATGACGTGGTGCGCGACCTGCGTGCTGCCTGTGAACACCAGATGATCGAACGGCTGCGCGCTGAACGCCGCGCCTGTTTCAGCGCCGCCAAGCACGGTGGTGAATTCATCGCTGTCGAAGTAACGCGCGACCAGCTCGGCCAGCAGCTCCGATGTCGCGGGCGTCAGTTCCGACGGTTTGAGCATCACCCGGTTGCCCGCCGCGAAGGCACCCGCTAGCGGCCCGAATGCGAGCACGATGGGGAAATTCCACGGGCTGATGATGCCCACGACGCCAAGCGGCTGATAATCGACGCGCGCCTTGACGCCAGGGAACGGTTCCGTTGTCGCCGGCTGGTTCACCCATGCGTCGAGATGCTCGCGGTTGAAACGCAATCCCTCGACCGACGCCAGGATATCGGCGAGCAAGGTCTGCTGCCTGCCGCGACAGCTGTAGTCCGCGTTGATGGCCTCGACGAGCGCGTCCTTGTGCGAGCGCAGCAGATCGATTGCACGATCGATGCGGTCTTTGCGCAGCGCGACCGTCGGCGGGCCGTCTTTGAGATGGGCGCGCTTCATCGTTTCGAGTTGAGCGTGGATCTGCGCGGCAGCCGGCTCGACCGGCAGTCTGAAATTCATCGACATGGGTTAGTGCTCCAGATGGCAACTTGTTGTCTTGCAACGACGTACGCACTGATCCTAACTACTCGTCCTTCGTGCGAAAATACCGTCTGATCCAAAAGATTGTTACGTCATGCGCAAGAATCTGGACTACGGAGTGCTGCACGCCATGACAGCGTTCGTGCGGGTCGTCGACGCCGGAAGCTTCACGGCGGCGGCCGTGCAGATGGAGCTGACCACGGCACAGGTGTCGAGGCTCGTTTCCGAGCTGGAGAACCGGCTGCAGACCAAGCTGCTTCAGCGAACGACGCGGCGCATGTCGGTCACGACGGCGGGCGAGCGCTACGCCAACCAATGCCGGACGATTCTTGAACTGGTGACGGAAGCCGAAAGCGAGGCAAGCGGCGCACGCATCCAGCCGGGCGGCCGGCTGAGAGTGCTCTGCATGGCGAGCTTTGGCGATCGCTACGTGGTACCGCTGGTGGCAAAGTATTGCGCGATGTATCCCTCGGTCACGGTGGAATACAGTGCCTCGCAATACGTGCCGGATCTGTTGGCGGAAGGCGTTGACGTGAGCGTGTATGTCACTCGGAAATTGCCGGATTCGAGCATTGTTGCGCAGCGTCTAGGGGCGGTTCACGGCGTGTTGTGCGCCTCGCCGGACTATCTCAAGCGGCATGGCTCCCCGAAGTCCGTGGATGATCTGGGCGACCACGCCGCTCTGCGGCTCGTCAATTCCTCATCGACGGCGCATTGGGAATTGACCAACGGTAAGAGCACGCATTCGATTCAACCGGTAGGGCCCCTGGTAGGCGATCATCCGGAGGCGGTTCTGCACGCGGCATGCAGCGGGTTGGGCATTGCCATGCTGCCGGGCTTTGCGGTGGTGGACCAGATACGCAAGGGCGAGCTCGTGCACGTGTTGCCTCAATGGCGCTCGCCGGAACATGGCGTCTACGTGTTGATGCCGTCCAGACGTTTTCTCGAAGCCAAGACGCGCGCGTGGGTCGAATTATTGAAGGCTGAGTTGCCCGCGGCGATCGAACGCGACGCAATGCACTTCGTGCAAAAGACCGGGTCGAGGCGGCGCTCGCACGGTTGAAGTTCTGGCTGTGAATACGCATCACTGAAACAGTTGCCGTTCAGTGCGCGTCCTCGCTATCGGCGCGTACTGAACCTTGCGCGTGCGGTCCCGGCCCCGGCCCCGGCAGTCTGGCTTTCACGAAAATCAGCTCGCCTTACCCGATGCCCGCCCTTGAACGCTCAGCAGATGCTCGCGCATGCAGCGGGCCGCTGTCTCTCCATCACGCGCTTTCATGGCATTGACGACAGCCTGATGCTGCTGGGCGAAATACTGCCGGGTCTCCTGGGCCGCCGTCTTCTCACGCACGTCCGGTTTGACGCGCATGCCGTTGATGACTTCCATCAGCGCGATCAGTGCGGGATTGCGGGTGGCCTGCCCAATCAGCAAGTGAAAGCGATGATCCCATTGCTGCCACTCTTCGTCGTCTTTCGCGGCAGCGTTTTTACGCGCGCACTTTTCCAGTTCCAGCAGATCGTCCCAACTGGCTTTCGTTGCGGCGAGTTCCGCGAGTGCGGGCTCGAACAGCAGCCGCATTTCGGCGATATCCGCCGGACTGGTTCCCGCGCGCAGTCCACGCAGCGTGGGACCAAACTTCAGCGGCCGCGCGCCCAGATAAGTGCCGCGCCCGACACCGCGCCACACCCGGCCCGACGCCTCCAGTGAAGCCAGCACCGAGCGCAGATCCCTCCGACTGACGCCAAGGTCTTCGGCCAGCTTTCTTTCGGGCGGCAGCGCGTCGCCGTCCTTGAGTTGATGGTCGGCGATATAGCCGAGCAATCCTTCCAATGCCGTCTGTTCCATTTTCTTCAACCGAACCAATGATCATTGGTATCAACGGTAGCAGAATTGGCGCGGCGCGACGCGCAGTTTCCTGAAATTTTTTTGACCCGGTATATTGCTGGGGGATTTCGGGTTAGCATCACCTGAAATTTACTGGCTTTGGTAGTATTTTTATGGTTTGTTTAATTCGTACCTATCGCGATTGGTTCAGTCGCCAGTCGCCCGCGATCGCAAAGGAGCAGCGCATGTCGTTCACAACCCGCCCGGAACTGATCGGCACATTCGGCATGGTGGCTTCCACGCACTGGCTAGCCAGTGCGTCGGCCATGGCCGTGCTTGAGAAAGGCGGTAACGCATTCGATGCCGCCGCCGCTGCCGGTTTTGTTCTGCAGATCGTCGAGCCGCATCTGAACGGTCCGGGCGGCGAACTGCCGGTCGTGTTCTACAGCGCGCGCGAAGACCGCGTGCGCGTGCTGTGCGGGCAGGGCGTGACGCCCGCGAGCATGACCATCGAGCGCATGCGGAAGTTAGGGCTGGAAGTCGTGCCGGGTACGGGACTGCTGCCTGCCGTGGTGCCCGGTGCATTTGGCGCGTGGATGGCCATGCTGCGCGATTACGGCCAGTTGCCGCTCGAGGACGTGCTGAGCTACGCGATCGGTTATGCGGAAAACGGCTACCCGGTGCTGCCGCGCATGACTTCATCGATCCTCGCCATCAAGGATTTCTTCCGGACGGAATGGACGACATCGGCCGAGCAATGGCTGCGCGACGGCGACGCACCAATGCCAAACCAGTTATTCGCCAACCCGGCCATTGCGAACACGTATAAGCGCATTCTGCGAGAAGCGAATACCCGGCGTGACCGCAGCGAACAGTGCGAACGCGCCCGCGAGGTTTTTTATCGCGGCTTCGTGGCTGATGCCATCGACCAGTATTTTGGTTCGACGGCCGTTCTCGACACGTCGGGTCAGCGCAACCGCGGCCTGCTCGACGCCGGCGACCTCGCTCGCTGGGAACCGTCCTATGAAGACCCGGTTTCGTACGACTACGGGGACCTCCGTGTCCACAAGACCGGCCCGTGGGGCCAGGGGCCGATGTTCCTGCAGCAGCTCGCGCTGCTCAAAGGCTTCGATCTCGCGGCCATGGATCCGATGGGACCGGATTTCGTGCATACGATCATCGAGTGCTCGAAGCTTGCGTTCGCCGATCGCGAGGTGTTCTACGGCGATCCTGCATTCGCGCACGTACCCATGGATGTGCTGCTGAGCGACGCCTACAACGACGAACGTCGTCGGCTGATCGACCCGCGCCGGGCGTCATTGGATTTTCGTCCTGGCAGGCTGGGCGACAGCGAGCAGCGCGCCGCGCGCATCATGGCATTGGCTGGAAAGGAACAGTCCGGCGGCTTCGGCCAGGGCGAACCGACCTTCGCGCCGTTGCCTGAACTGCGAGGCGATACGGTTCATCTCGATGTCGTCGACCGCTGGGGCAACATGGTGTCGGCCACGCCGTCGGGTGGCTGGCTGCAGGCGTCGCCGGCGGTGCCCGGTCTCGGCTTCAACGTCACCACGCGCGCGCAGATGTTCTGGATGGAAGAGGGCTTGCCTTCGTCGCTCGGGCCGGGGCGCCGTCCGCGCACGACGCTGTCGCCGACGCTGGTCACCCGCGCCGGCAAGCCCTACGCCGCATTCGGCACGCCCGGCGGGGATCAGCAGGATCAATGGTCGATCCAGCTCTTCCTCAAACACGTGCACGCCGGCATGAATTTTCAGGCAGCCGCAGATTCGCCCTCGTTCCAGACTGCACACTTTCCGGGTTCGTTTTACCCGCGCGCGATGCATCTCGGCAAGATGTCCGCCGAGTCACGTTTTCCGGAAAGTACCCTTGCCGAATTGCGCGCGCGTGGCCACGACCTGACCGTGGCCGAGCCCTGGTCGCTCGGGCGCGTCTGCGCGGTCGGGATCAGAAACGGTCTGATGCGTGGTGCAGCGACGCCTCGCCAGATGCAGGCCTACGCAATTGGGCGATAACCTCGGCGTGGCGGAGATCGTGTCCATTCCTTCAGGGAGAAAGTTACCGTGTCTGCCGTAGCCGCTCGTCTTGAAAGACTTCCGTTATCGGGCTTTCATCGGAAACTCCTGCTCATTGGTGGGTTGGGATATCTGTTCGATGGACTCGATTCATCGTCGCTCGCGTTTCTGCTGCCGGTCGTGAGCAAGCTATGGCACCTGAGCAGCGCCGAAACAGGCCTCGTGGCGAGCAGCACCTATATCGGGTACTTCTTCGGCGCCTTCCTGTCAGGCGTACTCGCCGATCTGATCGGCCGTCGGCGCATCATGATGACGGCGCTGGCGATTTACTGTGTCGCGTCGCTCGCGAGCGCGGCCGCTACGGACTGGCACACGTTCTTCGCGCTGCGCATCGTCGCGGGATTTGGTTCCGGCGCGGAGACCGTGGTGATCGCGCCATTCCTCGCGGAATTCGTGCCGCGTCGCTACAGAGGGATGTTTTGCGGCGCGCTGGTCGGCTTCATGTCGTTCGGCTATCTGAGCTCATCCATCCTCGGCTTCGTCGTGGTGCGAAACTATGTCGATGGCTGGCGCTACCTCGCCGTGGTGACGTCGCTGCCCGTCGTCATGCTGCTCTGGTGGCGCAGGACGCTGCCTGAGTCGCCACGATGGCTCGAGAGCCAGGGCCGAACGGATGAAGCGAACCGGATCGTGAGCACGATCGAGTCATGGTTTGCCGGCAGAGGCATTCATCTTCCGCCTGTCGGCTCCGTCGGCGTGCTTCCCGCATCGGCACGTGCAAGCGGTAGCGCATTGCAGAACGTGCTGACGTTGTGGTCGCCGCGACTCGCGCGCACTACGGCAGTCAGCTGGCTGATGTGGTTCTCGGTGGCATTCGCGTACTACTCGTTCTTCTCCTGGATTCCGAGCTTGCTCCTCAAAGAGGGTCTCACCATGACGAAGAGCTTCGGCTATTCCATCGCGATCTATGGGGCGCAGATTCCGGGGTATTTCTCGGCCGCCTGGCTCAATGAACGGATCGGGCGGAAGGCGGTGGTCGCATCGTACATGTTGCTGGGCGGCATAGCGGCGATCGCGCTTGCGTTCTCTCACACGGGCATCGGGATCATGGTCGCGGGCATATGCCTGTCGTTCTTCATGAACGGTGCGTTCGCAGGCGTCTATGCGTACACCCCGGAAGTATTCCCGACCGCAGTGCGCACGACCGGCACTGGGTCGTCGTCATCGTTTGGCCGCATCGGCTCGGTGAGCGCTCCCATTCTGGTCGGCCTCGTCTATCCCGTGCTGGGTTTCCTGGGCGTGTTCGCGATGACCACGACGGTTCTGCTCATCGGGGCCTGTGTAGTTTTCTTCCTGGGTATCGAGACTCGCAACCGCTCGCTCGAAGACATCGAGGCCGAGGAATTCGGTCGCGCGCAGGATGTTCGAGGCCCGCTCAATTCCACTGAAATACACGGCTGAATGCCGTGATTTGCCAACTTTCCCATACAGACCATGCAAGGCATCCGGATCGAAACTGCGCCGCCCACCCCGCAAGCGCTGAACATGTCGAACCTTGAGCAACTCGCGAAGGCCATGCGGATCAAGGGTCAGCCGATGGCGATTTTCCGTGCGGTTCATGAAGTAGCGGCAAGCGCAATCGGCTTCAGCCTGTTCACGATCATGTCCTACGATGCGCAAAACCAGGAGGTGGAGCGCGTCTATACGAACATGCCCGACGTCTATCCGGTTGGCGGGCGCAAGAAGAAACACGGCACGCCGTGGGCCAAACAGATCCTGCTCGACCTCAAGCCATTTCGCGCGGAAACCGCACAGGGCATCCGCGAAGCGTTCGACGATCACACCGTGATGACCGGGATGGGCCTCGGATCGATACTGAACATTCCGATCGCGTACGACGGCGTGTGCATCGGCACGATGAACCTGACGCATCAGGAGAGGTGGTACACGACGAGACATGAAGAGTTGGGATTACTGATTGGTTCCTTCCTGGCTCCCGCTCTCATTGCGCGCCATACGATATCCGCCAGCAGCTTGACTGCGCTCTGACATGACCACTACCCAACGTGTTGCGACAACGTCGCCGGTGAGCCAGACTTCCGGGTCGCAAGGCCGCTGGTTGCTTGTTTTCATTCTCGGTTATCTTGCGCTCATGGCCGATGGCGCCGATGTCATGATGTACGGCCTCACGCTGACGCGCATCAAAGACGACTTCGGGCTGAGCAATGTCCAGGCCGGAGCATTGGGCAGCCTGACGTTGTTAGGCATGGCGGTCGGCGGGATTGTCGGCGGCTGGGCGAGCGATCGCATAGGGCGGGTGAGGGTGGTGGTCTGGGCGCTGGCGCTCTTTTCGCTCGGCGCGGGGCTGCTTGGGCTCACGCACAGCTTTGTGGAATTCGCGATCGTCCGCTTCATCAGTTCGTTGGGCATCGGCTCCATGGTGCTGGTCACGACGCTCGTTGCCGAATACGTGCCCACGGAACGGCGCTCGCTGATTCTGGGTGCCTTGCAGACCGGCATTTCGGCCGGCTATATCGTGGTCATTGCGCTGAGCAGCTGGATTTTGCCGCACTACGGCTGGCGCACGCTGTACTACGTGTCGGCGATACCCGTGGTGTTTGCTTTGGCGATCAAGTTCGCGGTGCCCGAGCCGGCTAGCTGGCAGGCGAGCCACGCCGTCGAGCGTACAAGCCAACGCCGATGGCGCGACAGCCGCTACCACGTGATTTTCAGCAATCGACAGACGCGAACCCTGTTTATCCTGTGGACCTTGGCCTCGGTGTTCATTCTTTCCGGGTTCTATGGCCTGAATAACTGGCTGCCGACGTACCTTGAAAAAGAACTGCATATCAAGTTCGGCGCGCTGACGGGATACATGATCGGGACTTACGTAGTCGCGTTCATCGGCAAGATCTTCGCCGGCTGGCTGGGCGACCGCTGGAGCCGGCGTGGCGTGTATGTCCTCGGCTGTGTGGGTGCCGCGCTCTTTCTGCCGGTGATCATCTTCTGGCATACGCGTGAGAACATTGCCGTTCTCATGCTTTTCTTCGGGTTTCTGTACGGCGTACCACTGGGCACGATCGGCACGTTCATGTCCGAGAGTTTCGCCACTTCCATCCGCGGCACTGCTGTGGGTGGCTCCTATAACCTGGGCCGCTTCTGCTCGGGTGCGGCGCCCATTGTGATCGGCTTCCTGGCCACACAGTTCTCCATCGGTCTGGGCTTCCTCGTGGTCGGCGCGGTGTTCTTCCTGAGTGGCGTGACCGCGCTGTTCATCCCGGACCGTTTGTATGACACGGACCGGCCGTCCACGCCGTGACTTGAAGCAGGTGCGCAACGCGTTCGACAACGGCGCGCTCATTCATCCATGGCCTTTGCTGTGCGTCGTCGATACGCCCGATGCTAGCACTGCCTCAGAACAACTGTTTCTGCCCTGACATCAAGGTCGTGAAATCGTCGCGCAAGAGCGGCAGGATAGCGTCGGCGACGGGCTGCAATTGCCGCGTCAGATAATGTTCGTAATCGATTGCCGAACGCAGCGTTTCCAGCGGCTCGGGTCCGGCAACCGTCATCACATAGCTGATCCAGCCGCCGTTCTGGTATTGCAGCGGGCGCCCTTGCCGCCGATTGAACTCGTCCGCCACCCGCGCCGCGCGCACATGCGGTGGCACGTTGCGCTCGTATTCTTCGAGCGGCCGGCGCAGCCGCTTGCGATACACCAGCTGATCGTCGAGCTTGCCGTCGAGCGTGTCGCGCACATAGTCGCGCACATAATCCTGATACGGTTGCTGCGTGAAGATGCGCCGATACAGTTCCTGCTGAAACTGTTGCGCGAGCGGCGTCCAGTCGGTGCGTACCGTTTCGAGTCCTTTATAGACGATGTCCTCGCTGCCGTCCGGCAAAACGGTGAGGCCGGCATAGCGTTTCTTGCTGCCTTCCTCGGCGCCGCGAATCGTCGGCATGAAGAAGCGCCGATAGTGCCGCTCGAATTGCAGTTCGAGCGCGCTGTCGAGCCCGAACCGCTCCTGTAGATTCTTTCGCCACCACGCGTTGATATGTTCGACAAGCGCTCGGCCGATGCAGCTCGCGTCTTCCTCGCTGTGCGCGTGTTTCAGCCACACGAAGGTCGAATCCGTGTCGCCGTAAATGACTTCATAGCCTTCGCCTTGAATCAGTTCGCGCGTGGCATGCATGATTTCGTGGCCGCGCATCGTGATCGACGAGGCGAGACGCGGATCGAAAAAGCGGCAACCGGTCGATCCCAGCACGCCGTAAAAGGCGTTCATGATGATCTTCAATGCCTGCGAAAGCGGTTTGTTGTTCTCGCGTTTGGCCGTCTCGCGGCCTTGCCAGACTTGCCCGACGATCGACGGCAAACAATGACGCGTGCGTGAAAAGCGCGCGCCGAGAAAGCCCGGCACCGATTGATCGTCGGCGGGATTCAGCATGCCTTCGACGAGACCGACAGGGTCGATCAGAAACGTGCGAATAATCGACGGATACAGGCTCTTGTAGTCGAGCACCAGTACGGAATCGTAGAGACCGGGGCGCGAATCCATCACGAAACCGCCGGGGCTGGCGGCGCCGGCCACATCGCCGAGATTGGGCGCGACATAGCCTTGCCGATGCATGCGCGGCATATACAGATGCGTGAACGCCGCCACCGATCCGCCGCTGCGATCCGCCGGCAAACCGGTCACGCTCGCGCGTTCCAGCAGGAACGGCAGCAACTCTGTTTTAGCGAAGATGCGCGTGACCAGCTCGCAGTCTTTGAGGTTGTACCGCGCAAGCGCGGGCTTGTCCTCGTCGAAGCGGCGCTGGATCTCGTCCATGCGCTGATACGGATTGTCGATCGCCTTGCCTTCGCCCAGCACTGTGCGCGAGACATGTTCGAGACTGAACGAAGGGAAACTCCACGTCGCGGAGCGTAGCGCCTCGATGCCGTTGATAATCAACCGTCCCGCGGCGCCGGCGAAGAAGTGGTTCTGCTTGAGCCCGTGCTCGCGCCATTCCATCACGGCACCGCCACGGCCGAGCCGCAGCGGTACGCGATATTGTTCGGCATGCTGCCGCAGCACACGCAGATCGAACTGCACTAGATTCCAGCCGATGATCGCATCGGGATCGTGCCGCTCCAGCCACGCGTTCAGTTTTTCCAGCAACTGTGCGCGGGTTTCACAGTATTCGAGGTCGAAGTCGAGCGTGCTCGCGTCGCCGTTCGGCGGCCCCAGCATGTACACCTGACGCTGTCCGCAACCTTCCAGCGCGATCGAATACAACTCGGCGTGAGCGCTGGTTTCGATATCGAGCGACACCAGCTTCAAGGGCGGACGATAGCCGGTGGCCGGCTTGAGTTCGCTGTACAGGAGCGGGCCGCGGTTTCCGTTGCTTTGCGTGTCGCCACTGAACCACACCGGCGCCGTGATGAAGCGTTCCATCATGTAGCGCTCGGGCGGGAAGATATCGGCTTCGTAGACGTCGACGCCGCCTTGCTTCAGGCGTTTCTCGAAGCCCGTCAATTGCCGGTACTGCGGGCAGTAAAGTCCCATGACCGGCCGATGCTGAAAGTCGCACAGATCGAGCGCTCGCAGATCGAGCGGCGCTTCGCGGCGCAGGATCGTTTCGGCGCGCTCGCGATGTTCGGCGGGAATGAACGCCACCGAAGGCTGAGGGCGCAGGCGGACGTGACGGGGCCCGCCGTCCGTGGCCAGCCAGAAATCGACTTCCGTGCCGGCGGGCGTGTCCCGCCAATGTCGGGTCAAGATGAAACCCTGTTCAAGCTCAGTCAAACTGCCACCTCTAAAACCGGCGTGATCGCCTTGCGCGATTTTACCGCCATGCGCTGCGGGCCGTGACGCCATCCCGGAGCGTTGCCGCGCAGGCTCGTTGGGTTGCCCGCGTGCGACCTTCCGGCACGCTGGATGCAACCGTGCCGCGCAGTCTGTATTATCGTGGTGCAGCGATTCCATTCGGCGCAGGCCATGCGCCGGTCAAGTCTACTAAGAACGGAGTAAGCGATATGACTTTGGGCAAACTTGTTGTTGTCGTCGCAGTAGCTGCAACCAGCCTTGGTGCACAGGCGCAAGTCGCCGGCACGCAACCGCTGAGCGTCACAGTCGAGCAGTCGAATGCGCTGCTGAGCGGCTGGAGTGTAAAGAAGAGCATTCTCGGCAAATCGGTGTACAACGACCAGAACGCGAAAATCGGCACGGTCCGCGATCTGGTGATCGCGCCGGACGGCTCGCTGTCCGCAGCCATCGTCTCCGCTGGCGGTTTCCTGGGCGTGGCGTCGCACGACGTGGCGGTGCCCATCGCAGCGCTGGACATCCGCGAAGGGAATTTCTATCTGGCCGGCGCTACCAAGGACGCCTTGAAAGCGACGCCCGAGTTCCAGTACAACAAGGTGCAGGCGCCGCCGAAGCCTAAAAAGCTGACGGGGCAGTAAATGCAGGAAGCCGGCGCGGTCGCCGGCTGAGCAGCAAGAAGCGGTTCTGCATTGACGTGATCATGGCAAAGCGGCGCTGGCAGCGTGAATCGGTTAGCGGGAGAAACCGTTTCGCGCGTGCAGCGCCGCTTTTTTTTAGTCGACCACGCCGCCGGTTGAGTTCGATTCGAAGTCTTGAATCGGGCCTTTATTCAAGCTTCCAACGCAAGCGTGGCGAATGTGCCCAGCCAGTGCTCGCCCATATAGTCGCCGGCCACGTGCGGCAGTGCGGTTTGCAGATGCCGCTCGGCTGCATCGAACAAAATCGTCCGGCGAATATCGCCTGCGGGCAGTGCGCGCGCCAGCGAACGTTGGCACCATGCGCGGCTGAGATTCAGGCCGTCCAGGTGCGCGATCTTGCCGTCGGTGCGATCCGTCACGGTGACGGGCTCGAACAGCGTAGCGGGCTTTTTCGCACCGAGATCCGGCAGAAAACGACCGAACCAGTCGACGAATTGGGCAGGCGGCAATATGCGGCGCATCAGTTCGGCTTCCATGAGCGAAGGCGAGAGGAATTCGTCGCCGGCAGGCTCCCATGCCTGACACGCGACGTCGCCCACAAACCAGCGTTCCGCGGTATTCACGACCAGTGCTTCCAGCGATTCACGCGACGTTTGCCGCGCGAAATCCAGCGTCAGCGCCAATGCGAAGGCCATGTTGAAGTGCGTACCCACGCGCAGCGGGTAGGTCGCTTTCGGCAGAAAGTCCTCGAAGCGCTCGACAAACAGCTTGGTGAGCGGCGCAAAGGTTTTCGACCAGCGTGCGGCGTCCGAGAGCTTCAGCGAATTGAGTTGCGCGCTGAGCGCGAGCAGCCAGGCCCAGCCATACGGACGCTCGAAGCCACGGTTGTGCGGCAGATCGAGATACGCAATTTCGCCGGCCACGTTAGCCGCGGTGAAATGCTCGTCGACTACCGCGACGATGCGCGCCGCTTCAGGCAGATCGGGAAAACGATCGAGTAGATGCAGAATCAACCAGTAGCCGTGCACGCACGAATGCCAGTCGTAGCTGCCGTAAAAAATCGGATGCAGCGCACGCGGGCCTTGCACGTCGTGCGGCCCGGCGAGCGAATGGGTCAGCTTGTTCGGGTATTCGCGCGTGAGATGGGCAAGCGCCAGATTGGCGAATTTTGATGCGAATTCGCGAGTGAGTTGAGTGATCATCGGCGCCTCCTCAAAAGCGGCATACGAATAAGTATGACAGTATGCTGTTGAGGGTCACCAATAGTAAAGCAGCCGGCAATTGCGACCGGATTGCGCCGCGTCTGCTTCCGACGTTCCAGCAGCGCTGCCGGCGCGATATTGAGGATGGGTGTCGTCGGCGTTGTCGCGGCAACGTAAAAGCTGCGCCGCGTGCCGACGACGCCTAAAACAACTCCAGAATCCGGTGATACATCATCCCGAGTTCCAGCGCCGGCCCGCGCAACGCCGGGCCGCCTGGAAAGCGCGCATGCCGCAACTGCGCGAACAGATCGAAGGCCGCCGTCTCACCCGCCATTGCTTTAGCCACCACGCGGCCAGCGATACCGGTCAACGCCACTCCGTGCCCCGAAAACCCCTGCACGTAAAAGTAATTCGGATCGATCGACCCAAAATCAGGCGCGCGATTGCGCGTCACGTCGACAAAACCGCCCCACGCATAATCGATTCTCACGTCGCCGAGTTGCGGGAACACGCCGATCATGCGCTGGCGAATCTCTTCGCCGAGCTGCACCGGTGAAGCGCCGGTCGAACTCGCCCGCCCGCCGAACAGCACGCGATGGTCCGCCGACAACCGGAAGTAGTCGAGGAAGAAGTTGTTGTCGCAAATCGCCTCGCGCCCTTTGATCAGCGCATCCGCGCGTTCCTTGCCGAGCGGCTCCGTGGCGACGATATACGACGCGATTGGCGCGATACGCGCGGCCACCGGCGCGGGCAGCACGTCGCCGATCGTGGCGTTGCCGCACGCCGCGACGAAGCGGCAACGCACTTCGCCACGAGCGGTACGCACGACAGGCCGTGCACCCCGCACGACCTCGATCACCGGTGAATGCGCGAACAGCTGCGCGCCTTCTCGGCGCGCCGCATCGGCGAGACCGAGACAGTACTTGAGCGGATGCAGGTGGCCAGAAAACGGATCATAGACACCGGCCAGGTAGCGTTTCGAAGCGACGCGCGAACGGACCTCGTCGGTATCGAGCCACGAGAGTTTCGTATAGCCCCAGCGTTGCGAAGCCGATTCCATCCACGAACGCAAATCGGGCACGCGTTTCGGTTTGGTGGCGACGGTCAGATAGCCGGACGTGAAATCGCAGTCGATGCCGTAGCGTTCGATACGCTCGCGCACTAACGAAACACCTTCCACCGACATCGCCCACGCGGCCCTCGCGCCGTCGAGACCGAGCTGGCGCTCCATGATCTCGTCTTTCGCGAAACCCACCAGCGTCTGCCCGCCGTTGCGGCCCGACGCGCCCCAGCCGGGCCGATGCGCATCGAGCACGACCACCGACAAACCGCGCGCCCGGCACTCCAGCGCCGCCGACAGACCGGAGAAGCCCGCGCCGATCACGCACACGTCGGCTTCGAGCGTGCCGTCGAGCGCGGGGTCGTCGGCGAGCGGACGGGCCGCGCTCGCTTCATAGTAGGAGTTGGCGATCAGCGCATCGGCGCGGCGGTCGAGGGTGTTAAGCGTGTTGAGGCCGGGAGTCGGAGCATTCATCAAAGCAGGTCCTTCATTCGATACCAGGCCATCGCGAGTACGAGGGCAGGGGTGCGCAGTGTAGCGCCGCCCGGGAAGTCGCGGTGACGAATCTTGCCGAACAGATCGAAGCGCGACGCCTGGCCGTCGATCGCCTCGGCGATCAGTTTACCCGCGAGACCGGTGGTATTCACGCCGTGCCCCGAGAAGCCTTGCGCGAAATACACAGTCGGCGAGAGCCGGCCGAAATGCGGCGCGCGATTCATGGTGATGTCGACGAAACCGCCCCACGCATAGTCGATTTTGACATCGTCGAGTTGCGGGAAAGTCTTCAGCATATCGCGGCGCATCGCTTCGCCGAGGTTGCGCGGCGCGAGCTTCGAGTAACTCACCTTGCCGCCCCACAGCAGGCGATGATCGGGCGCGGGGCGGAAGTAGTCGAGCACGAAGCGGCTGTCGCACACGGCGGCTTTGGCGGGCATCAGCGCTTCGGCGCGATCGGGGTCGAGCGGTTCGGTGGCGATCACGTAGGTGCCGACCGGCATGATCTTGTTCGCGACATCCGGCGCAAGCTGGCCGAGATAGGTGTTACACGCGAGCACGACGAAGCGCGCCCGCACCTGGCCACGCGCGGTTTCGGCAACATGTAGGCCGTTTTCTTCGCGCAAGGCCGTGACGCAACTGTCCTCGTAAATCCGCGCGCCGGCCTCGCGCGCCGCGCGCGCCAGACCCAGCGTGTAATTCAACGGATGCAGGTGCCCGCTGTCGGCGTCGAACAGGCCACCGAGGTAGCGCTGCGATTGCACATAGTTGCCCACGCCGTCGGCGTCGACGTAACTGAAGCGGTCGTAGCCGAAGCGCCGCTGCGCTTCGTCACGCCATTTTTGCAGCGCGTCGGTATCGCGCGGTTTATTCGCCGCGGTCAGATAGCCGATGGTCAGATCGCAATCGATCTGATGCTTCGCGACGCGTTCCTTGACGATGTCGAGGGTCTCGATCCCCATGTCCCAAACACGCTTCACGTCGTCCGCGGGCAGGTACTTCGCGAACGTATCGATATCGCACGCAAAGCCGCCGATCAACTGGCCGCCGTTGCGGCCGCTCGCTGCCCATCCGACTTTCGATGCTTCGAGCACCGCGACCGAATGGCCGCGTTCGGCAAGATTGAGCGCCGCGGAAATGCCGGTCAGTCCGGCGCCGATCACGCACACGTCGACGCTGATCGTTTCGTCGAGTGCGGGATGGCGGGTGCTGTCGTTGGCAGTGGCGGCGTAGTACGAGGCGACGTGAGGCTGGTTCGAGAATCGGAGCATAGGCAGAGCATGCAGAAAGAGCCTGTGCGCGTGGCCTTTTCGACAACAAGGCCACGCGCCGGCAAGTCGGATTAGAACGAGTAGATGAACTGGGTCGCGAGCAGGTCGTTGGACTTGCCATACGAACCGTCGTTCTTCAGGAACACCTGCTTGTTGGCCCAGTCGTGGCGGTATTCCACCTTGACCGTGATCTGCTGGGTCGGATAGAACAGCAGGTCGAGCGAAACGTCCTGGCGGGTCGCGCCCTTGCATTCGAAACCGAGGCCGCCGTTCGCCTGCGAATTGGCGAGACAGTCCGCGCCGATACCGAAACCGTTCGCCGTGTCCATGCCGTTGCCGTTCAACGCGATGCCACCACCGCCGCCGCCGTTCTTGCTGTCGACCAGCAGGTCATAGCGCACGGTCGCGCCCATGCGGCCCACCACCGGCAGATTGAACTTGCGGTGCGCGAGCAGCGACAGGCCGTACCACTGAGCCTGGCCACCGTTGTACGCGGCGTTCTGCTGCTGGCCGTAGTCGAGCTCGGCGTTGTACTGCACGTCGGCGAGCGTGTAGGTCAGGTCGGCCTCGGTGAAGAAGAACGTACCGCCTGCGCTCGGCGCCTGGCCGCCTACGCCGTAGCTGACCGCGCCGTTCGCGTCGATCGAGCTAGGCAAGGTCTGACGGCCGATATTGACCGACCCGCCGATATCCAGCGCGCTCGACCACGTGTAGTCGGTCCGTGCCGTGAAGGTCGGAATCTTGTTGCTGGTCGTGATCGGATCGCCCAGCGCGTTGGTGCCCGTCTGCGTGACCGCGCCGAACGTGCGGTACTGTTCGTTGCCGAGGAAGAACTTCCATGCCCAGTTGCCGGCCGTGTAGTTCGCGCCGATCCCGACGTAGCTGCCCGGATCCGAGAAGTCGTACAGCAGGTTGTGCGTGAGCGTGAGCATCTGATTCGACTGCTGCACTTCATAGCCGCCGAAGCTCGGAATCAAACCGGCCACGAGTGTCGTAGTCGCCGTCAACGGCACATTCACCACGGCCGTGTTCAGGATGTTGTTGCCGATATCGCCGTGCGAATTTTGCAGCAGCGTAATGCCGTTGCCGCGGTTCGGCATCAAGGTGATCTCGGCCGACGGCGCCATCGGGCCGACACCGAAGGTCTTCTTGATGTCGAGGTACAGATCGCCGAACGTGCTATTGAAATAGGTGTAGCTGCTTTCGTGGTTCGCGAACAGGAACGACGAGCTGCTCTGCGCGCGGTTATAGAGGTAGGTCGGGTCGATATAACCCGTCACCGACAAACCGGCGATCGGCCCGGTCTGCGCCGCGTCTTCGAGCGAGTCGACCTTCAACTGCTGATTGGCGATCTGTTGCTTCATCGTCGTCACGTCGTCGTTGGTCAGCGCCGCCTGAGCCTTGCCGTAATCAGGCGATGAGACATCCACTGGCGCGGCCACGACTACCGGGGCAGGGGCCGCAGTCGCCGCGGTGGCTGCCTTCGGCTTGGTGGCGACTTCTGCCCGCAACTGCTTGACCTCCTTTTGCAGCGCATTGAGTTGGGCCTGGAGCGCCTTGATCTGGTCGCTGGTGGCATCCGCCATGGCCATGCCAGGCAGACTCCCCGCCACCAACAGACAGATGAGCTTCTTTCTCATTCAAATTCTCCTTATTGGTCGTATTGCGAATGGACTTCTTATGCGCGTGCCGTATCCAGCGACTTTCGTACGGCGGCTTGTTGTGGTGCCACGGGCAACGGGTCGGCGGCTTCAGCGAGTGCGAAAGCCATCTGCATGTCGCGATTGCGTTTGCGTTCGCGCAACTGCATCCAGCGGTTCACGGCAATCACGCCGATCGTCACCGTGGTGATGAAGATCGTGGCGAGCGCGTTCATTTCCGGATTCAGGCCAAGGCGGACCCGCGAGAACACCACGAGCGGCAGCGTGGTCGAGCCAGGACCGGAGAGGAATGCGGAGAGTACGAGGTCGTCGAAAGACAACGTGAAGGAGAGCAGCCAGCCCGACATCAGCGCCTGCGAGATCAGCGGCAGGGTGATCAGGAAGAACACCTTGAATGGCGTGGCGCCCAGATCGAGCGCGGCTTCTTCAAGCGATTTGTTCAACTCTTTGACACGCGATTGCACGATGATCGCGACATACGACACACACAGCATCACGTGGCCGATCCAGATCGTAAAGAGACCACGGCCCTTCGGCCAGCCGAGCATCTGTTCGAGCGCGACGAACAGCAGCAGCAGCGAGATGCCCTGAATCACTTCAGGAATCACGAGCGGCGCGTTGATCATGCCGGCGAACAGCGTGAAGCCGCGAAAGCGTCCGAAACGCGCCAGCACGAAACCGGCCCACGTACCGATCACGACCGAGGCACACGCGGTCAACAGACCGATCTTCAGCGAAAGCCATGCAGCGTTCAGCAACTCGCCGTCTTGCAACAGCGCGCCGTACCATTTGAGCGAGAAGCCGGACCACACCGTGACGAGCTTCGACTCGTTGAACGAATACACGATCAGGCTGATGATCGGAATGTAGAGAAACAGAAATCCGAACGTCAGCACGCTATTGGAAAGCGTCTTATTAGGCTTGATCATTTCGCGCCCTCCAGTTCCTTGACCTGGTAGTACTGGAACACGGCCATCGGCACGAGCAGCAGTAGAACCATTGCGACGGTGACGGCGGATGCCATCGGCCAGTCCATATCGTTGAAGAATTCATCCCACATCACGCGGCCGATCATCAGCGTGTCGGCGCCGCCGAGCAGCTCAGGAATCACGTATTCGCCGACCGCCGGAATGAACACCAGCAGACTGCCGGCGATAATGCCGTTCTTCGACAGCGGCAACGTGATGCGCGTGAACGCGGTCCACGGTTTGCAACCGAGGTCGTAAGCGGCTTCGAGCAGCGTCAGATCCATCTTCACGAGGTGCGCATACAGCGGCATCACCATGAAGGGCAGGTAGGAATAGACCATGCCGATATAGACGCCAATATCCGTGTGGTAGAGGCGCAACGGCGAATGAATCATGCCGATCGCCATCAGCGTGTGATTGAGCAGGCCGTCGTCTTTCAGAATGCCGATCCATGCGTAGACGCGAATCAGGAACGACGTCCAGAACGGCAGCATCACGCCCATCATCAGCAGGTTGCGTTTGGTCGGCTCCGAACGCGCGATGTAGTACGCAATCGGATAGCCGATCAGCAGGCAGAAGAAGGTCGAGACCGCGGCCATTTTCAGCGAACTGATATATGTGGCGACGTACAGATCGTCTTGCAGCAGGAACGCGTAGTGGCTGAGTTGCATGGCGAAATGCACCATGCCGTCCTTGACCGTGACGAGATCCGTGTAGGGCGGAATGCCCAGACGCAGATCGGCGAAACTGATCTTCAGCACCAGCACGAACGGCAACGCGAAGAACAGCGTGAGCCAGAGGAACGGCACGCCGATCACGGTCGAGCGGCCCGACGGCACGAACATCGACAGGCGTTTTTTCAGCGAGCCGAGCAGGCGGCTGCCGGACGGCGTGCCGAGCGCCGCGGGGGAAGAGGTAGTGGGATTGCTCATTGCGTCAGCACCACGCCGCTAGCCGGCGACCAGTAGACGAACACGTCGTCGTTATAGGAGGGCGCACCTTCGGCCATCAGATGCGAACTGGAGAGATTCGACACGACGGTCTTGCCGCTCGGCAGACGCACGTGATACAGCGAATAGCTGCCCATGTACGCCACATCCGAAACCACACCACGCGCCCAGTTGTGCGGCGTCGTCGGCTTGTCGAGCGATACCTTGATGCGCTCCGGACGCACCGAGATCCCCACCGGCATGCCGAGCGGCCCGGTAATACCGTGGCTCACGTAGATGCGCGATTCGAGCTCTTCGCTTTCCACGAAAATATGATCGGGTTCATCCGCGACCACCGTGCCTTCGAACAGGTTGGTCGAGCCGATGAATTCAGCGGAGAAGCGGCTATTCGGAAACTCGTACACCTGGCTCGGCGAGCCGATCTGCACGATGCGGCCTTCGCTCATCACCGCGAGGCGCCCGGCCATCGTCATCGCTTCTTCCTGATCGTGCGTGACCATTACGCAGGTCACGTCGACCTTCTCGATGATGTTCACGAGTTCGAGCTGGGTCTTCTGACGGATCTTTTTATCGAGCGCCGACATCGGCTCGTCGAGCAGCAGCAGCTTGGGGCGCTTCACGAGCGAACGGGCGAGCGCCACACGCTGCTGCTGGCCGCCTGACAGTTGATGCGGCTTACGCTGCGCGTATTTGCTCATCTGCACGAGATTGAGCGCATCGGCGACGCGTTCCTTGATCTCGTTCTTCGGCGCGCCTTCCTGCTTCAGACCGAAAGCGATGTTCGCCTCCACGCTCATGTGCGGGAAGAGGGCGTACGACTGGAACATCATGTTGACCGGCCGCTTGTACGGCGGCATCGCGGCGAGATCTTCGCCGTCGACGAAAATACGCCCGGAGGTCACCGTCTCGAGCCCCGCGAGCATGCGCAGGAGCGTGGACTTGCCGCAACCGGAGCTGCCGAGCAGCGCGAACAACTCGTTCTTGGCGATGCTCAGGTTGACGTTGTCGACAGCGGTGCTGTCGCCGAATTTCTTCACGACATTTTCAATGCGAACGAATTCGTCCGATTTCGATTTTGTCGTCACTGCGGGGCGGGCCATCTGGGTGGCGCCGGCTGCGCTTTTTAAGGTCGTCGAGTTCATGATGTAACCATTCCTTGCGAATCGCGGGCGCAAGTGTCTCCGTACGAGGCGCGGGAAGCGTCTCGCAACGTGCGCTGCGATCGGAAAACATGGGACTGCGCGCGGGTGGGACTGTTAAAACAAACGCGCAGGCTGACTACCGTTACGGCTATTCATGCGCTCAGGGTTCGAGCGATCCCTGAGCGCGGGATCAATTGATTAATGTGGCCTGGTTAATGACCGGTTTTAAGCTGCGCCCAAAGACGGTTTTCAAGGCGCAGAATGTCGGTCGGCATCGGCTTCATGAGCGTCATCTTGCTCAACACTTCATCGCCCGGATAAACGGTCTTGTCCTGTGCGACCGCCGGTGTCACGAACTGGCGCGCGGCCTTGTTCGCGGTCGGGTAGAACACTTCGTTGGTGATCGCGGCGTTGACCTTCGGGTCCGAGATGTAGTTGATCCACTTCAACGCTGCTTCAGGATGCGGCGCGTCTTTCGGGATCACCATCACGTCGAACCACAGCAAGCCGCCTTCCTTCACGTTCGAGAACTTGACCTGGTAGGAGCGCTTCGCTTCTTCGGTGCGGCGGCTTGCAATGCCGACGTCGCCCGACCAGCCCACGGCAACGCACACGTCGTTGTTGGCGAGGTCGTTGATGTAGCCCGACGAGTTGAATTGGGTAATGTAAGGGCGAACTTTCTTCAGCACTTCGAATGCGGCCTGGTAGTCGGCGGGGTTCGTGCTGTTCGGATCCTTGTGCATGTATTGCAGCGTGGCGGCGAAAACGTCGACAGCCTGGTCGAGGAACGAAACGCCGCAGCCTTTCAGTTTGGAGAGATTGGCCGGATCGAACACGAGTGCCCAGCTATCCACCGGTGCATTCGCGCCGAGCGCTTTCTGCACGGCCTGCACGTTGTAACCGATGCCGTCCGTACCGTATGCCCAAGGCACGCCGTACTGGTTGCCCGGATCGGCGTCGGCAATCATCTTCATCAGCACAGGGTCGAGATTCGCGAGATTCGGCAACTTCGATTTGTCGAGCTTCTGGTACACGCCGGCCTGAATCTGCTTGGCCATGTAGTTCGAAGTCGGCACCACGATGTCGTAGCCCGAACTGCCGGCGAGCAGCTTGGCTTGCAAGGTGTCGTCGCTATCGTAGTTGTCGTATTTGACCTTGATGCCGTCCTGCTTCTCGAAGTTCGAAATCGTGTCCTTCGCGATGTAGTCCGACCAGTTGTACACATTCAGTTCCGTGTCGGCCGCAAGGGCCGGCGTAACCGACAGCGCCGCAAAACCCGTGAAGGCGAGAAGCGCGGCCCCCGCGACCGCATGACGAAGATGACTAACGCTCATGGTTTTTTCCCTTGATGTGAGGAACCGGCATGAGCGTGTTTTGTGGGTGTGCTCATGCCGGAACGGACTGCCGTTACGAAATGCCGAGTTGTTGTGCTGTCGCGTCGACGGCCTTTTTGGCCTTCGAAACGATTTCGTCGATTTCCAGCTTATTGATCACGAGCGGCGGCGACAGCAGCATGCGGTCGCCGGTGGCGCGCATGATGAGGTTGCCGTTGAAGCAGAAGTCGCGGCAGATCGTGCCGACGTCGCCACCATTGGCGAAACGCTTGCGCGCCTTCGGGTCTTGCGCGAGTTGCAGGCCGGCCACCAGACCCGTACCGGAGATTTCGCCGATGATCGGGTGATTGGCGAAGGTCTCGCGCAACTGCTTCTGGAAGTACGGACCTGTGTCGTTCTTCACGCGATCGACGATCTTCTCGTCGCGCAGCAGCTTGAGGTTGGCGACTGCAACGGCGGCGGCGACGGGGTGACCCGAATACGTGAGACCGTGATTGAAGTCGCCGTTTTCGATGATCGCCTTGGCCACGCGGTCATGCAGGCCGACCGCGCCCATCGGCACATAACCGCTCGTCAGGCCCTTGGCCAGCGTGATCAGATCCGGCTCGAAACCGAAGTGCTGATGCGCGAACCATTCGCCGGTGCGGCCGAAACCGCCGATCACTTCATCGGCGACCAGCAGAATGTCGTACTTGCGGCAAATGCGCTGGATTTCCGGCCAATACGTCGAAGCCGGGAAGATCACGCCGCCCGCTCCCTGGAAAGGCTCACCGATGAACGCGGCGACGTTGTCCGCGCCGATTTCGAGAATCTTCGCTTCCAGTTGCTGCGCACGGGCCAGCGCGAATTCTTCCGGCGTCAGGTTGCCTTCTGCTTCGCCGAAGAAATACGGCTGGTCGATGTGGACGATGTTCTCGACCTTCGATGGCATCTGTTCATGCATGTAGCCCATGCCGCCGAGCGTGCCGCCCGCGATCGTCGAACCGTGATAGCCGTTCTTGCGCGAGATCACGAACTTCTTCGAATGCTTGCCTTGCGTCGCCCAGTATTGATGGACGATACGCAGCACCGTGTCGTTGCCTTCCGAACCGCTGTTGCAGTAGAAGAAGTGGTTGAACGGTTCCGGCGCCAACTCCGCGAGCAAGGCCGAAAGTTCGATCACCGGCGGGTGGGTCGTCTTGAAGAAGGTGTTGTAGTAGGACAGTTCCTGCATCTGCTTGTACGCGGCGTCGGCCAGTTCCTTGCGGCCATAACCGACGTTCACGCACCACAGGCCGGCCATACCGTCGATCACCTTGTTGCCTTCCGAGTCCCACAGATAGACGCCTTGTGCCTTGACGATCACGCGGCTGCCGCTGCGGTTGAGCGAGCCCATATCCGAAAACGGATGGATGTGATGCGCGGCGTCCAGTGCGCGATATTCGGCGGTGCTGCGTTGTTGCGTAGCTTGTGCTGCTTGTGCGCTCGCGGCCGGCTGGGCGGGTTGCACGTAAGCGACTTCTTCTGTTCTGTAGCTCATACTGCCTCCAATTTTTTTGCGTTTGCTTTACACGTGCAACAGCAAATGCCGGCGTTCCCACGAACTGATCACGCGGAAGAACGCTTCGTATTCGGTTTCCTTCAGAGCGAGGTAGGCTTTGACGAACTTTTCACCCAGTACTCCGGCGATCGGCTCGCACGCGCCCATCAACGTCAAACCCTCTTCGAGATTGCGCGGCAACTGGTACGGCAATTCATAGCCGTCGCTAAGCAGCGGCTCGGTGGCTTCGAGGTTCTGCGTCATGCCGAGATAGCCCGCGGCGAGCGTTGCGGCAATCGCCAGATACGGATTGCAGTCCACGCCCGGGATGCGGTTTTCGATGCGGCGCGCAGCCGGTCCCGAATGCGGAATCCGGAAACCCACCGTGCGGTTGTCGTAACCCCATGCCACGTTGATCGGCGCGGCCATGAAACGCGACAGACGGCGATACGAGTTGATATACGGCGCGAAAATCGGCATTAACGCGGGCGTGTACTTCTGCAAACCGGCGATATAGCCCGTGAAAAGCGAAGTCGGTTTGCCATCCGTGCCGGTGAACAGGTTATGGCCGGTTTCTTCGTCGACGAGACTTTGGTGCATGTGCATCGCCGAGCCCGGTTCGCCTTCCATCGGCTTGGCCATGAAGGTGGCGTACATCTTGTGGCGCAGCGCGGCTTCACGCACCGTGCGCTTGAAGAGGAACACGCTGTCGGCGAGCTTGAGCGGATCGCCGTGCATGAAGTTGATTTCCATCTGCGCGGCGCCGACTTCGTGAATCAGCGTGTCGACTTCCAGTTCCTGCACCTCGCAGTACTCGTAGATGTCTTCGAACAGCGGATCGAATTCGTTGACGGCTTCAATCGAGTAAGCCTGACGACCGGTTTCCGGACGACCCGTACGGCCGATAGGCGGTTGCAGCGGCAGATCCGGGTCCTTGTTCATGTCGACCAGATAGAACTCGAGTTCGGGCGCGATGACCGGCTTCCAGCCTTTGGCCTTGTAGAGTTCGAGCACGCGGCGCAGTACACGGCGGGGCGAGATCGCGACGGGCGTGCCGTCGAAGTGAACGCAATCGTGGATCACTTGAGCGGTCGGATCGGTGGCCCACGGAATCATGCGGATGGTGCTGGCGTCGGGCACGCACACCATGTCCGGATCGGTCACGCCGGTGAGCGTGCCGTCTTCCGGATAGTCTCCTGTGACGGTCTGGATCATCACCGCCTGCGGCAAGCGCATGGACTCGCCGGATTCGAATTTGCTGCGCGGAATGATCTTGCCGCGCGCGATCCCGGCCATATCCGGAATGATCGCTTCGATTTCGGTGACACGGTTCTTCTTCAGAAAATCGTCGATGTCATGCATGTTTATTCTCTCTGTTTTGGTGCGCGACCGGCTCAGGCATGCGTGGCAGCGGCGGATGCCGCGCCATAGCCGGCCTTGGTGCGCATTCGATCGCGGCAGGCGTCGCCGAACGCTCGAAAGATCGCGGTGGACAGCGCGTCGTTGCCGTGCTTCCACTCCGGGTGCCATTGCACACCCAGCGTGAAGGCGCGCGCATCTGTCACGCTCACCGCTTCGATCAAGCCGTCCGGCGCGGTGGCTTCGGCCGTAAGGCCGACGCCCAGCCGCTCGACGCCCTGACCGTGCAATGAATTCACACGCGCTTCATTCGTGCCGCCCGCGAGGCGCTGCAACAAACCGCCCTGCGTCAGCGTGATCGAATGCGACGGTGCGTATTGCACGTCGAGGTCGTCTTCCTTGTTCTCGCGATGGTCGTTCAGACCGTCCACCGCGTGAACGCTTTGATGCAACGTCCCACCGAAAACCACGTTCATTTCCTGGAAGCCCCGGCAGACGGCCAGCACCGGCACACCGGCGGCGATCGCCGCGCGCATCAGCGGCAGCGTCGTCGCATCGCGTGCGGCGTCGTGCAGCGTGCCCGGCGTGCTCGGATGACCGCCGTAGCGATGCGGCTCGACGTTCGAGTAGCTGCCTGTAAACAACAGGCCATCGACTGTCGCCAGCACGTCTTCGGCGGACTGACGCTCGCCGAGCGCCGGCAGCAGCATGGCCAGCGCCTGTGAGCCGTCCACGATCGCGGCGATGTATTTCTCGCCGACCATGTGCGACGGGTGGACTCCCATCATCGTTCTGTCGGCGCTGATGCCGACCAGAGGTTTGTTTCGCATAACGAATAGACGTGTGTGTTCCCCGCGGGACGCGGCATGAACAACGTTAAACACAGCGCGGCACGATTCCGCAGCCGTGCGCAAGGCGCAAGGCCACCGGGGTAGTGCAGGCGGTCGTCGTCAACTGAAACGCGCCGCGCGTGATAGTCAGATGGGCCGTTCGATTCGATCCGCTGCGGTGCGCAACTGATCCGACGGGCGTGAAATGCGCAGGCGGCAGACGGCACCGCACAGGCAGGAACGCACGGCTCGAAAGAGCGCGCTCACGCAAACGGATGAATCGAACGGCGAAAAGGAGGGAGGCGCTACGGCAGCAGCGACGCGACTTCGTCCGTGCGCACGGCAATGAAGGCGCGCGCGGAGATTGAGTTATGACGTCGAACTGAACGGCGGGACAGGATCGTGAAGACGGACAGGAAGCGGCGGAACGCAAGGCTGCCGCTGCTGCCGTCGGCGATGGCGCCGTCAGCGCGAGGACAACTCGCCTGACTACGATTCCATCTCACCAAAGGGCCTCGGACTCTCACGATTACACTCGACTAGCGGCGTTGAAAGTATTGAACGGCCTGCTCGAAATCCGCACGGGGCGTTTAAAGAAACAGGACGCTGGGATGATCGCCTTGAACCGATGCGAACTGAATTCGCTGTGCCGCGAAACACACTTTGGTGCCTCGTGACGTCGGTATAACGATCGCCTGGGAACCAGCATATACGAGCCAATAAAGCCGTCAAACCCTTTTTGATAAAACATTTATCAGGGCTTTCCCGAGGGTCCGGCTAGAATCCCGCCCGGTGGGAACGTTCGTTGCGCAATTCATATTTCGGAATCCTTTCAGGGTTTTCCCCAGCGGCGCAAAGATGAAAGTGATTAGAATATTCAACACTCGCGGGCACCTCGTTGCCCGAGTCATGTGGTCACTTAGCGCCCCGATCGTCTTCAATGTCAGAGAACCTAGCGATGTCCATAGAAGTAGCGACCCGTCTGCAATACATCCGCAAGAAGAACGGCTTGTCCCAGCGTGAACTGGCGAAACGGGCGGGAGTGACGAACGGCACGATTTCGCTGATCGAACAGAATCGCGTGAGCCCCTCGGTCGGCTCGCTGAAGAAACTGCTCGAATGCATACCCATGAGTCTCGCCGAATTCTTCACTTTTGAAGTGGAAGTGGAGCGCTCGGTGGTGTCGCGCCGCGCCGACATGCCGAACCTCGGCAATGAGTCGATCGAGTTCTATCTCGCGGGTTCGAGCGTGAAAGACCGCAACATGGGCATTCTGCGCGAGGTCTATCAGCCGTTGTCGGACACGGGGCCGGAAATGCTGGAGCACGAAGGGCACGAGGGCGGGGTGGTGGTCAGCGGTCAGATCGAACTGACGGTGGACGGCACCACGTGGCTGCTCGATCCCGGTGACAGCTATTACTTCGAAAGCCGTCTTCCGCACCGTTTTCGCAATCCCAGCGCGGAGCATCTCTGCGAGATCGTGTCGGCCAATTCGCCGCCCACCTTCTGAAGACTCCGCGCCAACGCGCCTCGACTCAACCCAGTGCCGTAGTTCAGTGCCGCATGAAGTCGATGCAGGTTTGCGTCGAGCGCATAACATTGAGGCATCCTGATGGACAAGAAATCTCTCGCTTTCTGGCAAGACAAGGCCGCTACGCTATCGATCGAAGGCCGCGCGTTTATCGACGGTGAATACCGTGATGCCGAAGGCGGACGCACGTTCGACTGCCTGAGCCCGATCGACGGCAAACTGCTCGCCAAGGTGGCCGACAGCGGCGCGGCCGACGTCGACGCCGCCGTTGCGGCCGCGCGCCGCGCGTTCGACTCCGGCGCGTGGTCGGGCCTCAATCCGCGTCAGCGT
This sequence comes from Paraburkholderia aromaticivorans, assembly GCF_012689525.1. Classification (NCBI taxonomy): domain Bacteria; kingdom Pseudomonadati; phylum Pseudomonadota; class Betaproteobacteria; order Burkholderiales; family Burkholderiaceae; genus Paraburkholderia; species Paraburkholderia aromaticivorans. The sequence continues at coordinate 1,104,205 of NZ_CP051515.1, forward strand.
AAAGCTGTTCTGCTGCGCTGGGCCGCGTCGATTCGCGAGCACATGGACGAACTCGCGCTGCTCGAAACGCTCGACGCCGGCAAGCCGATCGCCGACACCACCAGTGTGGACGTGCCGGGCGCGGCGTATTGCGTCGAATGGTTCGCTGAAGCCATCGACAAAATCGGCGGCGAAGTCGCGCCGGCCGATCATCATCTGGTCGGACTCGTCACGCGTGAGCCGATCGGCGTGGTGGCGGCGGTCGTGCCGTGGAATTTCCCGATCCTGATGGCGTCGTGGAAATTCGGCCCGGCGTTGGCGGCGGGCAATAGCGTGGTGCTCAAGCCGTCGGAGAAGTCGCCGCTCACCGCCATCCGCCTCGCGCAACTCGCACTCGACGCAGGCATTCCCGCCGGCGTGTTCAACGTCGTGCCGGGCGCGGGCGAGCCGGGCAAGCTGCTGGCGCTGCATCAGGACGTGGACTGCCTCGCCTTCACCGGCTCGACCAACGTCGGCAAGCTGATCATGCAGTATGCCGGGCAATCGAACCTGAAGCGCGTGTGGCTCGAACTCGGCGGCAAGTCGCCGAACATCGTAATGCCGGATTGCCCGGATATGGACCGCGCGGCCAACGCGGCAGCCGGGGCGATCTTCTACAACATGGGTGAAATGTGTACGGCGGGTTCGCGCCTGCTCGTGCATCGCGACATCAAGGAAGCTTTCATCGACAAGCTGATCGCCGCGGCGCGCAGCTATACGCCTGGTAATCCGCTCGACCCGAAGACGTCGATGGGCGCGATCGTCGACAAGGTTCAACTCGAACGCGTGCTTGGGTATATCGAGGCAGGCCGTGCCGAAGCCAAACTGTTGCTCGGCGGCGCGCGCGTGAAAGAGGAAACGGGCGGCTTCTATATCGAGCCGACCATCTTCGAGATTCCGGCTTCAGGCGCGAAGGTCGCGCGTGAGGAAATCTTCGGGCCGGTGTTGTCGGTGATCACGTTCGACACGGTGGAGGAGGCGATCAGGATCGCTAACGACAGCGAGTATGGTCTCGCCGCCGCCGTCTGGACGTCGAACCTGACCACGGCGCACGAGGTGTCGCGTCAACTCCGCGCCGGCACGGTGTGGGTCAATTGCTATGACGAAGGCGGCGACATGAACTTCCCGTTCGGCGGCTACAAGCAATCGGGCAACGGCCGCGACAAGTCGCTGCACGCGCTGGAAAAATACACCGAGCTGAAGTCAACGCTGGTGCGGCTGCGCTAAAGGATTCGCAAAGCCAGCGCGACGGCGCGTGTGAAACGCGCCGTCGCGTTCCCAATGAATCCGAAGCCGGCGTTGCGCGTGCCACCCGGAAGCTTTGCGCGCGGCGCCGGATTGTCTACAGGTATCAGGTCATCCATGACTGAACTCGTTTACGGCGACGGCGCGATGCGTCGCCCGTCGCTTTATGGCTCATCGATCGAAAACACTTATGCGGGCGTGCTGTCATTCATGCGCCGCAAGTACACACGCGAACTCGACGGCGTCGACGTCGTGGTCTCCGGCGTGCCGCTCGATCTGGCCACCACGTTCCGCCCCGGCGCGCGTCTCGGGCCCGCTGCGGTGCGCGCGGCCAGCGTGCAGTTGTCGGAGTTGCATCCGTATCCGTGGGGTTTCAATCCGTTCGACGACCTCGCCGTGACCGACTATGGCGACTGTTGGTTCGACGCGCACAATCCGCTCACGATCAAGGAATCTATCGTCGAGCATGCGCGCACGATTCTGCGTTCGGACGCGAAGATGCTAACGCTCGGCGGCGATCACTACATCACCTATCCGCTGTTGATCGCGCACGCGGAAAAGTACGGCAAACCGCTTTCGCTGATTCATTTCGACGCTCATTGCGACACCTGGGCCGACGACAGTCCCGACAGCCTGAACCACGGCTCGATGTTCTACAAGGCGGTGAAGGACGGCTTGATCGATCCGAAGACCTCGGTGCAGATCGGCATTCGCACATGGAACGATGATTTCATGGGCATCAATATTCTCGATGCCGCCTGGGTTCACGAGCATGGCACGCGAGCGGCGGTGGAGCGGATCGTGTCGATTGTGGGTGCACGTCCCGCGTATCTGACCTTCGATATCGACTGTCTCGATCCGGCCTTCGCGCCGGGCACGGGGACACCGGTGGCGGGCGGTTTGTCGTCGGCGCAGGGACTCGCGATCGTGCGCGCACTCGGCGCGTTGAATCTGGTGGGCGCGGACGTCGTGGAAGTCGCGCCGGCTTACGACCAGAGCGAGATCACGGCAATTGCCGCCGCGCATATCGCGTGTGATCTGCTATGTCTGTGGCGACAGCGCAAGGTCGCAGAACGCAAGGCTTAGGCAAACCCACTCTTCCTGTGAATCGGCGCAAAGACACCGGCTCAGCCCATCGACGACGAGTGTTCGGGCTGGCGCCGGCCTTCGCGCAAGCCGAGCGTGTAGACCACCAGCGCGCCGCTCGTGAGCGCGAGTTGCCACATCAGCATGTCGGTGCCGCGCGCGTTCATCGCGAAGCCCGCGGCGAGCGGCCCCACGATCGAACTCGCGGTGAAGGTAAGCGACAGCAGCCGCAGGTTGCGCGTGAGCGCGGCCTTGTCGCTGCAAGCCGCCGCGTACATGCCGAGTGTGATGAACGAACTGTTCATGCCGCCGAGCAGCAGCGCACTTGCGGCCGCGAGCCACGATGCGGGCGCGGCCAGCGCGAAACCGCAGATGGCCAGCGTGCTGAGCGCGGCGCACACGATCACCGTGGCCGCGAGCCCCGCGCGATCGGCCAGCCAGCCGACCGGAAATTGCAGCACCATGCCGCCGACACCGAATAGCGTCAGCAGCGCGGCGGTTTGCGTCGCGCTGAGGCCGTGCGCGTCGGCGAATAGCGGGAAGAGGCCGTAAAGCGCGCCGTCGCCGATTCCGCCTGCCGCGATGACCACCATGCCGAGACTCACCAGCGGGCCGAGGGCCAAGCGTCGTTGAGCGCTTTTTCGCCGCGCAGGCGGCGCTTCTTGCAAAGCTGGCGGCTTCTCATCCGATGCGGTCAGCCATAGCGGCAGCGCTGCGGCAAACGTGAAGGCCGCGCCGGCCGCGAACGTGATGCGCCCATCGACATCGCACCACACCGCGAGCGCGGGGCCGATGACGCCGGCCGTGGCGATCAGCGCTTCATGCACGCCCACCACGCGTCCGCTCGATTCAGCGGGGACCAGACTGTAGAGCCAGGTTTCGTTCGCGATCCAGCGCAAGCCGATGCCGAACCCCGTCAGCAGACCGGGCACGAGCCACAGCGGCCACGACAATGCACCCATGATGGCGAACGCCACGAGCGTGGCCAGCAGACCCAGCGACACCGTACGTTTCGCGCCGATGCGCGCCATCAGCCACGGCGCGATCAGCAAGCCGGCCAGCATGCCGGTCCATTGCGCGGCGGAAAAGAGGCCGGCGCGCGGCGCGTCCAGGCCGCGATGGGCGAGCCACACCGGCAGCACCATGAAGCCGATACCGAACTGGCCGACCTGCGAGAGCGCCGACACCGCGGTCAATGCCGCGATTGCCGGCCAGCGCACCGGCGCGGCGGATTTCATGTGCTGCTCCGCGCGGGCATGGGCAGCCCCTGTTCGCGGCATTCGACCGGACAGCCGGCCTTCAGACACGGACCGTCGTCGCACAGGCGGCACAGTTGCATGGCGTGCGCGGGGTCGCGAGTCTCGTTCCACAAGATCTTGATTAGCAGGCTTTCCAGCACGTCGCGCTCGCTGTCTTCGAGCCGGCCGACTATGCGTTGCAGCATCTTGTCGCGCGCCGTTTGCAGGCGTTTGGCCTCGCGTTTGCCGGCTGTGGTCAAGGCAAGCGCGACAGTTCGTTTGTCAGCGCCCGATTTTTTCTCGATGAGACCCGCCTCGACCAATCCTGCGACTGCACGTACGGCGGCCGGATGCGACAGATCGACCGCCTCGCGCAGCACTTCAATCGATGAATCGGGATATTGGCCGACCGCGTTGAGCATGGCGCGGGCGGTGGGGCCGGCGAGCGCGTCCACGGCGGGTTGCGCGTTCATTTCGTCCGTGATCAGCAGGGCGAGCACGCCGAGCAGATTTTCTGTGCGCTGCGTCATGGGGATGCCTCAATGTGTGCAACGTGCATATATGCATGTTGCACACATCAGGCGTGAAGCGCAAGCGGTTTTTCGACGGGAGCGCGGCGATATTCGAGGCGCGCGAGGAGCGTTACTTCGCCAGCCGCGCTCGCACCGTGTATTCGCCTTCTTCGCCCTCGTCCTCGATCATGTGGGCCTTCGCGGTGTGGAAGTCGGCCGGCAGCGGTTCGACCGGATAGCCACGTTTCTGCCACGCGTCGAGGCCACCCTTGAGCGCGCGGATATGATGGATATTCTTGCGATGCAGTTGCTCGACAATCCGCTTCGCCGTCGCTTCGTTCGGACACACGCAATAGACGACAATCGGCCGCTTCAGCAACTCGGGGTCGATCGGCTCGGGCGAATCGAGATCCAGCGGCCGCGCGCCGGCAATCCGGTGTGATTCCTTTATGCGGACGCTGCGTGGCCGCGCGTCGAAGATCAGCGGCGGCTCGTTCGACTTCATCATCCCGTCGAGTTGGTCGGGCGAAATGCGCGTATGCGCGAGCCAGCGGCGAAACTGCCAGCGGCGCACCCAGCGATACAGCAGCACGGCCACGAAGATCGCCGCGAACGCATCGAAAATCGTGCCGCCGTTGTGGCGCACGAGCAGCATCAGTTGCACGATCTGGTCATGTAGCGCGGCGCCGCCGATCACCCACACGCTCGCCCACAGCGCCGCGCCGACAAAATCCCACAGCAGAAAGACGCCGACGTTGATGGCCGTCGTGCCGAGCAGCGGCGCGGAGATCAGGCCGAGTCCCGGCAGGAACTTGGCGATGGTGAGAATCGGCGCGCCGTACCGTTCATAGGTATTGCGCGCGACGCGCACGGTGGTGTCGAGCGAGAGGGAGAAGCGCACCAGATAGTTCAGCAGACGGCGGCCGTGGGCCCGTCCGGTGAAGAACCATAGCGAGTCGGCGATTAGCGTGGCGGCGACCGCGGCGCACACGACGCTCGCATAGGAGGTCTGCCCCATGGCAGCCATGGTTCCACCGAGGATCAGCATCGGCGCGGCTGGAATCGGCACGCCGAGTTGCGTGATGAGCACGCTCATGAACACGGCCCACACGCCCAGCGAGGGTGGAATAGCAACCGGAAAATGCCACACAACCGCGCTCCTGAGAATGCACTGAAGGGATTTGAAACGTCCGCGCCCGGGTGGCGCATGGCGAACAGGCCGCGCATGTTCCGTTCCCCCACGACGGCGAGCGCCACGCCGCGTCGGCAGGCGGCCGCCATGGTACAAAAATGATATGAAAAGCGGATTTAAGCACAGGTGGCAAAACGGCGCTGCGGGGAATGCGGAATGCCGGGGTGATTGACGCAGGATGGCGGGGAGGAGAATGCGCGTGGATGCGGTCGGCGGCGAGACCGGTGTAGTCGGCCGTTAGCCATTAGTCATTAGCCGGACCGGCCCCGCCGCCTTCATTTGCAGGATTTCGCGTCAGAAGCAGGATTACGTGTCAGAGGCCGGATCGTACGGCACGACGCGTTCGTGCTCGTCCGCATGGTTGCGCGCCACGATCGCGCGAGCCGCGGTGGTCGCGTCCAGATTGAACGGCTGATGCGGCACGCCCGGCGGAATGAACAGAAAATCACCCGGTTCGGTGATGACAGACTCGCGTAAGCCGGGCCCATAGCGGGTCTCGATCTTGCCCTCGAGCTGGTAGATCGCGGTTTCGTAGTCGGCGTGAAAGTGCGGCTCGGCATGGCCGCCCGGCGGCACTACGACCATATACATCGACAATCCCGTGCTGCCCGCGGTGCCGGCGGAGATGCCGACAAAGTAAGGCAGCCGCTGGGTCGTCGCCATTTCCCGGTCGGGTCGAACCTTGACGACGGGCGCTCGCGCGTCGTGCAAAACGTCTGACATGGTCAGCTCCTGCTGAAATCCGGCCGGCGCCGGTCGTCGCGGCGCGGCTCATGCTCCCTTGAGTGCAAAGTCTAGACGATATGGGCGTCGATATCGGACCTTGTTGAGCATAGGCATGCTGGCCGTGCGGCTTGCTAGAATCGTCGTCATACCCATACAGATACGACGGAGACATCGCATGACAAAGCCTCAGCCGATCAGCCGCTACCCCGTGCCCAAACCGGACGCATGGCCGGACGACATTCGCGCGCGCATTCTCGAAGTGCAGGAGAAAGCCGGTTTCGTGCCGAACGTGTTTCTGACGCTGGCGCACCGCCCGGACGAGTTCCGCGCGTTCTTCGCCTATCACGACGCGTTGATGCTGAAAGAGGGCGGCCTCAGCAAAGGCGAGCGCGAGATGATCGTGGTCGCCACCAGCGCGATCAACCAGTGCCTGTATTGCGTGGTCGCGCATGGCGCGATTCTTCGCATCTACGAAAAGGCGCCGTTGGTGGCCGATCAGGTCGCCGTCAATCATCGCAAGGCGGATATCACGCCACGTCAGAAGGCGATGCTCGACTTCGCGGTCAAGGTTTGCAGCGCGTCGGGCACGGTCGGCGACGCCGATTTTCAAGCCCTGCGCGAACACGGCTTTTCCGACGAAGACATCTGGGATATCGCGGCGATCACCGCATTTTTCGGTTTGTCGAACCGCATGGCGAACGTCATTTCCATGCGTCCGAACGATGAGTTCTATCTGATGGGACGCGTGCCGAAAGCCGCGGCGGATACGCCGAAAAAATAGCAACGCAGACTGCTTTTCGCGCTGCTTTTAACGTCATGCCGATGGTTACGTCCGCGAGCACCACCGGCACACACGCTCACGCTGCCGCCGGTTCAGCTCGAAGCGCGGGCGTGCTGACGGCCGTGTCGTCGATCGGAAAGTGCAGCATCGCGGCGACGAGGCCGGCTACCACGGTCGCTTCCCAAAGCAGCGAATACGAGCCGGTCAGATCGAACACCAGACCGCCTAGCCACGCGCCGAGAAACGAGCCGATCTGATGGCTCAGAAAGCAGACCCCGAACAGGCTGCCGAGGTGGCGTATGCCGAATACTTTCGCGACGAGTCCGCTCGTGAGCGGCACGGTGCCGAGCCAGGTCAGACCCATCATGGCCGCGAAGATCACGACCGACGCCGGGCTTTTCGGTAGTAGAAAGAACGCGCCGATCGTCACGCTGCGAATCACGTAAAGCCAGCCGAGCACATAATGCTGCCGGAAGCGGCCGCCCAGCCAGCCGCACGCCCAACTCCCCGCCATGTTGAACAGCCCGATCAGCGCGAGCGCGGTGGCGCCGAGTCCGACCGGCATATGGCAAAGCGACAGATATTCGGGCAGATGCGTGGCGATAAACGCAAGCTGGAAACCGCAAGTGAAGAACCCGAGCGACAGCAGCCGGTAGCCGCGATGCCCGGCCGCTTGAGCCAGCACCTTGCGAAGCGGCGCGGCCGGCGCTTCCTGAACGGGCGTGCCGACCCGCGCGCGCCGGTCGAGCACCATGCCGAGCGGGGCGATCAGCAGCATCAGGAAAGCCAGTGCGAAGAGCGACGTCGCGATGCCCGAACTGAGCCGGATGCCTTGTACGAGCGGGACCAGCAGCACCTGGCCCGCAGAGCCGCCGGCGCTGACCAGCCCCATCGCCATGCTGCGTTTTTCCGGCGAGGCGATGCGGCCGACCGCCGGCAGCACCACGCCGAACGTCGTGCAACTCACGCCGATGCCGACCAGCAACCCCATGCCAACGATCAACATGGCACCACTGGGCGCCACGGCCGCGAGGCCGAGGCCCGCCGCGAACGTCGTCGCGCCGAACGCGACCACCGGTGCCGAGCCGTAGCGATCCGCGGCGGCGCCCGCGAATGGCTGGGCGAAACCCCACACGAGATTGTGCAGCGCGATCGCGAACGCGATCAGCGTGACCGGCAAGCCGCGGTCGAACGAGAATGGTCCGATGAAGAGGCCAAAGGTCTGCCGGATGCCCATCGCGGCGCTCAGAATGAGCGCGCCGGCGAGGATCACGAGCGTCGTCTGATTGAAGGCGGGGGCGAAGCGTTTGCTGGCGGCGGTGGACATGGTTCTGATCTCCTTCGACACATGGTCGCAGCGAGCGTCGGAAGCGGCAAAAGAAAAGTTTTCGATGACAGGTGAGCGTGGCTCACCTGTGCGGAGGGGACCTGGGGTTCAGTTGGCGGCGCTGTGCAGTGCCTGGTCGGCGGCATCGGGGCGCGCGTCGATGTGCTCGGCCTCGCTCACCAGCCAGCGTTTGAAATCGAAAAGCTCCGGCCGCCGATCCGCGTTTTCGGCGCTCACCAACCAGTAGGCCGTGGTGGACGCGATCGTCGCCGCACAGGTTTGCACCAGTGTGCCGCTGTCGATATCCCGATCCACCAGCGGCCGTCTGCCGAGCGCGACGCCGAGGCCCATCGCGGCGGCTTCGAAGGCAAGCTGGATCGTGTCGACGCGCAGGCCCGCGGTGGTGTCGATGCCTTCGGTGCCGGTCGCATCCAGCCACGCCTGCCAGTCCTCGCTGGCGGCGTTGACGTGAATGAGCGTCGCGCGACGCAGGTCCGCATCGCCGTGCTCGTCGCGCAGAGTCGCCAGATACGCGGGGCTGCATACGGGCACGAAGCGCTCGCCGAACAGCCGCGTCCACGCGGTGCCTGCAACCGGCGCACGGCTCATGCGGATCGCAAAGTCGAAACCGTCAACGGGAAAGCCGACTTGCCGATGCGACGTGTCGACGCTCACGTTCACATTCGGCCAGCGCGCGCGGAAGCCGGCGAGGCGTGGCAGCAGCCAGCGCGACGCGAAGGTCGGCGCGCAACTCAGCGCGATCGGCCGATCCGCGCGATGGTTCGGCAGACGCTGCGTGCCGATGGCGATCAACGAAAACGCTTCGGAGACGTACGATAGATAGTCCGCGCCGCTCGCCGTGAGCGAGATGCCGCGCGGCTCGCGCACGAACAGTTCGACGCCGAGCGCCTGTTCCAGCCCGACAATGCCGTGGCTGATCGCGCTCGGCGTGACATTCAGTTCCGCGGCGGCAAGTTTGAAACTCTGATGCCTGCCGGCCGCTTCGAAGAAACGAAGCGCCGGCAGCGGTGGCAGACGAAGCGGCATGTTGCATCCCCATGGACGGCGCGCCTGGCGCGCGTGCTGTTGCGCTAAAGGATACCCTGCCGGGCGCTTCGGGTTGCGGTGCTGACGCGCGTGTGCATCGCCAAAAAGATTTCGCGGATGCTGTCGATTTGCCGCCGCACGGCTCGTCGTGACTACATAGAGGACGAGAACGCGCCCGCGGTCGCGGCGCGCTGCTCGCGCCCTTTGTCCTTGTTCCGTAAGAGGAGATGGCTGATGACTGACGTACACGTATCCGCACAAACATTGAAGCCGGCCCGGCAACTAGCGGCCGACTTGCCAAGCCGCTTTCCAGGCGAAAGCGCCGACTATCGCCGCGCGCGCAACGACTTGCTTGCCGAGGAAATCGAGTTGCGCCGCCATATCGAGCGGGTCGCGGAACAGCGCCGCGCGCTGCCGCCCGGCGGCGTCGTGCCCGAGGATTATCTGTTCATGGGCGAAGCAGGGCCGGTGAAGCTATCGGACATGTTCGGCGAACATGACACGCTCGTCACCTACAACTGGATGTTCGGCCCGCAGCGCGCCCGGCCGTGTTCGATGTGCACGTCGCTTCTGAGCGCGTACGACGGCGAAATGCCCGACATCCTGCAGCGTGTCGCCTTCGCCGTGATCGCGCGTTCGCCGATCGAGAAGCTGGTTGCGTTCAAGCAGGAACGCGGCTGGCGGCATCTGCGGCTGTATTCGTCGGGCGGCAACACCTTCAATCGCGATTACGCGGCGGAAGATCCGGCCGGCGACGACAATCCCGCGTTCAACGTGTTCACGCGCTCAGGCGGCACGGTGCGGCACTTCTGGGCAGAGGAGATGGGGCCGTCGACTGCGGACCCCGGGCAGGATCCACGCGGCGCGCCGGACGTGATGCCGATCTGGACCGTGCTCGATATGACACCCGGCGGGCGCGGCACGGATTGGTATCCGAAGCTCGAATATGAGAACGCGGCGGGTTAGCGACCGTGGTGAAGGCGGCTAGGCGCCGCGCCGCCCGTACGCCGCCGAAGCAAAAACGGGCCGCGACCTTTTCTGCGTGGCCAGTGACCGCCTCGCCACTGCCCGCCGGTCAGACGCGCCGGGCCTTTCGTCCATGCCCCGCACGCGCGGCCATCGCTTCGCCCACCGCGTCTCGGATGCACTGTGCGACCAGTTCCGAAGCCTGCGTGCGCGACGCCCGTTTCGAGCGCGCGATCACCAGCGGCTGCCGGATGGTCTCCTCGCGGATCGGCCGTTCGGCGACCGCCGCGCTGACCGTTGCCGCCGGGCTTTGCGTGATCAGCAGCGATACGCCGAGCCCATTGGCGACCATGCTGCGCACCAGTTCGATCGACGTCGCGCGGTAACGAACCTCCGGCGCCAGCCCGCATTGCCAGAACGGCGCCATCAAAAACTCGCGGCTGTGCGGCAGATCGATGAGGATCAACGGCTCTTTGGCCAGCTCATACAGCGAAATGCCGCCACGCGCTTTGGCCAGCTTCGAATCGGCGGGCACGAGTCCGTACGGGCGCAACGATGCCAGCGGTTCCAGTTCGAGCTCGACGGGCAAGCCCACGTCGTAGGTCAGCGCCAGTTCGATATGGCTGCTGTTCAGCCATTCCTCCAGTTCCACCAGATTGCCTTCGACAAAACGCACCGTCAGGTTCGGAAAACGTGTGCGCGCGATGCGCAGCAACACCGGCAGATACACCGGCGCCAGCGTGCTGAACACGCCGATGTGGACTTCTCCCGCTGCGGCGTCGCCGCTGTCGTCGAGTTCGAAGGCGTTGGCGGCGGTGAGCAGTTGACGCGCTTCCGCGAGCTTGCGCGCGCCGAAGCGGGTCAGCGTCATCTTCGAACCGGCGTCGCGCGCGAACAGTGTTTCTTCGAACAGCGCCTCCAGTTCGCGGATCGCAACGGAGATCGACGGTTGCGACACGTTGAGCTGACGTGCCGCCGCCGTCGTGCTGCCGGTTTCCGCCGCAGCCGCGAAATAGCGCAAAAGTCGCAGTGAGATACGCATTAAGAAATCCTATAGCGGCTAATTTATTCCGATATTTTACTTGATAGGTCAGGGTGACGAGAATCAAGGCATCGTCTTCAACAGGAGTTCGCCGTGAACTTGCCCGACTTGTCCGATTTGCCGCTCACCGGCGTGCGTATCGTCGATTTCTCGCGTGTACTTGCCGGGCCGTTCTGCACGGCTTTGCTGAGCGATCTGGGTGCCGACGTGATCAAGGTCGAGCCGCCGGGCGGCGACGACTATCGCGCGGTGGGTCCTTTTGCGGATGGCGAGAGCGGCCTGTTCGCGGCGATGAACCGCAACAAGCGCAGCATCGTGATCGATCTGAAAACCGCCGCCGGCCGCGAACTGGCGCAGACGCTGTGCGCCGGCGCCGACGTGGTGGTGGAAAACTTCCGGCCCGGCGTGGCGGACAAGCTGGGCATCGGCTACGCGGAGCTGGGCGAGCGCAACCCGGCGCTCGTCTATGCGAGCGTGTCCGGCTTCGGCCAGACCGGTCCTGAATCGCATCGTCCCGCGTACGACATCATTCTGCAGGCCATGTGCGGCCTGATGGACGCGACAGGTTCTCCCGACGGCCCGCCGACGTTGATCGGCGAATCGGTCTCGGATGTGGTGAGCGGACTGTTCGCGTCGTGGGGCGTGCTTGCCGCGCTGTTGTCGCGCGAGAAGACCGGCAAAGGCACGCATGTCGATGTCTCGATGTTCGACGCGACCTTGAGCCTGAGCGCGACGCTGGTGGCCCGCTTTGCCGCGACCGGAATCGCGCCGCAGCGGGTAGGCAATCGTCATTCGTCGTCGGCGCCGTTCGGCGCTTTTCGCGCGCGGGACGGTTTCTATGTGGTCGCGGTGCTCAACAACAAGCTGTTCGACGCGTTCGCCCAGGCGATCGGCGAGCCGCAACTTTCCGGCGATCCCCGTTACGTGGACGATGCGACGCGCTGCGTGCACGAAGCGGAGTTGCGGGCTTGTGTCGAAGCTTGGTCGGCGCAGCGCTCGGTGGCCGAAGTGAACCGGATTCTCGGCGCCGCCGGCATTCCGGTCGCGCCGATCCGCAACGTGCAGCAAGCGCTCGAAAGCGATCAGGCGACGTTTCGCGGCTTGCTGACCGACGTGCCTCGCGTGAATGACGTCGCGGGCCACACGCGGCGTCTGCCTTCACAGCCCGTCAAGTTTTCCGCCTACGGCAGCAACCGTGTCACCGCCGCGCCGCAATTGGGCGAACACACCGCCGAGATTCTGCATACGTTCGGCCTCGACGCAGCGCGAATCGCCGGGTTGCGCATGCAAGGCGTGTTCGGTCGCGATCACGATGCCGCCAATAGCGCGCAATTCACGCATTCCGATGCATTCAACAAGGAGACCGATCATGTTTAAGCGAATGAGCGTCGAACAGAACGATCTGGAGATCGCCGACGCGATCGAGCGCTTTGCGCAAAGCGAACTGGCGCCGCGCGCGGCTGAGGTGGACCGCGATGAAATTTCCACCACGCGTTACGTCGGCCAGCTCGCCGAGCTCGGCGTGATGGGCATGAATTTGCCCGAGCGATGGGGTGGTATCGGCGCGTCGCCGGTGGCGATCATTCTGTCGCTGGTCGAAATCGCGAAGGCGTGCGCATCGACGTCGTCGATGATCGGCGCGCACTATCTCGCGACCGATTCGATCCTGATCGGCGGCGACGACAGTTTGCGCGACCGCTATTTGCCGGAAGCCGCCGCGGGCGCGAAGCTCGGTGCATTTGCGCTGACCGAGCCGCGCGCCGGTTCGAATCCCGCCGACATGGCGACCCGCGCCACGCGCGAAGGCGACGGCTACCGGATTCGCGGCGTCAAGCATTTCATCTCGAACGCGCAGGCGGCTGATTTCATCGTCGTGTATGCGAAGACCGATCCGGAGGCTGGCGCGCGCGGCATCAGCGCGTTCGTGGTCGACCGGCACAGTGCCGGCGTGGACGTGGCGCCCGCCGAGAAGCTGATGGGCATTCGCGGCGCGCCGGCGCACGAAATCGCCTTCGACTGCTTCGTGCCGGCCGCGAATCGGCTCGGCGCCGAGGGCACCGGTTTCCGCACGGCGATGAAGGTGCTCGACAACAGCCGGCTCGATGTCGCTGCCACGAGTCTGGGTATCGCGGAGGCCGCGCTTGCGAGCGCGGTCGAGTGGGCGAAGCAGCGTCAGGTAGGCGGGGAGCCGCTGTCGCGCAAGCAGGGTCTGCAATGGATGTTCGCCGACATGAAGACGCGGCTCGAAGCGGCCTGGCTTCTGACCTTGCAGGCGGCCGTGCGGCGCGCGGCGGGCGAGCCTTTTACCGACTACGCGTCGATGGCGAAGCTGTATGCGTCGGAGACGGTCGGCTTCGTTACGGATACCGCTTTGCAGATCCACGGCGGCTATGGTTTCACGCGCGAGATGCCGCTCGAACGGCTGGTGCGTGACGCGAGAATTCTGCGGATTTACGAGGGGTCGTCGGAGATCCAGCGCACCGTGATTGCGCGGATGGTGCTGGCCTGATTCATTGAGACTTTGCGATAGGAGTGCGGCATGAAGGCGTTGGTGGCTATGAAGCGGGTGGTCGATTACAACGTGAAGGTCCGGGTCAAGTCGGACGGCACGGGTGTGGATATCGCGAACGTGAAGATGTCGATGAATCCATTCGATGAGATTGCGGTTGAGGAAGCGGTGCGGTTGAAGGAAGCGGGTGTGGTTAGCGAAGTGGTGGCGGTTTCTTGCGGCGTTGCGCAGGCGCAGGAAACGCTGCGCACGGCGCTGGCTATTGGTGCGGATCGGGCGGTTCTGATCGAGTCTTCTGAGGACCTGCAACCGTTGGCGGTTGCGAAGGTGTTGAAGGCGCTGGTGGATAAAGAGCAACCTTCTTTGGTCATTCTCGGCAAACAGGCCATCGACGACGATTCGAACCAGACTGGTCAGATGCTGGCTGCTTTGGCTGGTTTGCCGCAAGCGACCTTTGCTTCGAATGTTGTCGTGGCAGACGGCAAGGCTACCGTTTCGCGTGAAATCGACGGAGGCGCGGAAACGCTGTCTTTAAAGCTGCCCGCAGTCATCACCACTGATCTGCGCCTGAACGAGCCGCGCTACGTGACGCTGCCGAACATCATGAAGGCGAAGAAGAAGCCGCTGGAAGTCCTCAAGCCGGAAGATCTCGGCGTCGATGTCACTCCGCGCCTGAAGACGCTGAAGGTCGTCGAGCCGCCGAAGCGCTCCGCTGGTGTGAAGGTGCCGGATGTGAAGACGCTGGTCGAGAAGCTGAAGACCGAAGCCAAAGTGCTTTAAGTAGAACGCGGAGACAGAGCAAATGACGAATCTGGTTAATCTTGTAATAGCAGAACACGACAGTGCGTCGATCAAGGCCGCCACGCTGAACACGATTGCAGCGGCGCAGAAGATTGGCGGCGACATTCACGTACTGGTGGCAGGGCACAACGCGCAAGCCGCGGCAGATGCAGCAGCGAAGATTGCAGGCGTGAGCAAAGTGTTGCTGGCCGACGCGCCGCAACTCGAAGCAGGCCTCGCGGAAAACATCGAAGCCACGGTGCTGAACATCGCGAAGGACTACACACACATCCTCGCGCCAGCAACCGCTTACGGCAAGAACATCACGCCGCGTATCGCCGCGAAGCTGGATGTCGCGCAGATCAGCGACATCACGGCAGTGAATTCTGCTGATACGTTCGAGCGTCCGATCTATGCAGGTAACGCAATCGCAACGGTGCAATCCGCTGATCCAATCAAGGTCATCACAGTCCGCACGACCGGCTTCGATCCGGTTGCAGCCGAAGGCGGCGGTGCAACGGTCGAGAAAATCGAAGCGGCAGCCGACAGCGGCATCTCGTCTTTCGTGAGCCGTGAAGTAACGAAGCTGGACCGTCCGGAACTGACGTCGGCGAAGGTCATCGTCTCGGGTGGCCGCGGTCTGGGCAACGGCGAGAACTACACCAAGGTTCTGGAGCCGCTGGCGGACAAACTGAACGCAGCGCTCGGCGCATCGCGCGCAGCGGTCGATGCGGGCTTCGTGCCGAACGACTATCAAGTGGGACAAACCGGCAAGATCGTCGCGCCGCAACTGTATGTGGCCGTCGGCATCTCGGGTGCGATCCAGCATCTGGCCGGGATGAAAGACAGCAAAGTCATCGTCGCAATCAACAAAGACCCGGAAGCGCCGATCTTCAGCATCGCTGACTACGGTCTCGTAGGCGATCTGTTTGAAGCAGTGCCGGAACTCACCACCGCGTTCTAGCGAACCAAACCGAACCACGCACCGGACGAATCGAATAACAACATCAGATAGCCACCGATCGTCACCCAACCGCACACCCATAGCTGCCGCAATGCAGCTTAGCGACATGTCAGGAGAGTCACATGGCAACTTCCATCCCGCGTGCATCGACGCCCGCGCTGATCGAGCAGCGCTCGATCGACTACATTCCCGAAGCGGAACGTCACGGCAGCCTCGTTAGCCAGTTCACGCTGTGGTTCGGCGCCAATCTGCAGGTTACGGCGGTCGTGACCGGCGCGCTCGCGGTCGTGCTCGGCGGCGACGTGTTCTGGTCGCTGATCGGCTTGCTCGTTGGACAGATCATCGGCGGCGCGGTGATGGCGCTGCATGGCGCGCAGGGTCCGCAACTCGGTTTGCCGCAGATGATTTCGAGCCGCGTGCAGTTCGGCGTCTACGGCGCGATCATTCCACTCGCACTGGTCTGCGTGATGTATGTGGGCTTCTCTGCCAGCGGCACCGTGCTCGCCGGGCAGGCGATCGGGCAATTGCTGCATGTCGAGAACACCACTGCGATCTTCATCTTCGCCGCGCTGATCGTGGTGCTGACCGCGCTCGGCTATCGCACCATTCATTCGATGGGGCGTATGTCGAGCGTCGTCGGCGTACTGGCTTTCCTTTATCTCTTCGCCAGTCTGCTGCATGGGCACGATATCGGCGTCCTGCTGAGCAACCGGCACTTCACGGTCGGCTCGTTTCTGCTCGCGGTGTCGTTGTCGGCTTCGTGGCAGATCGCCTACGGTCCGTATGTCGCCGACTATTCGCGCTATCTGCCGAGATCCACGTCGGCATTGAAGACGTTCTGGGCGGTAGGTCTCGGCTCGGTGATCGGCGCGCAGATCTCGATGGTGTTCGGCGTGTTTGCAGCCGCGCTTGCAGGGAACCGCTTCGCGGGGCATGAGGTGTCGTTCATCGTCGGACTGGGTGCGACCGGCATGCTCGCCGCCGTGCTCTACTTCACGATCGCACTCGGCAAGCTCACCATCACCACGCTCAATGCGTACGGCAGTGTGATGTCGGTGGCGACCATCGTGACCGGCTTCGGCGGGCAGCGGTCGATTTCGAATCGCACGCGGCTTTGCTTCATCTTCGTGATGGTGGGCGCGTCGACGGGTCTGGCATTGGCTGGCCACCATTCGTTCCTGAAAGAATTCACCGCGTTTCTGCTCTTCCTGCTCGCGTTCTTTACGCCCTGGAGCGCCATCAATCTGGTCGACTACTATTTCGTGACTAAAGAGCGTTACGACGTGCCGGCGTTATTCGATCCCGATGGCCGCTATGGTCGCTGGAATATGACGGGCATCGCGGTCTACGCGTTCGGCGTGCTGATCCAGATGCCGTTCATCGCGACGAGCTTCTATACCGGCGGATTGGTGGAATCGTTGGGCGGCGTCGATATTTCGTGGATCGTCGGGCTGGTCGCGCCCGCCTTGCTGTACTACTTTGCCGCACGCGTAAAAGGCGCTGACATTCCCGAGCAGATGATCCTGCCGCATGAATTCGGCGGCGCGGACAGCGTGGGGCAATAGAGCAGGGCGACGAGACGCGGGGGAATCGACTACGGCAGCATTTGCACAGCGTAGTCGTGCCCCTGCGCCGTCTGCAAATAGGCGGCGATTGCGCTCGCCCGCATCGGCCGGCTGAACAGATAACCCTGCACCGCGCGTGCGCCAAGCATCTTGACGACCTCGACTTGCGATGGCGTCTCGAGTCCTTCCACCACGCATTCGAGTCCAAGGTTGCGGCACAGGTCGAGTACCGACTTGACGATTTTCTTCGATGCGCTGTTGGTATCCACGTCCGTCATGAAGCTGCGGTCGATCTTGATCGTATCGAAGGGCAGGCGATGCACGTAGCTGAGGCTCGAATAGCCGGTGCCGAAGTCGTCGAGCGACACGCGGCAGCCGGCTTTCTTGATCATGGTGAGCGAACAGCGGGCCTGTTCGAAATCACGTGTCACGGCGGTCTCGGTGATTTCGAACGACACGCGATGCGGCGGCACGCCGCTAGCCAGCACGATATCGATCAGCCGGCGGGCGCGCGCCGACGTGCAGATATCGATCGCCGACAGATTGAACGACAGATAAAGCTCGGCCGGCCAGCGCGCCGCTTCGTCGAGTGCTTTGTGCAGCAGGACTTCCGTGATGCGCAGAATCAGTTCCGTACGCTCGGCAATCCGGATGAATTCTTCCGGCCTCACGGCGCCGAGCCGAGCGTTATGCCAGCGCCCGAGCGCTTCCAGGCCGAGGGTGCGTTGCGTGACCACGTCGTAAATCGGCTGAAATTCCAGAAACAGTTCCGACTCGAGGTCCGCATGGCGGAGTTCCTGGGTCACGAGACTCGAACGCCGGATGCGCGTTTCATGTTCGGTCGAGAAGATGACCGGCGTGCCGCGTCGGCTTTCCTTGCCCACGTACAGCGCCGCGTCGGCGCGTTCGAACACTTGCGCCACCGTCGTGCCGGCCTCGGGAAACGCGGCCCAGCCGATCGTACCTGACAACTCGGCGACATTGCCGGCGACCCGATATGGCTGACCCAGCGTCTCGCAGATGCGCTCGCCCAACTCGAGCAGCGTCTCGTCCGCCAGTTTGTGTTGCGCCAGCACGCCGAACTCGTCGCCGCCGAGCCGTGCGAAGAAAATGCCGGGCTCGGCAAGCGCCAGCAAACGCGAGCCGACTTCCTGAAGGACGAGGTCGCCGCTGGCGTGGCCGTAGATATCGTTGACCTGTTTGAAACCGTCGAGATCGATCAGTCCGACATTGAAGCCGCTGCTGGTGCCCATCGCCTGTTCGGACAGCGCGCGCAGCGAGGCGAAGAAACTGCGCCGGTTGGGCAGGTCCGTCAGACTGTCGATGCTCGCGAGCCGGAAGTTGTCGTCGCTGAGGCGTTGCGTCTTTTGCTGGCTCGCCTGCAATTCGCGCTGTGCGTGCACCACGTCGGCAAAGGTGCGGCAATAGAGCTGAATGATGAAGGCGAGCGCGACGCCGACCAAGGTCATGTCGACAGCCATCGCGATGAAGACCGGATAGCCGGTGAAAACCAGAAAGGTCGAAAAGCTTAGGATGACGATCGACAGCAGCAGCATGGCCGCCGCGCGCAGGTGCATCAGGCAGAACACGCAGCCAACCAGCGTGGTCGCCATGTAAAACGCGACCTGCGTCTGTTCGTACGCGGTGCCGTAGGGGAAAAGGAACAGCGACCAGGCGCTGAATGCGACGGCGAAGAGGCCCGCAAGCCAGGTCAGCTTGCGCAGTTCGGGCACCGCTTGGTCGAGAGTCAGGACGCGGTGCCGAAGATGCCACCATCGCATGCACCGGATGATGCACAGGGTGCACAGCGTCGCGGGAAAGTAGATCGATAACCACGCCGGCGCGCAGCTCACATGCGTGATCGCGACGGCCGCCGTATTGACGAGCAGGATGAAATACAGAAGCGGGACCTGGTGGCCGAATGCTTCGAGCTGCGAACGTACGAGATCGGGGTCGCGTTCCGCGACCGACAGCGCATCCCTCAATTTGGCTAACAGAATCATCCCCGTCCCTTTAAACGTTTGCGCAGCACACGCAGCTTTGTATATCGGCAGGACGGGTGGGACCTTGAGGGCGGCTCAGATACAAATCGATCGCTCTGCGAATAAACGGTAAGTACGACCGGACGGCAAGGTCCTGTGTGTCATTTGTGCCGCGTCCAGACGGGCGAAGTGACAGGTCGCCGTCTCAAAGCGCCGGACATGAGAGCACGTTTTGCGGCGCGAGTGTCGTGCCGGGTTGGCCGTTCTGCGCCGGCGTGCCTTGCGGCGGCGTGGAGACGAGCCGCACGCTGTTCACACCGGCATTCGCCAGCACAAATTTTTCCGGGCTGTTCTCGGGCTGCCAATAGGCCCGGAAAACGCCGCTGTCGCCGAAAACCAGCAGCTTGCCGTGCACGGTTTTAGCGCCGCTGACGAGGTCGACCGGCCCGCCGTCACGTACCTGAAAGCTCTGCGGCGCGGGTGAATTTGCCGTGCCGACAAGCGTCGCGCAACTTTTGTCGTCGGCTGCGAGGGCCGCGCAGGACGTCGCGGCGAGCAACGCACATGTTGCAATATGGCGAAATTTCATTTTTTTATTCCTCCCGGATTCTTTATTTACCGCCGCCACGCCTGACAAATGCCGAGTCTTCCCGATCCACCATAACATAGTAAAAAAGCCCGCTGGTAGCGGCTTGCGGCGCGCTAAATCACTGAAATTGCAACGGATTGTGATAACGCGGAAACACGCATCGAGCCGAAGAAACGTCTAAGCGCACGATTCTTATGGCACTTTGCCGGAAAAAATCGTCAAATTCCCTGTGGGCGGGTGATACAAGGCTTACACCCAAGGTTTGCGCGAACCCGCGCCTATGCGTTAGTGTGTCGGTCCCGGCGCAACAGATGTGGCGCCGGTTCCATGATTACCATACGGGAAGTGCTATGAACAAACAGGAACTGATTGATGCAGTCGCCGCAGCGACGGGCGAAAGCAAAGCGGCCACCGGCCAAACCATCGACGCGATCGTCGAAGCGGTGACCAAAGCCGTGGTGGGTGGTGATACGGTGCAACTGGTCGGTTTCGGTTCTTTCTCGACTGGCGCGCGCGCAGCACGCGTGGGCCGCAATCCGTCGACGGGTGCCGAGATCCAGATCGCGGCTGCCAAGACGGTGAAGTTCACCGCAGGCAAGGCGTTCAAGGAAGCTGTCAACGCGTCGTAATGCAACGCGCTTCGCGCCGGAGCATCCACGCGCGCTGCCATGGCGCGCGGCGAGCGATGTATCGGGCGTGAGGAATCACGCGCTGCCCAACCCCGGTAAGGTGGATCGATCGGCGGATGGTGCGGCGCGTGTGTTTTTGTGCTCTGCCCCAAGGGGCTTCCTCGGGGGCATGCTCGACGCGGCGTTTGCAGCCCGGCGCGCGCTCAGCCCGCGCGACGTTTGCGGGTGGCCTCGGCGAGCGTCTCGAGCGCCGGCTCGGTCTGCGCCCAGCTAACGCAGGCATCCGTGATCGATACGCCGCGACGCAACGGCACGCCTGGCTTCAGATCCTGACGGCCTTCTTCCAGATGACTTTCCAGCATGACGCCGATGATGCGGCGCTCGCGCTGCGACAATTGCTGCGCCAGATCCTGCACCACCTCCAACTGACGCAAATGCGACTTGCCCGAGTTCGCATGCGAACAGTCGACCATGACCTGCTCGCGCAAACCCGCTGATTTGAGCGCCGCGCAGGTGGCTTCCACCGACGCGCTGTCGTAGTTCGGGCCTTTCTTGCCGCCGCGCAGGATCACGTGCGCATCGTCGTTGCCGCGCGTTTCGAAGATCGCGGCCATGCCCATTTTCGTCATGCCCATGAACGCGTGGCTCGCGCGTGCGGCGACGATCGCGTCCGCGGCGATCTGCACGCCGCCGTCCGTGCCGTTCTTGAAACCGATCGGGCAGCTCAACCCCGAAGCCAGTTGACGATGGCTCTGGCTCTCGGTCGTGCGCGCGCCGATGGCGCCCCACGCGATCAGGTCGGCGATGTACTGCGGGCTCAGCAGATCGAGAAACTCGGTGGCCGTGGACAAGCCGAGACCATTGATGTCGAGCAGCAGTTGCCGCGCCAGACGCAGACCTTCGTTGATGCGGAAACTGCCATCCAGACGCGGGTCGTTGATATAGCCTTTCCAGCCGACCGTGGTGCGCGGCTTCTCGAAGTAGACCCGCATCACGATCAGCAGATCGTCTTTGTAAGTGTCGGTGGCGACTTTCAGTTTATGTGCGTATTCGATTGCCTGGTCGTGGTCGTGAATCGAACACGGTCCGACGATCATCACGAGACGGTCGTCACGGCCATGCAGAATGTCGGCGATTTCCGCGCGGGTTTTCTCGACCAGCGTCTGCACCGAAGGCGGCACGGGCAACTCGTCCTGCAGCAGGGCAGGGGAAATCAGTGGACGTACCGCGCCGATCCGAACGTCGTCGATGCGCGTGGTGTCCTGGGTGGCGTCGGCCGAGCCGACTTCCTGATCGTGCAAAGGATTGTCGATGGCGCTCAAAATATTCTCCCGGACCTTGGTGATGAAGCGGCCTCGCGGCCTGACTGCGTGTGTGGGGGTGCGTCGATTGTGCCTGTCTTCGCTGCCGGGATTATGACACTCGCGCGATGCGGCCGGGAGGCGCGTGTCAGAGACGTTTGATCAGCGCCATGGCGGCCGCCGGATTGCGTTCCTTGAAGCCGCTGATCACGTAGAGGTAGACGTCGCGCGCGGCGGTTTTTGCCGGAGCTTCCGCGGAGGTTTCAAGGTCGTCCGGTGTGGTGCCCGCCGCCAGTTGCCGCGCGCGTTCTGCCCATGCGTCGAGCGCTTTGGTCGAATAGCCTTTGGCCTGTTTGTCCGTGGTGCCCATGATGCGGGCGTACACGAAGGGCGCCGTGATATCCGCGATCTGCGGGTACTCGCTGTCGCCGGCCAGCACGACGGCGACTTTATATTTGCGGGCCAGCGCGATGAAGTCCGGCGTCTTGAAGGTGTCGTTGCGAACTTCGATCGCATGCCTGAGCTTCTGGCCTTCGATACTGGCCGGCAGTAACTTCAGAAAGGCTTCGAAGTCTTCCTTGTCGAATTTCTTGGTGGTCGCGAATTGCCAGTTGACCGCGCCGAGCTTCTGTTTGAGCAGCAGCACGCCGCTGCCGAAGAAGCGTTCGATCGTTTCGCCCGCGTCGGCGAGGACTTTTCTGTTGGTCGCGTAACGCGGCGCCTTCAGCGAAAAGACGAAATCATCCGGGGTTTCCTGATACCACTTTTCGTAGCTCGCCGGTTTTTGCAAACCGTAAAACGTGCCGTTGATTTCAATCGATGTGAGGTTCTTGCTCGCGTATTCGAGTTCGCGGCTTTGCGTGAGGTCGGACGGGTAGAAAGTGCCGCGCCAGGGCGCGTAGGTCCAGCCGCCTATGCCGACGCGGATGTTCGAGGTTTTTGCGGTCTTCGCGGCTGCTTCTTTCGGCACTTGGCTTCTCCATCTGACTTCGCCCGGGAAGCAGTAGATTAGCCGTTTTTTTGCCGCGGAACAGAGGCGCGCGGCTACGAAATCGCGGCGGCTATTCGCTGCCGCGAGTGGACGTATCCGTTACGCCCCGCGCAGCCTCTTCAAACCGCCGGTTCGCCTCCGCCACTTCCACCCTGAACTGCTGCAACGCGCTTACCGCGAGATCCGGTGGCGTTAGCGCGGCCCACAACACGTCGATCAACTGATCCGCCGTCGCATCGATATCGATATGCCGGTTCGCGAGCGTGGCGTCCCACAGCACATGCTCCATCGGCCCGAACACCATCGAGCGCAACAGGCGCAATGGCATGTCGGCACGAATCTGCCCGCTCTCCTGGCCTTGCGCCAGCACGCGCATCAACGGCGCGGTATAGCGGCGCTGCAACTCCGTCAGCGCCTCGCTCAGTTCATGATGCCGCGCCCGACCTTCGGACAACACCAGCGCGCAAAGATCCGTGCCGTTCACCAGCATTAACCGCAAGTGCGTGCGAACGATGAACGCAAACTGCTGGCGCACATTGCCGTCGCGCGGCAAGCCGGACTCGATGGCTTCGATGATCTCGTCGTACCAGTCGCCGATCACCCGCGCGCATAACTCGCGTTTGCCGCGGAAGTAGCTGAACACGGTCGCCTCGGAAATGCCGAGGCGCTGCGCGATTTCGGCGGTGGTCGCGCGCTCGTAGCCCTTTTCGGAGAACACGTCGCGCCCCGCCTGAAGGATCTCCTTCACGCGTTGCTGCGACTTGCGCCCGGCCGGCTGGCGGCGCGAGGCGGGTAACTCGGCCTTCGTGGCAACCGTCATATGAGTCCAGTTCAGATTTGTGAGGCTCGTTCGGCCCGTGTAGGTGCGGAATGAGCCCGATGACTGCGATGCTATCACGTCATAACGGCTTTGTAGGCAAGCGCTTCAGTTTCTGAGTAACACTCAAAAATACCTATTGACGCTTACGTAAATCTAGCGTGAAATGCGCCTTGAACGTTTCGCGCCTCGTGCGGGACGACTGAGGCGGCCCACAAGGCTGCCGCCGTCCGCTGAGCCGCAACCGGAACCGCCGGCGCCTACCCAGGCCGGCCGCCAACGAACTCTGGAGACACTGCAATGAGCAACCTGCCCGGTTTGCAATTCCCGCTCGGCGAAGAAATCGCAATGCTGCGCGACAGCATTGCGGGATTCGCCGCCAAAGAAATCGCCCCGCGCGCCGCGGAAATCGATCGCACGGATCAGTTTCCCATGGACCTGTGGCGCAAGTTCGGCGATCTGGGCGTGCTCGGCATGACGGTCTCGGAAGAATACGGCGGCGCGAACATGGGCTACACGGCGCACATGATCGCCATGGAGGAAATCTCGCGCGCATCGGCCTCGGTCGGTCTCTCGTACGGCGCGCATTCGAATCTGTGCGTCAACCAGATTCATCGCAACGGCACGGAAGCGCAAAAACAGAAGTATCTGCCGAAGCTCGTGTCGGGTGAACACATCGGCGCACTCGCCATGAGCGAGCCGAACGCGGGCTCGGACGTGGTCAGCATGAAGCTGCGCGCCGAGAAGAAGGGCGACCACTACGTGCTCAACGGCACCAAGATGTGGATCACCAACGGCCCGGATTGCGACACGCTGGTCGTCTACGCCAAAACCGATCCCGAAGCGAATTCGCGCGGTATTACGGCGTTTATCGTCGAGAAGGGCATGAAGGGTTTCTCCGTTGCGCAGAAGCTCGACAAGCTCGGCATGCGCGGCTCGCATACCGGCGAACTGGTGTTCCAGGACGTGGAAGTGCCGGAAGAAAACATTCTGGGCCAGTTGAACGGCGGCGCGAAGGTGCTGATGAGCGGTCTCGACTACGAACGCGCCGTGCTCGCGGGCGGCCCGACCGGCATCATGGTGGCAGTCATGGACGCGGTCGTGCCGTATATCCACGACCGCAAGCAGTTCGGCCAGTCGATCGGCGAATTCCAGCTCATTCAAGGCAAGGTGGCCGATCTCTACACCACGTTGCAGGCGTGCCGCGCGTACCTCTACGCGGTGGGCCGTCAACTCGATACGCTCGGCACGGCACATGTGCGCCAGGTGCGTAAAGACTGCGCGGGCGTGATTCTCTACACGGCGGAAAAAGCCACGTGGATGGCGGGCGAGGCGATCCAGATTCTCGGCGGCAATGGCTATATCAACGAGTATCCGGTCGGCCGTTTGTGGCGCGATGCGAAGCTCTATGAAATCGGCGCCGGTACGAGCGAAATCCGCCGCATGCTGATCGGCCGCGAGTTGTTCGCCGAAACGGCATGAGCGCAACGGCCCGAAGCGAATAAGAAGCGGCGAACAGGAGAGCCACGTAATGCCGATCATCGAATCAAAGCTGAATCCGCGCTCGGACGACTTCCGCGCCAACGCGACGGCGCTCGAAGCGCTGGTCGCCGACCTTCGCGCGAAAGTCGAGAAGCTCGCGCTGGGCGGCGGTCAGGCGGCGCGCGACAAACACACGGGCCGCGGCAAACTGCTGCCGCGCGAGCGCATCGAGAAACTGCTCGATCCGGGCACACCGTTTCTCGAGTTCTCGCAACTCGCAGCCTACGGCATGTATCACAACGATGCGCCGGGCGCGGGGGTGATCACGGGTATCGGCCGGATCGCCGGGCAGGAGTGTGTGATCGTCTGCAACGATGCAACGGTCAAAGGTGGCACCTACTATCCGGTCACGGTGAAGAAGCACGTACGGGCCCAGGAAATCGCCGCTGAAAATCACTTGCCGTGCGTCTATCTGGTCGACTCGGGCGGCGCGAATCTGCCGAACCAGGACGACGTGTTCCCGGACCGCGATCACTTCGGCCGCATCTTCTTTAACCAGGCGAATCTGTCGGCGGCAGGCATTCCGCAAATCGCTGTTGTGATGGGGTCGTGCACGGCAGGCGGCGCGTATGTGCCCGCTATGAGCGACGAGTCGATCATCGTCAAGAATCAGGGGACGATTTTTCTCGGCGGTCCGCCTTTGGTGAAAGCCGCGACTGGCGAAGTGGTGAGCGCGGAAGACCTCGGCGGCGGCGACGTGCATACGCGTCTGTCGGGCGTGGTCGATCATCTCGCGCAGAACGACGCGCATGCGCTGGGGATCGCGCGCAGCATCGTCGGCAATCTGAATCGCAGCAAGCAGGTGCCGGTCGCGTTGCAGGAACCGAAGCCGCCGCGCTACGACGTGAAGAGCATGTATGGCGTGATTCCCGTGGATACCCGCAAGCCGTTCGATATTCGCGAGGTGATCGCGCGTATCGTCGACGATTCCGCGTTCGACGAATTCAAGGCGCGCTACGGCACCACGCTCGTCACGGGCTTCGCGCATATCTGGGGGCATCCGGTCGGCATCATCGCGAACAACGGCATTCTGTTTTCGGAGTCGGCGCTCAAGGGCGCGCACTTCATCGAGCTGTGCTGCCAGCGCAAGATTCCGCTCGTGTTCCTGCAGAACATCACCGGCTTCATGGTGGGCCGCAAATACGAAAACGAAGGCATCGCGCGTAACGGCGCGAAGATGGTGACGGCGGTGGCCACGGCCAAGGTGCCGAAGTTCACGGTGATCATCGGCGGGTCGTTCGGTGCGGGCAACTACGGCATGTGCGGCCGTGCGTATTCGCCGCGCTTCCTGTGGATGTGGCCGAACGCGCGCATCTCGGTGATGGGCGGCGAACAGGCGGCGTCGGTGCTGGCTACGGTCAAGCGCGACGGCATCGAAGGCAAGGGCGGCTCGTGGAGCGCCGAAGAAGAAGAGGCGTTCAAGCAGCCGATCCGCGATCAATACGAACATCAGGGCCACCCGTACTACGCGAGCGCGCGTCTGTGGGACGACGGCGTGATCGATCCGGCGCAAACGCGCGATGTGCTCGGTCTCGGCTTGTCGGCCACGATGAACGCACCGATCGAAGACACGCGTTTCGGCGTGTTCAGAATGTGACGATGCGCAACGAAGCGCGGGAGCAGCGACGATGCAATACGAAACATTGAATGTCGAATTCGCCGGACCGATCGCGACGATCACGCTGAATCGTCCGGACGTGCGCAACGCGTTCAACGAAACGATGATCGCGGAAGTGACCTCGGCCTTCACGGCGTTGAACGATCGCGACGACGTGCGCGCGGTGGTGCTCGCCGCGAACGGCAAGGCGTTCTGCGCGGGCGCGGATCTGAACTGGATGAAGAAGATGGCCGGCTACTCGGACGACGAGAACCGCGCCGACGCGATGCTGCTGGCGAACATGCTGTCGTCGATCTATCGCTGCAACAAGCCGGTGATCGCGCGCGTGAACGGCGACGCGTACGCGGGCGGCATGGGTTTGATCTCGGCGTGCGACATCGTGGTGGCCGTCGAAAGCGCGCGCTTCTGCCTCTCGGAAGCGCGTCTCGGTCTGATTCCCGCCACTATCGCGCCGTACGTGATTCGCGCGCTGGGCGAGCAGGCATCGCGCCGCTATTTCACGACCGCCGAGCAATTCGATTGCGCGACGGCATTGCGTCTCGGGCTCGTCAGCGAAGCCGTCGGCATGGAGCAACTCGACGCCACCGTGCGGCAGATTGCCGACACGCTTTGCGCCAACGGCCCGCAGGCAGTGCGCGCATGCAAGCAACTCGTGCAGGACATTGCGGGCCATGAGTTGAACGACGCGATGATCGAGGACACGGCGGCGCGCATCGCGCGTACGCGTGCCGGCGCGGAAGGCCGTGAAGGCGTCGCGTCGTTCCTCGAAAAACGCACACCGGCCTGGCGCAACTGAAGCATCTATTCCAGGGCGCCCGCCGCGCCTTGATCAGAACAACAGCCCCGAAAAAAACGGCTCACTTCATCGAGACACTTCATGTTCAACAAGATCCTGATTGCCAACCGGGGCGAGATTGCGTGCCGCGTCGCCGCGACCTGCAAGCGGCTCGGCATCGCGAGCGTGGCCGTCTATTCCGATGCGGACGCCAACGCCAAACACGTGGCCGCGTGCGATGAGGCGGTGCACATCGGCGGCTCGACGGCGGCGGAGAGCTATCTGCGCGTCGAACGCATTATCGAAGCCGCGCGCGCCACTGGCGCGCAGGCGGTGCATCCGGGCTACGGCTTTCTGTCGGAAAACGAGGACTTCGCGCAGGCGTGCGAGGCGGCCGGCATCGTCTTCATCGGACCGCCGGTCGAAGCCATCGCCGCGATGGGTTCGAAGGCCGCCGCGAAGGCGCTGATGCATACAGCCGCCGTGCCGCTCGTGCCGGGTTATCACGGCGACGATCAGGATGCGCAACTGTTGCACCGCGAGGCGGATGCGATCGGTTATCCGGTGCTGCTCAAAGCGAGCGCGGGCGGCGGCGGCAAGGGCATGCGCGTGGTGGAACGCAGCGAGGATTTCGCGGCGGCACTCGCTTCGTGCAAGCGGGAAGCGGCGAGCAGCTTCGGCAATGATCGCGTGCTGATCGAAAAATATCTGACGCGGCCGCGTCACGTGGAAGTGCAAGTGTTCGCGGATCGTCACGGCGGCGCGGTCTATCTGTTCGATCGCGATTGCTCGGTGCAGCGGCGTCACCAGAAAGTGCTGGAGGAGGCGCCGGCGCCCGGATTGGCCGCTGAAATCAAGCGCGAAATGGGCGAGGCGGCGGTCGCCGCCGCGCGTGCGGTGAATTACGTCGGCGCGGGCACGGTCGAGTTCATCATGACCGGCACGGGCGACTTCTACTTCATGGAAATGAACACGCGCCTGCAGGTCGAACACCCGGTCACGGAGATGGTGACCGGCCAGGACCTGGTGGAATGGCAACTGCGCGTCGCCGCCGACGAACCGCTGCCGCTCACGCAGGAACAGCTGAAGATCGACGGTCACGCGATCGAGGCGCGTATCTATGCCGAACATCCGGCGCGCGGCTTCCTGCCGTCGACGGGCACGCTCAAGCATCTGCGCATGCCGGAAGGCGTGGAGTTCGCTCTCGACGCGGCCGGTCTCGGCGAGCCGGGACGCAAGGCGCCGGTGCGTATCGACAGCGGCGTGCGTGAAGGCGACACGATCACACCGTTCTACGATCCGATGATCGCCAAGCTGATCGTGCACGGCGCGACGCGTGAAGAGGCGCTCGCGCGTCTGAGCCGCGCGTTGCATGCCTGCGAGGTGGTCGGCCCGCACACCAACGTCGAGTTCCTGCAAAGCATCGTCACGAGCGAGCCGTTTGCGACGGGCGATCTCGACACGGGCTTGATCGAGCGTCATCACGACGCCTTGTTCGCGCCGCGCAAGAAGCCGTTCAAGGAAGCGTTGGCGTTGGCTTGCGCGGCGTTGCTCAAGCGCGAGGGCGGCACGGCGCACGGCGCGTCGCCGTGGGATGCGCTGTCGCACTGGCGCCTGAACGGCGGCTACACGCAGACGCTCGGCTGGCGCGATCTGGACAGCGGCAGCGCGGGTAACGACAGCGAAAGCACCTTCACCGTCACGTTCGCGCGCGACGGCGGCGCGCAAACGCTCGAACACGACGGCGTGCGCGCGAACTTTAGCTGGTCGGACGGCAGCGGTCCGCATGAATACCGCGCGACGATCGGCGATGCGCGCGCAACGGGCCGTGTGTTCGTCGACGGCGACACGTTCCATGTGTTTTGCCTTGGCGAAGCGCTGTCGTTCGAATGGCAGAACCTGCTCGCGCATGCCGCGGATGCCGAAGGCGGCGAAGGCCGCTTGACCGCGCCGATGCCGGGCAAGGTGATCGCGGTGCTGGTCGAACCGGGCACCGTGGTGGAGAAGGGTACGCCGCTGATCGTGATGGAAGCGATGAAGATGGAGCACACCATCGGTGCGCCGACGGCCGGTACGGTGTCGGAAGTGCTGTACTCGGTCGGCGATCAGGTTGCCGACGGCGCGCAGCTTCTGGTGCTGGACGTGCAGCCGCAGTAAATCCGCGGCTCAGGCCTCAGGCGAGGCGCGTATAGCCGACGGCGCGCGCTTCGTTTTCGAGTTGCTCGATGCGTTCGTAGTCCGAGGGCGGCAACACGGAAAAGCCCTGCAAACGCAGACGTTTCGCGCGCTCGGGCTGGGTCACGAGCGCCTCGTTCAGCGCTTCGCGCAGTGCCTCGATCGTCGCTGAGGGCACCGTGTCGGAGGCAATTAAAGGCAGACCCGGCGAGGGCGCCGTCGTGCCGATCCGGCGAACCTGCCGGGCCAGTTCCGGCATTTCATCGCACACGAAAGCGAACGTCACGCAATCGATCGCGGCGACGTCCGCGCGATTTTCCGCCACCGCGCGCAACGAGCCGAGATGCGAGCCGGTTCGCAACACTGAGCTAAAGAACATGCCGGCGCGCGAGAACGGCGCCACGGCGTGGCGAAATACGTTCATGCCGCTATTCGAATCGTCCTGATTGTAGGCGGCGCGCGCGCCGTGGCAGGCCGCGAGCGTCTCGAACTGCGCGTCCGCGCGCGTCACCAGCACGCTCGAATAATGCGCGCCTTCGCAGCCCGGTGCGTCGAAGCGCGGCGTCGCGACCAGTTGAACCTGTTCCTGCAGACCATGCATGAACGGATAACCGCAGGTCTGCGAGATCAATAGATTGGGACGCCGCCAGAAGCCGTGCAATTCCTCGTCCGGTTCGACGATGCGGCACGCGGGCTTGACCATGCGCAGCACGTCGGCGAGCCACTCGCGCCACTCGAGGTCGAGCGCGGGCGTGACGTTATACATTGGCAGGGCGGCGATCCAGGTCATGATGCGATTCTGGCATACCTGTTGTTTTAATGTCTGACCAGTCGGAATTCGTCGAGGCCGAGACGCACCGGCTCTGTCGGTCTGAATGCCCATTTCTGCGCCGCGACCGACAGGATCTCGAACTGCGCATCCTCGAATGCGACGAGCAGATCTTCCTTGCGTTTGCTCGCCGCGCCGCAAAAGGTCACAAGTGCCTCGGCGCTGACCTCGAAAATCTGCGCGCGATCATCACAGCACACCCGGAACGCGACCGTCGCGCATTCCGTCACACAGGGCCTGAACCCTTCATCGACATAGACCGACATAGCCATCTCCCGCCATACACACGCCTGAGCCATCAGGATGACAAGTCGTAAGCTGTCGGTATGTGGGAAAACCGGCATTTGCGGTGAAATGGCGCGACTCAATAGGCTGCGTCGAGCAGAAACTGAATACGTCTGCGGAAGCTTTTTGTAATCGGCTCCCTCTTTGTCCCCGGTATTCGACCGTTTTGCGGCGAAGCTCGCTGGCTACACTCGCTCCAGCGATTTCGCGTTGGCGCAGGCCAATCAACACGAGAGGGGAACGATGATCCACAGCAGTCGATACAGCCAGCTTGCGCGCAACCGCACCCGGCAACCGCGCAAGCCGCGCGAGCGGCGCGCGGCCGTGTGACCACCATGGAATTGCACGACGACAAATCGGCCTACGCACGCGAGATGGCGGGCCGCGCCGGCGTTGCTTCTTATGTCGATTTCAAGGTCGGCAATGCGGTCGCCCTGATCGAGGATATGCCGATCAAGCCGGATTTCGTCTTCATCGATCTTTGGAAAGATCTCTACGTGCCGTGTCTCGACGCGTTTTATCCGAAGCTCAATGCGGGCGCGATTATCGTCGCCGACAACATGATTCGGCCAGGCGGCGAGAATGCGTTGCGCTATATGCGCGCGGTTCGCGCGAAGCCGGGCATGACGAGTCTATCGTTGCCGGTGGGTTCCGGTCTGGAGGTCAGCCGGTTTCGCTGAGGGGTAAACCCGCTCAAACGGATCATCGCGGCGGCCATCGAGAATGCTCGACAAAGCGGGCTTGCGCAGCGGGGAATGATGATTGATCACGCCATTGCGTTTCCGGTATCGCGCCGCAGACCCGGTCGTCAAGCTCCCGTGCTATCCCACGGCGGGGCAAGACCCGGCGGATCTACGATCCGGCTATTCGCCGTCGCCAATGCGTGGATGGCCGCCATGTCGGCACCATCTAACTCGAAGTCGAATACCGCCATGTTTTGTGCCAACCGATCGATCCGCGTGGTTTTCGAAAGCGCCACAACGCCGGGCTGTTGAACAAGCCACCGTAAGACGATCTGGGCGATGGTTTTGTCATGACGGGCCGCGATCTCCTTGAGCGTTGGGTCGGAAAACACGCGGCCAATCGCCATGCCGCAATAGCCTGTCACGGCAAGCCCAGCTTGACGCGTGCTTTCGATGAGCAAGGATTGGTTCAGGTACGGATGGTATTCGAACTGATTCGTGACCAGCGGAGCCGCCGAAAGCCGGATAGCTTCCGTCATCAGTGCACGGTTGAAATTGCTGACGCCTATGTGCCGGACCTTGCCGGCGCGCACGGCCGCATTGAGTCCCGCGACCTGTTCGGCCAAGGGCACATCCGATCCCGGCCAGTGCAGCAGGAGCAAGTCGATATGGTCCGTCTTGAGCTTGCGTAGACTCTCGTTCACGGACGCATCGAAGTGTCTTGCGGAGTAGTTGCTGACCCAGACCTTGGTCGTGAGAAATATTTCGTTTCTGGGGATGCCGGATTCGGCGACGCACTCGCCGATCTCGACTTCGTTACGGTAGATCTGCGCGGTGTCGATATGGCGGAAGCCAGCACGAAGGGCGGCGGGGATCATTCGATGGATGTCGTCGCCATTCATCCCGTAGGTGCCAAAGCCTATGGCCGGAATGGCCGCGTTACCGGCACGGACGTTTTGCATGAACTGTTCCTGATGGGCCAAGCGTCAAGGAGGATGGCGGGAAGAGTAAGCGTTGGCGTGTCGGAAAAGAAGCCTATAGCTTTCGATGCGATCTATCGTCGGAGGCGATACTTATTGGGCGGGTTATATCGACGTGAGGCCATCCGCGAAGCCTCGTGCAGTTACGCGCTCACGATCACTTCCGGTTCAGTTCTTCGAATCCCGAAACCAGGGCGTCCAGTAGATGCCGGACGGCCGGAACCATGCCGCGGCGCGTGGGGAAGATCGCGTGCACGAGGCCAGGCGTCGTAGCCAGACCCGCCAGCAAGTGCTGCAACCGGCCGGCCTGAATATCGGCGTCGACCAGTTCGCGAGGCAGCATCGCCACGCCGACGCCTTGCAAGGCGGCAACCCGCAAGCTCGCTAGGTCGTCGGTCGCCAGACGAGGTAGATGCGCCCATGACGTCGTGCGACCCTCGGCGTCCACCAGGTTCCACGCAAACCGCTCGCTCCTGCTGGACATGGCAAGAGTGGGCCATTCCTTCAGCGATTCAAGCGACTTGGGCACCGGATGGCGCGCCGCCAGATCCGGACTGGCGACCAGAATCTGAACGGATAAGCCTAATTGCCGGACGGCGAGATCGGTGTCTTCCAAAGGGGGAAGCCGGACCCGGATGGCGAAGTCCAGACCTTCCTCGACCACATCCACGCGGCGGTTGGTTGCATCGACCAGGACCTGCACTTGCGGGTTGTCCTGGACATACTGCGCAATGATCGCGGAGATGCCGGAGGTCAGCAGTGCCACGGGGCAGCTTATCCGTATGGTGCCCTGCGGCTTTGAGCGCGTCTGGTCCACGAAATCCCTGGCGGCCTTCGACTCCGCGACCAGGGCGAGGCAATGCTGGTGGAAGCGTCGCCCGGTTTCCGTCAGGGACAGGCTCCTGCTGGTGCGATTTAGCAGACGAACGCTAAGCTCTTCCTCCAGTGCGCGAACACGGCGGCTGAGTTTCGACGTTTGTACGCCGAGGCTGCGGGCCGCTGCCGTGAAACTTCCGTGCTCGACGACTTCCGCGAAAAGTCGAAGATCATTGAGGTCGGTGATTGGGTTCATCGGGGGCTTTAAGTTGGGCCTTTGACGACTTGGTTATCTCGCGGATCGAAGTGCCCCACACGCGCAAGGACGGATCGACACTGGCTGTGCCTGGCCGCTATGTAGTTTCCATACTCCACCACCTCAGCGAGGAACCGAAGATCGCTTAGACGAGTGATCTGGTCCATCGGGAAACCGTGATTCATTCCCATCGTTCTACCAGAAGCAACGATACATTGTCGACACGGAGATATGCGCATCAACATTGCGGACGTAGCATTCATGTCGGTCGTCATTTCACTTCAGGAGATTGTCATGGATCGTTATAGGTTTCTTCCGTTGTTGGGCCGCATCTTGATCGGGGCGCCGTTTGTCATGAGCGGGCTTGGCAAGCTGGGAGCGTATGCTGCGACAGTCGGCTATATTGCCGCCATGGGTCTGCCGGTGCCGCCGCTTGCGTTTGTTGTTGCCGTGCTGACCGAACTGGGCGGCGGCCTGCTGCTGCTGTCGGGCTACAGGGCTCGCGCCGTATCGCTGGCGATGGCGGTATTCTGCGTGGTCACTGCATTGTTCTTTCACCACAACTTCGCCGATCAAAACCAGATGATTCACTTTCTCAAGAACGTGATGATGGCCGGTGGTCTTCTGCAGATCACCTACTTCGGTGCCGGCGCGTTCAGCCTGGACGCGCGCTCCGCGCGGACAGCTTCGGGCCGTTCACCTCTGAGCGCGAGCTAACAGGACGGATCCGCTGAGACGACCGCCTGGCCGGCCGGATCGTCTCACATGAATGGGCACCTCGCAGTAACACAGTGCGCGTTGTCGGGCGCACATCATTTCCCCCAGTGGCATCACCGCAGATATAGGAAGGAGATCGAAATGTCGAAAGTTC
This sequence comes from Paraburkholderia aromaticivorans, assembly GCF_012689525.1. Classification (NCBI taxonomy): domain Bacteria; kingdom Pseudomonadati; phylum Pseudomonadota; class Betaproteobacteria; order Burkholderiales; family Burkholderiaceae; genus Paraburkholderia; species Paraburkholderia aromaticivorans. The sequence goes on from NZ_CP051515.1 coordinate 1,138,342, forward strand.
TGGTTCTATACTATTCCTCGTATGGTCATGTCGAAGCGTTGGCGGATGCCGTCGCCGAAGGTGCGCGCTCGGCGGGCGCTACGGTCGACGTCAAGCGGGTGCCTGAGACCGCGCCGGAGGAAGTCGCCAAAGCCGCCCACTTCAAGCTCGACCAGCAAGCGCCGGTTGCAACGATCGCCGAGCTCGCCAACTACGACGCGATCGTCGTCGGCACGCCGACCCGTTTCGGGCGCATCTCGTCGCAGATGGCGGTGTTTCTGGATCAGGCCGGCGGCTTGTGGATGAGCGGCGCATTGAACGGCAAGGTCGGCGGTGCCTTCACTTCGACCGCCAGCCAGCACGGCGGACAGGAGGCGACGCTGTTTTCGATTATCACCAACCTCCTGCACTTCGGCATGACCATCGTCGGCCTGCCGTATAGCCATCAGGGGCAGATGACGTTGGACGAGATCGTCGGCGGCTCTCCGTATGGCGCCACGACCATTGCCGGTGGACAAGGTCAGCGTCAGCCGAGCGCTATCGAGCTTGCCGGTGCTCGCCACCAGGGCGAACTGATCGCCCGCACGGCAAACAAGCTGTTTGCCTGAGCGTCATTCAGGTTTGCACCATCGACGCGTGAATGAGACGGCCAGGCGGATTCCCGCCTGGCCGGTACCGGTCTGGATATCGAATTGACCTGGATAGGAGCGTCGTACGACATTGGCGACACGCGCCGCATTGACCGTGGCGCGAAACGGAAAAAGACATGCTTATACACAGACGTTGGGAATCATTGGACGGGGCAGAGCGCGGCTGGCTGCGCGCGAAACATCACTTCGTGGTCAGCGCCGACGGCAATCCCGCACACGCCGCCCTAGGTCCCCTGATTGTCTGGAACGATGACGAGATCGCGGTTGGCAGCGGGTTCCCCCTGCACGGGCACCGCGACATGGAGATCATCACGTATGTGCGCCAGGGCCTGCTCGGGCATCGAGACACCCTGGGATCCGAGGGAACGATCCACGCGGGCGATGTCCAGGTCATGAGCGCCGGCACGGGCATACGCCACGCCGAGTTCAACAAGGGTGAGGTGCCGCTCAAGCTTTACCAGATCTGGCTGCTGCCTCGTGAAGCCGGTCGTGAACCCGCATGGGATACCAGGCCGTTTCCCAAAAGCGACCGGTCAGGGCGCTTTGTAGTCCTTGCCAGCGGGTTCGCTCGCGATGAAGGCGCGCTTCCCATTCGCGCCGATGCGCGTGTGCTTGGCGCAATGCTCAAGGCAGGCGAAAGCGTTCGACACGAGTTGGGTCCGGCGCGTCGTGCCTATCTCGTCGTGGCCTCGGGACGCATCGAGGTGAATGGCGAGCCCGTCGGGCCGCTGGACGGCGTGGCGATCACGAAAGTCGCCGCGGCGCAGATTGCCGCCCTCGAAGATTCCGAACTGGTGATGGTGGACGCGGGCTAATTCCCTTTTTTGCACTCCACCGACGCAAATTCAGTTCAGACCAGATCGCCGTAATTAACCTACTTCCCCAGTTGTGCGATGAAGGCGCGGGCAGCCGGCCCCGGCGGCGCGTCCTTGCGGTAAACAACCTTCATCGGCATCACGACTTCGCGCGGCAGGCCTTCAATGCGAATCGTGACCAGGGCGCCACTGTCGAGATCCTCCTTGACCATGTGCAGAGGCATATGGCCCCAGCCCAGTCCCGCCTTCAGAAAGGCGTGCTTGGCCCCCAGATCCGCGAGCCTCCACGTCGAGGCGGTCAGGACACCGAATTCGCGTCCTTCGGACAGTGCGGTCCGGTCGCTGAGGACCAGTTGCACGTGCTTTTTGATTGCGGCCGCCGACACAAGGCCTCGGCGATTTGCCAGCGGATGAGAGGGGCTCACGACGGTGACCAGCTCGAGCTCGCGCAACAGTTCGACCTGCAGTTCGTCCGTAACGATCGGCAGGGTGCCGATCACGCCGATGTTGCAAACCCGATCGAGCACCAGCTTCATCACGCCACCCAGTGCCTCGACATAGAGCCGCAGCGGCGTGTGCGGATAATCCTTTTGCGATTGAGCCGCCGCGCTCGTCAGGCTGTCCATGGGGTACATCACGTCCATCGCCACCGCGAGCTCGGGCTCCAGACCTTCTCGCATCGCGCGTGCTCGCGCCTTGAAGCCATCAATCGTATCCGCCACGGAACGGGCGTCGAGCAGCAAGCTCTTGCCGGCGTCGGTGAGTTGCGGGTAACGGGCCGTGCGATCGAACAGTTTCACCCCGAGCTGTGCCTCGAGATTCGAGAGGGTCTGGCTGACCACTGATTGCGCGCGCCGGAGCTTGCGTCCGGCCGCTGAGAAGCTGCCTTCATCGACTGCCGCGATGAAGGTCCGAAGCTGGTCCAGGGTCACGCCGTCAAGCATATCCATCGCTCCAGGCGATATGTGAAATCTAAAAATATAGGCTTTTAAGATGGCGTGCAAGCTCTTATCTTACGGGCATCGCGTTTTTCTTGAGGCAGAGCCATGAACATCGACACAGCCGTACTCAACCCGATTCAGGAAACCATGCTGGCGCCGCGCCGGATTGCTTTTCGCACCGGCGGCAGTGCGCACGGCGGCATTACTCGTCTGGCCAGTCCTTCCGATATCGGAGAATTGATCAAGCCTTTTGTGTTCCTCGATCACGCCGTGGTTGTGCCGACCGGCAAGCCGATGTTTGGGTTCCACCCGCACTCGGGCATCGCAACACTCACCACCGTGCTGAGTGGCGGCATCTCCTATGCGGACACGACCGGCAAGCATGGAGAACTTCACGCCGGCGGCCTCGAATGGATGAAGGCGGGCAATGGTGTCTGGCACGACGGAAACGTCTTGCCTGGCGAAACCGTACGCCTCTTTCAACTCTGGGTTGCGCTACTGCCCTCGCTGGAGAATTCGCCGCCGGAAAGCCAGTACATTTCGCCGGCCCTGGTCCAGCGCGATGGACCCGTCCGCGTGATTCTCGGTCGCCACGGATCTGCGGCGAGTGAGATTCGCGCGCCTGAAGGCATCAACTACTTTCACGTTCAACTGAGCGCTGGAGAGACGTGGCGATATGTGCCGCCCGCCGGGCACAACGTCGCGTGGCTCGCGATCGACAAGGGCCGCTTGAACGCGTCCGAGCCGATCGAGGCGGGGCAACTCGCCGTGTTCGAGGAATCGGACGAGGCGCCCATTGAGTTGCACGCCGAGGACGCGACGTCGTTCGTCATCGGCTCCGCTATCAAGCATCCGTATCCGCTGGTGCTCGGCCACTACTCGGTGCATACGAACCCAGACGCGCTTGCGCAGGGCGAGGCCGAGATCCGCCGCGTCGGTCGCGATCTGGCCGCGCAGCGTCGCAACGGTGCGGCGCGAAATACTTGATGTGGGAACTCGTCCGGCAGCTTATTGTGACCTGCCGATCACCGCAAATTTTCACGCGGCAGGGGTCGCCAATGCCGCCGCGACTCGCTCGCGCAATGTCGGCAAAACGCTCGCATCGAACCACGGATTGCGTTTGAACCAGGCAATGTTGCGCGGCGACGGATGCGGCAGCGGCACGACCTGTGGGCCGAATTCGCGCCACCGGACGAGCGTGTCCGTCAGGGTCGGTCCGAATGCCTTGCCCAGTCCGAATCGCTGCGCGTATTGTCCGACCAGCAGCGTGAGCCGGACCGACGACATGTGCGCGAGCAATTCCTTATGCCAGCGGGCGGCGCACTCGGGGCGCGGCGGCAAATCACCGCTCGGGCCGCGGCCTGGAAAACAGAAGCCGATTGGCACGACGGCGAATTTCGACGTGTCGTAGAACGTGGTGTCGTCGACGTCGAGCCACGCGCGCAACCGCGCACCGCTCGCGTCGCTCCACGGAACGCCAGACGCATGAACCCGCGCGCCCGGCGCCTGGCCGATGATCAGAATGCGCGCCTGCTCGGATGCCGCCAGCACCGGCCGTGGAGCGTGCGGCAGCACCGCCGAGCAGAGTGTGCAGGCGCGAATCTCGCGAAGAAGGATATCGAGCGACGTGGGTTGTGTAGTGGCAGTCATGCAATCGTGCAAAACGGCTGACGGGCAGTCGCGTTGTGTGCCGGTTCAGGTCGTGGTTTGAGCCGGATAGATCAACGTGCCGTCGGGTTGAGGTTGCGCGCCCGGTGTCATCGTCGCAACGGTCGTGTGACGCGCGTCCATGATGTGCAGTACGGTCTCGCCGTGCAGCAGCAGGTAATCCGTGATGATACGCCGGTGGCAGCGCCACCAGACCGCCTCCGCGCACATGATCGCGCAGCGGCGCTGATGGCCGAGCGCGAGCAGCTGCGCCAGGCCATCGCGGAAAGCGTCGCTCATCGCATAGTCCGCGTAATTGCGGAACGCCGGATGGGTCCAGTACGCGTTGAGCGACGATGCATCGTCTTTGCGCCTGCTGCGGCGCCCACCCAGATCTGCGAGATGCACGTAATCGATGTGTTCCGGCGCGAGCGCATCCGGCAGCGTGTCCTGATTGAACTGCGGATTGGTGCGTGAGCGTGGAATGCTGCGCACATCGATCAGCGTCGCGACTTCCGCCTCCTTCAGCAGACTCACGAATTCGGGCAACGGACGGTTGGAATGACCAATCGTGCAAAAGGGGCGGCTCATCGGTGCCTTCCTGAAACGCTTGCGTCCATGCCATGTTGTGTACAACGTGGGTTGCGAAAGGTCAACGTGCCGACGCCAACGAAATCGTCGCGCGGCGAGGGCCGATCCATCGGTTTGAACGATCGCCATGTCCTCTACGGAGCAATCTGCACCTTGGAACTATACTGGAGCACCTGGAGGCCTCAATGACCGATCACGACAGACTGCATCCACTACGTCCGCTCCTGAAAAATTGGGTTTGGGAGCATGGTCGAGTTGGGACTCGCTACTTGGACTGCGTTGATGGCGAGATCAAGTTTGACGAAGGCAAGAAATCGCATTTTGCAGCCGAGAAGTATACCTACGTGCCCCTCGGTAAGGACGCTCAAGACAATGTATCCGAGGAGGGTCCCGCGATCCAGGAGGCGGGACTTGCCCGATTTTTGCGGGCTGCGCAGTTGGGCAAGCCAGAGGAAGCCGGTTCTGTGGCGGAGGTTCAACGCGCGGTGCAGGACTGCGTTGAACTCGGCCTGTTCAGCGCCTATCAATGGGAGGCGCGCGAGGCATTTGCCCGCTACGCGCAGGAACCCATGTTCGAGGACGAGATCCGCGCGGCGGTTGTCGACGACATCCGGCGTAGTTACGCCCGCATGCCGGAACAACTGGCGCTGTACGATTTCAGTGTGCTTTACGGCTTGCCCACACCGCTGCTTATCAGCGAGACGCCCTTCATCGACTGGCGCGTGCGCGCCAGTCCGGCTCTTCCGTTTGTATCGCTTCCGCTGGGACCTTATTGCCTGCTTGTCGGCGCGCCGTCGGGCAGGCAAAGCCGAGTCGGCCCGGTGGTCTGGAAGGCGGCTGCCGCGATGGGCCCGTTGAAGGACCACAACCGCCGGATCGCGGAGCACGCACGTCTGTGGCTGGTGGCGACTACGGATGACCAGCTCGTTGCCGCACAAAGCCGTATTGCTGCGGCGTTGGGCGCGAGGCAAGAGGATATGAAGCGCTGACCGCCACTGAAGGCGGAGGTTGGTGGCGCCCGGTCGCCAATTCGGTCTCCCGCGGGAGCGAACAGAAGGGGATGAACTTCTGAGCGACTCAACGGGCCCGCTTGCCGAACCTACTCCGTCGGCCTGGACCCAAGTAAAAGTATATCGACCAGCCTCTTCGCACTTTGCTGCCAGTCTGGCGCCGACGCGACATTCGAAACGCCGACGAGCGCGCGAAGCAGATCCAGTGGCTCGATATCGGGGCGGATGTCGCCACTCGCGATTGCGCCCATGACGAGCGAGTGAATCGCGTCCTTGATCTGCGCGCCGGACGATTCGAATAGCTTCGTCGGCCCTCCGACGATTGAATTCAATGCAGGCGCAATGATCTTCTTCGTTTCGATGTAATCCACGAAGAGCAACATCCACGATCGCAACGCATCGGGAGGAGGCAGCGAGTCGGACAGTCTGCGCTGCTCCTCGGCAAGCTTCGCCACCTCGGCACGGTAGACGCTCTCCAGCAGCGCATCGCGCGTAGGGAAGTGCCGGTACAGCGTGCCTGCACCGACGCCCGCCTGACGGGCGACGTCCTCCAGGCTGATTTCGCCACCAGCGCGAGTGAACGCCGTTTTCGCTTCTTCAAGGATGCGCTCGCGATTGCGCAGCGCGTCTGCTCTGGGTTTTCGTTCTTTTGGCGTCGAATCGGTCATTTACACGTCGGGTCCTTGCAAACGGAGGGTGTCTCCGTTTAGTATCGATAAAAGCGGAGGTAAGCTCCGTTTCTATCCCGGACGGGGAATGACGTCAATCTTCATTGTGCTGGAGCGGCGGAAATGACTGAGAAATTTGGGGCGACTTCGACGACGGACGACGTGCTCGCAGGCGTCGATCTTCATGGCAAGCGAATTCTGGTGACCGGTGTGTCGGCGGGATTGGGCGTAGAGACGGCGCGGGCGCTGGCGGCGCGCGGGGCCAACGTTATCGGCGCGGCTAGAGATCTGGAAAAAGCAAAGCAGGCAATCGCTGAGGCGCGGCGGGAGGCCGCCGCGGCGGGCGGCAGCATCGAGCTGATAGCGCTCGATCTTGCGAGCCTCAAGAGCGTCAGGGATTGCGCCGACAGGCTGCGGGAGGACGGCAAACCTATCGACGTCATCATCGCGAACGCGGGCGTGATGGCAACGCCCTTTGGCAAGACCGCGGATGGATTCGAGACGCAGTTCGGTACGAACCATCTGGGGCATTTCGTGCTGGTGAATCGCCTGGCGTCGCTGATCCCATCGGGTGGTCGAGTCGTGATGCTCGCGTCGTCGGGCCACCGTTTCGCTAACGTGGATCTCGACGAACCGGGCTTCGAGCGAACGCCTTACGACCCGTTCGTTGCATACGGGCGCGCCAAGACGGCGAATATTCTGTTTGCGGTGGCCTTCGATCAGCGGCATCGAGCGCGCGGTGTACGCGCAGCCGCAGTTCATCCGGGCGGAATCCACACAGAACTCGCTCGTCACATGGACGAAAGCCAAATGACTGCGCTGCTCGGAGGGATCAACAAGCAGCTCGAGTCGGAGGGGAAGGGGCCGTTTCAGTTCAAGACCGTGCCACAAGGGGCAGCGACTTCCGTGTGGGCGGCGGTGGTGGCGGCAGCTGACGCCGTGGGCGGTAGATACTGCGAGAACTGCCATGTGAGCCAAACCGTTGCCGACGACGTTGTCATCACGCCCGTCAGCGAAGGCGTCCGACGCTATGCGCTTGACGCTGCAGGCGCTGACGCGCTCTGGCGCAAGAGTGAAGAAATGGTCGGTGAATCGTTCTGACGCGACGCTGCGGATGCTACTGAGGCGGTCGTCCGCTACGCGAGAGTCATTGCTTCATGCGGCGGTCGTTTCCGGGTCGACATGAGTGTTCTCGGCGGGTCTTTTCATCATTGCGTCTGCGGCAGACTGGGAATCGATGACACGCGGCCACAGTTCTGCATGCCATGCGTTTCGGACTCGGCGAGTGCCGCTCACGGCGCATTTTTGGCAGTCGTACGCCTGCTGCGACATGACTCAACTAACGCATTAAGCTGCTCGAGATTGGCGGGCTTGACCAGGTGACAATCGAAACCAGCCTGCCGGCACCGCTCGGCATGCTGTTCCCCTCCATACCCACTCACCGCGATCACGACAGCATCGGCCAGAGCCGGCATCGTACGTAGCCGCTGTACGACCTCATAGCCGTCCATTCCGGGCAGGCCAATGTCGAGCAATACCACGTCGGGGCGAAAATCCTCCGCGGTCCGCAACGCGGCTGGCCCGTCGCAGGCTATCTGCACCTCATGTCCGTCGAGTCGCAACAGCGCGGCGCTGCTTTCCGCCGCGTCGACATTGTCGTCGACGACCAGAATCCGGTGGGTAGCGGTTGGTCCTTCCGCCGATCGACCGGGGTTCGGTGAATGTTCCGGTGCGGTGCCCGGCAGCAGTGCCGGAAGCCGGACGACAAACCTGCTGCCGCGATCAAGACCTTCGCTGGAAGCATGCACCGATCCCCGGTGCAGTTCAACCAGCCGCCGCACCAGCGTCAGGCCGAGCCCGAGACCCGCGCCCCTGCGATCGGACGTTCGCTGCGCTTGAACAAAGATCCTGAAAATCGTAGGGATGAACTCGGCAGTCATCCCGATACCGTTGTCGGTGACGCTCAGTACGGCATCGTGTCTTTCGCGTTCGAGCGAAAGCCGGATGCGACCACCGGCAGGGGTGTACTTGATCGCGTTGCCGAGCAGGTTCGTCACGATCTGCTCAAGCCGCATCGTATCGCCCTCGACCGTCAGGATTTCCTCTGGCAACTCGAGTGTCAACTCGTGCTGTCGCGCTCCGATTTCCGCCTGCATCGTCTCGACCGCGTGGCGAACCGCATCAGCCAGATCGATGCGCTGTACCTTGAGCGTGATGATGCCGCGCGAAATCCGGGATACGTCCAGCAGGTCGTCGACCAGACCGATCTCATTGGCAAGCTGACGCTGGGCGGCAGCCTGAGCCGCCTTGATGGACGCATCGTCGGCATCACCGCGTTGCCATAGCTGTATCCCGTTGCGAATCGCAGCAAGAGGATTACGCAGTTCGTGCGCAAGCATGGCAAGGAATTCGTCCTTTTGATTATCCGCTGCCTCTAGACGCGTCACCGCATCGCGCTGCTGGGTCATGTCCTGAATGGTGAGCAGGACAAGCGCCTGCTCAGGCCATGCGATGCGCACTGCGTTCAGGCACATGGTGCGCGTGCCGACGCGCGGAAACTCGTGCGTTATCTCGTAGTCGCGAACGCTGGTCCTCTCTGGAAGAATTTCTTCGAGCATCGTGCGCAGCGCAGGAATATCCCACTGGCCGTTGCCGAGCAGATACAGCTTCGTGCCAATCGTCGCCTCGGCCGAGGTCGCGAATGCCTGGTAGAAGGCCCGATTGGCTCGCGTGATGCGCAGATCCGCCTCGAGTACGAGGACCGGTTCGGCGATCGTTTCAATGATCGCCTCGGCGTAGTCGCGCGCACGCGTGACTTCATCGTGCAGGGTCTTCAGCTCACGGACCCGATAGCGCAGCTCGTCGTTGGTCGTGGAAAGCTCCTCGTTGACTGACTGCAGTTCCTCCTTGGCTGTCTCGAGTTCCTCGTTGGTGCTCTGGAATTCCTCATTGCTGGAGAGCAGTTCCTCCTCGCTCGATTTGAGCTCTTCCCGGGCGCTCTCATGCTCTTCGATCGTTGCCCGAAGCTGTTCACGGGTGGCGTCCAGTTCGGTTCTGAGACGCGCGATCTCCGCGTCCTGGTCGCCTCGATCCTGCTCGTGCGTTCGGGCGAGGCCCCGCTTCAAGGTCCGAAGCACGGCGGACCTGATCGAACCATCTTCGAACGCGGCTGGCCTGCTTTCCGCTATCCGTTGCGGCGCGCCCTCAAAGAAGACGATAAACCACCGTCCATCGGCACCGGCGATCTGTATCTGATGCACCTCGATGCCGGCATCGCCCGCGCTCCCCGCAGTTCCGACGCGCAGTCCTGTCTTGCGCAACGGGGCGCCACTCGTGCGGGCCTGCCGGACGGCTTCGCTGATGGCCAGAAACACTTCCGGTCGGGCGAGCCGTTGCAGATTGCTGCTCGGCGGCCCTTCGGGATTGACCAGATACGGTCCGGTGTCGCCGTGAAACTCGATGATGTTCAGTTCGTCATCGCACAGGACATAGGGTGGTGCATACCGCGTGAGCGCCTTGCGTGCGGCCTCGCGCCCCAGCCGTTCGACTAGCGGTGGCTCGCGTCGATCCTGCGTCGAACTCGTGGGCTGGACCGCCGATTCGGGCGACGACATCAGACTGAGCGAACGGGCACCCGGGTGTGCGGGACGAGGCTTCTTGCTATACAGCTTCGTACGCTTGCTTTCGATGACGCCGAACAGGTCGGAGAAGGCGCCCACCGTTTCCGATGGCCCCAGCATCAGCACGCCGCCGGAACGCAACGCGTAGTGAAACAGCGGCATGACGTTTCGCTGCAGAACCGGATTCAGGTAAATGAGAAGATTGCGGCAGCTAACAAGATCCATCCGCGAGAAGGGCGGGTCGGTGGCAACGTTGTGACGTGCGAACGTGCAAAGATCCCGGATGCGCTTGTCGAGCCGGAAGTAATCGCCGTCCCGTACAAAGAAGCGTTGCAGACGCTGGGACGATACGTTTCGTGCGATGTTTTCGATGTAGCGTCCGGCGCGGGCAACGTCCAGTGCATCGACGCTCACGTCGGTACCGAAAATCTGGATCGGCGTATCCGCTGCGCGTTCTCCCAGGTATTCGATCAGGCAGATGGCGATCGAATAGACTTCCTCGCCGGTCGCACAGCCGGGAATCCACAACCGGATCGGCATATCCGGTTCGCGGTCTGCGAGCAACCTCGGAAATACGATCTGGACCAGCGCTTCGAACGTTTCTGGGTCGCGGAAAAATTGGGTCACCTGGATCAGCAGATCCCGTCCGAGTGCGAGCACTTCCGTCGCATCGGATTCGAGCACGACTGCGTAGTCCGCGACGGACGAGATCTGACGCAGCGCCATGCGCCGGGACAGCCTGCGTTCAATGGTGCCGCGTTTGTAGTGCGTGAAGTCGACGTTGCAGGCCTTGTGAAGCAACCGGAATACATGCCGCAGACTTTTTTCAGCCTGGGTTGCCGGCATCGACTGATCGGGACCGGTATGGGGCTGCCGTCCGATGCGCGCGATCTCCTCCGCGATTTGCCGCGGGGGAAGAACCAGATCGACGCATCCCGTGCCAATAGCTGCCTGAGGCATGCTGGCAAAACGGGCGGACGCCTCGTCCTGGGCGAACGTGATGCCACCTTCATTCTGAATTGCCTTGAGACCTAGCGCACCGTCGGATCCACTGCCCGAGAGTATGACCCCGATGGCGTTGGCGCCCTGGTCGTTGGCGAGCGACTCCAGCAGGTCGTCGATTGGCATTGGTGGCCCGAGAATGTCGACGCGTGGCTGCAGGTTGATGCGCCGCTCCGCAATCAGCATGCGGGCGTTGGGCGGAATGACGTAGACGTGGTCAGCCTCGATGGCCATTCCCTCGATCGCCTCGACAACTGGCATCGCGGTATGTTTGGTCAGAATCTCCGGCAGCAGGCTACGACGGGACGGATCGAGATGCTGCACGATAAGGAATGACAGCCCGCTCGAACGCGGAATCGTGGAGATGAGTTCGGAGATCGCCTCCAGTCCGCCCGCGGAAGCGCCGATACCTACAATGGGAGAGGCTGAAGGCGCCAACTCTGCCTCTGCCGCTGGTATGTTGAACACAGGCTGGATCCCGTCCGGAGCAAACGCAGATATTGACATGGCTGAAGCCAATTTTATGCCTGATTACTCGCAAACAAGACAATGAATGATAGTCGGCCCGGCATTTGATCGCTTAGCGTAAATATTACTGCGCCGACGGAGCGGCAACCGGGGCAACCTTACCGTCTTGGCCATGATGGCCGTCTGGGCCGCGCGGCTTGTCCGCCTGTCATGAGAGAGGCGGCGACGCTCCCGCTCCTACGCCGTTTGCCAAGACCTCAACTGCCGATGACATCTCCGCCGAGGTTGTGCAGCGACGCGTCGCCGCTAAATGGCAAAGCGCGAGGTTGCATTCCGCACAGACCAGATCACAGATGAGTGCGTGAGCGCCTATATTTGACCGTGCGGCGCAGCGGACGCCTCGCGATCATCTTTGCGACCGGAAAGTCTGACAGGTTGCTCGCATCACAGCGTGTGGCAGTAGCCGATTCTTCAGGCTGGAATCCAGGCGCGGGGAAAAACGTTGCCCAGAGCCAGTAAGGCATTGCAAATGTGTTCATCGGGACTACCTCGTTGAAATGTGGTCATGCGAAAAGGTGGCACACGCGTCGACTGGCCCCCACCTCCTGCGCATTTCCCGTTCCCGCACATTATTTCTTCGGCACTCCGTCCATGTCCTCCTTGCAGAGCCATATTGATCCCGCTACGGACCCTCCTATCACTAGCGGCCGTTAACCACGTCGGAGGGCGGCCAATCAATCGCAAGCGAGCGATTCGCTCCGGATCGTCGGGTACGGTGCACGGTACGCACCGCAGCACGTGTCCGCAACTGGAAAAGCTGCCGCGAAGGGTTGAAGGTTTGCGTATTTGACCGATTCGTACACGACGGCAAATCGCGAACGGCTGCTTGATTGCAGGTTTCGGTCGCTTGCATCGACCGGTTGAATCCGCAGTCGAACTGAGCCGGTCGTGTTGGACCGGGTCTGGCGAGTTCAAGGACGTTCTTGACCAATCACTCACCGAACTCCGCGTCACTGTTGCCTGGGGTCTGGGAGTTATTCAGCAGCTTGACCGCTCGCGCTCCATGCGCCAATGCGAGGCGTGCGAGCACCGCCTTACTTCTGCTCGCCGGTCGCTTCGAGGATCAGAACCGCCACTTCCGTCGGATGCGACAGCAGCGACACGTGGCTCGACTTAAGCTCGATCGTATGCGCGTGCATCCGGTTCGCCACGAAGCGTTGCAGATCGGGGTCGATGGTCCGATCGTCGGTTGACACCGCATACCAGGTCGGCTTGTCGTGCCACGCGGCGACGGTCGTCTTCGTCATCGTGATCGCCTTGCCAATCGGCGGCTGAACCGCGTAGTACATTTCGGCTTCAGCCGTCGGTAGATTGCCGGCGAAGTCTTTGACAAATGCCTGCTCGTCTTCAGGCAGCCATTGCATTTGGACAAGCGCAAACGGCTGATGTGGGGCGAGCCGGGAAGCTGACTTCGTGGGGAAGCACATCGTTCGATTCCCGTCATCGATGGAAGTGCGCCGATGAACGCAAGGGCCAAATTCCGGTCCCGGTCGAAACGGCGGCGGTCCGATCGCGGTGTAGTATCCCACCATGTCTACGCTATTGCGCGGCCTCGACGGCGCAGATTCGACGCATCCATGACGAGGACGGCAAGCTGGTCAAAGGCCTGAAAACTGGTCCAACGGTACCTAGGGTGGCGTCGGCCGTAACAGCGGCATCGATGGGAAAAACATCATGTCAATCGAGTGGAAGCGCCGCTTCAAGCTATTTATCCAGCGTTTCTGGCAGCCGACCAGCGCGTGCATGACCTGCATGCCGGGGAGCTGGGGCAACATCATTAGCCTTCCCCACTGGACGATTGCATTCCATACAGGGCTGCTCACCGGACTCCTGGCCGTACTGTTGACCTTCACGCCTGCCGCGAAACTCTACACGAATCGATACGGCAATGCGCTGGTCGTCGGATTACTGACAACCTTAGGCGACGCCTATTCGCACGTGGGTCACTACCGCATCCCCTATGTCGAGCACATCGTGACGGGTGTTATTTCAGGTCTCTTCACGCTGGCTGCGTCATATCTCTTTGAAGACCGCGCGCGGCGCCTTCGGGCGGTATGGGTTCGGGTTTTCAAATGACCTATCCGTGGACTTTCCGGCCCGCCTTGTCGAACAGAAGGAGGCTTGCCGGTTTGGCTGCTCGTCATTGCCAAGGAGCCTGCGCGTGGACAACGGCCGTTCGGCATCGGCCATCTCGTCGACCATTTTCGTTCCGATCGAACAAGGCTAGGCAAGGAGCGTTTTAACCAGCGCGTTGGTCGAGGGCGCGTCGAACTTCTTCAACAGTTTTCCACGAAAGACCTCAACAGTGCGGGGGCTGATACCCAACGCTATGCCGATCTCCTTGGCGGTCTGGTTCTGGATGAGCAATGCCGCCACATCGCGCTCGCGCCTGGTCATTGAATTCTTGGCCTCTGCGATCAACTTATTAGCGGAGCTTGCACCGCCGGATAGGCTGGTTGCCACACCCATCTCCGAGAAAAACCACAGCGCCTCGCGGTACGGGTCGTCCCGGTGTTCACTGACACCCGTCACATTCACCCAGAACAGCTCGCCGTCGGTCCGTTGCATGGCGCGCGGCTCCGTGATCCGGCCGAACTTCTTTAGCGCCGGAATCACACGAGCACCGAACCGTTCGAAGGCCACGTCATTCGGATAGAGGATTCGGACCGTCTGGCCGACGAGTGCCTCGCTGGTGGCGCGGAACATGTCCATGAATTGCTGGTTGCACGCGGTTATCACCCGCTGTCGGGTGACCATTAGTGCAACCGGCACGTGCGCGAAAACCTGCTCGTAGTCAATCGGCTCAGACAGCGGCGCGCTGGCGGGCATTCCTTTCATACAACCTCTTCGAAGTCAGGGTGATTCCGTACGTAACCGATACGTATTGTTGTACGTATATTGAACTCGTATTCTCATACGTGCAATGACATTTAAACCGTTGATTTGGAGGAAGAAATGGACGACTACAAAAATCGCTCGTATGGCGCCGTTGAGATCGGCATGAAGGGGAAGGTCGGGATTGTCGTCGTGGACTATCAGTTGGCCTTCACCGAGTCGAAATACCCATTGGGTGGCGCGCCGCTGGTCATGCGTGGACTTGAAAATACGGCACGTCTTCTCAAGGTGGCGCGCGCGCACGACGTACCCATCGCAACTTGTTTCACCGCTTATAAAACCGAGCGTGACATGCCGCACTGGAAAGTGGCCGCAGTCCGCGATCAGTTCAGACTCGATCATCCGAGCTCGGCACTGGACCCTCGGATATACGATAAGGATTACGACGTAGTGGTTTGCAAGTTTGGCCCGTCGATATTCTTCCAGACGCCCGTAGTGCCTTATTTCATCAGAGAGGGCGTTGAGACGGTCATCATCACGGGCTGCAATACGAGCGGATGCATTCGCGCATCGACGATCGACAGTTTTCAGTGGGGCTTTCGCACGATCGTTCCGGAAGACTGCGTGGGCGACATCGAAGAAGGACCGCACCGCGACAACCTGCGCGATGTCGGTCGACGGTACGCGGACGTGTCGAGCGCTGACGATGTGATCGCGTATATCAAACACTCGACAGCGTAACGCTCGGCATACCGTGGCTGGAATCGCCAGTGCACGGAAATCTGCTCCGGATGCCGCGCTTAGCCGAGGTGTCCGGCCGCCACTAATCTGGATTGGCGTACTACACGACCCAGCGCTCTGAAATCGACGGTCGCGTCCGCTGACCTGAAAGAACTCGTAGGTCCCGCTCCGCCCCTGATCCGAACAGTGTCAAACCCTATTGACAGTGCCCGGATAGTCGGCGCGCGCTCAATTTCCCGTGGAGCCTCCCATGAATCACGCCAGCACCGTCGACGGTACCCTCGAACCGGATGAAATCGAGTACAGCATGAAAAGAATTGCGATCGCGAGTGTCATTGGCACAACCGTCGAATGGTACGACCTGTTCGTGTTCGCGACCGCCTCGGCGCTTGTGTTCAATAAGGTGTTCTTTCCGGGTTTTGTGCCGTTGATTGGCACCTTGCTTGCGTTCGGCACCTTTGCGTCTGCGTACCTGGCACGTATCGTCGGCGCGGCGCTGTTCGGCCATTTCGGCGACAGGCTAGGGCGCAAGTCGATGCTGCTGGTGTCACTGGTGATCATGGGCATGGCCACATTTTGCATTGGGCTCCTGCCGGACTATGCGTCGATCGGTATCTGGGCGCCGCTCCTGCTGCTCACGCTACGCATCGTGCAAGGTCTCGCGCTGGGTGGCGAATGGGGCGGTGCGGTGTTGATGGCGGTCGAACACGCCCCCGCGAACCGGCGTGGCCTCTACGGTTCCTGGGTGCAAATTGGTGTGCCGGCAGGCACGTTGATCGCCAACCTCGTGTTTCTGTTGAGCAACGCATTGCTGCCCAACGGCGCGCTGCTTGCATGGGGTTGGCGTCTCCCTTTTCTGGGCAGTGTGTTGCTGGTCGCCGTCGGACTTTACGTTCGGTTGAACACGTCGGAAACGCCGTCGTTCCGTAAGATCAGGGACACCAACGCTCAGGTTAAAGTGCCGTTGGCCGAACTGCTGGGCAAGCACTGGAAACCGGTGCTGCTGGGCGGCATTGCGACGATGTCGACCGGTACGTCCTTCAACCTGATCGTTGCATTTGGACTGACCTATGGAACGCAAACACTCGGCTATTCTCGCAACGCGATGCTATCCATTGCGCTCATCGCCTGCGCGCTTTGCGTTGTGATGTTGCCCGCGTTTGGGCGGCTTTCGGATCTGATCGGGCGCAAGCCCGTGATCATTGGCGGAATCGTCGCGGAGGCGTTGCTGGCATTCCCGCTTTTCTGGCTGCTCGACACCCGCGAGTTTCCCCTCGCGCTGCTGGGATACCTGTTGATGATGACCGCTTTCGCGGCCAACTACGGGCCGATTGCCACCTTTCTCGCGGAACTGTTCAGCACTGAGATTCGATACTCGGGCCTGTCGGTCAGCTACATGCTGTCCGGTCTGTTGGGCAGTGCAGCGACGCCGATCGTCACGACGGCACTACTGTCGGCCACCGGGAAGGGATCTTCGGTTGCGTGGTTTTTGGTCGCGTCAGCGATCATTTCGATCGCTGCGTTGCTGCTGATTACGGAAACGCGCGGAAGGGACACGAATACAGCGACTTGGCCCGTGGCCGCGAGCCCTACGGTTCGCGGACAGCCACGCTGACTGCGATGGACGACTTATGGCTTGCGGCCTGCTTTGTTTTTTTGTGCATAAATCAAGGCTCCGGTTTCAACCGGGACGAACGGCGCCTGAAAATGAACGATCAAAAAATCAATGAATGCTCGCGCGCGCGCAGTCTGGTTCCGCTGGCTGGGATAGTAGACGAACAGATCAGCGGACGGCAGTAGTGTATCGGGCAACACCAGTTTTAACCGGCCGCTCTGAACGTACTTCGCCAGATCCCATTCGGAACGGATCAATATCCCGTGCCCGTCGAGCGCCCACCGCAGCACGATGTCACCATCGTTGCTTGAGAGCGCTCCTTTGACTTTCAGCGCTTCGGTGTGATCGCCTTGCAGGTATCTCCAGACGCCATAGGCATCATCGTTCTGGCGATGAATGATGCAGCGGTGCCGAACAAGGTCCTCGACGCGCTCGGGTGTTCCGAAACGCTCAAGGTACTTTGGAGACGCGCAAAGGAAACGACGGTTGCTCATGATGCGCCGTGCGCTAAGCCGGCTGTCGGGAAGCTCGCCAAAACGGATTGCCATATCGAATGCTTCCTCGACCAGATCGATGGGGCGGTCGGTTACCTGAAACTGGATTTCGACATTGGGAAACCGCTTCGCGAAGTCAGATACCAGCGGCGCGATGGTCGTGCGCCCGAAGCCGAGCGTCGCATTGACGCGTAACAGCCCATGCGGGTCGGACTTGGCCCCGGATATCTCGTCTTCCATCTGCCGGACTTGCCCGACGATCTGCGTCGCGTAGCGCAGGTAGGTTTCGCCTTCCGGCGTCAGACTGACACTCCGCGTCGTCCTGTTGACCAGCCGCGCCCCCAGCCTCTGTTCGATCAGCCCCAGCCGTTTGGTCGCCGCCGGCGGGGTGAGATCGAGCGCACGCGCCGCTCCTGACATGCTTTTCAGCCTGGCGAGGAGGATAAAAAACTCGAAATCGGAGGTCGAATCCGTTGTCACTTCAGTTGTTCACCTAAAGTAAAAAATGAAATGAATCTAAGCGAATTCTAACCCCTCCTTTCGCGGATAAGCTTGTTTCCATTGCAGCCAGACGCATGCAATACGTGCCCAAACTCAGGAGACAGTGTCATGAAAATTGTTGAAATCCGCGAAAAGACCATTCCGATCAGCTCCCCGATCCGGAATGCTTACATTGACTTCAGCAAGATGACGCTGAGTCTCGTCGCCGTGGTGACGGATGTCATCCGGGACGGCAAGCCGGTTGTCGGTTACGGTTTCAATTCCAACGGCCGCTACGGGCAGGGCAAGCTGATGCGCGAGCGTTTTATTCCGCGCATCCTCGAAGCCGATCCCGCCACGCTCGTCAACGATGCCGGCGACAACCTCGATCCGCACAAGATCTGGGCGACCATGTTCACGAACGAAAAACCGGGTGGCCACGGCGAGCGCTCGGTCGCGATCGGCACCATCGACATGGCGATCTGGGATGCGGTGGCGAAAATCGAAGGCAAGCCGCTGTTCCAGTTACTGGCTGATCGTTATGGTAATGGCCAGCCCGACCGCAAGATTTTCGTGTACGCCGCCGGCGGTTATTACTACCCCGGCCAGGACCACCAGAAGCTGAAAGACGAAATGCGCAGCTACATCGACCGTGGCTATACGGTGGTGAAGAAGAAGATTGGCGGCGCATCGCTCGATGAAGATCTGCGCCGCATCGACTCGATTCTGAGCGTGCTCGGTGACGGTCAGAAGCTGGCGGTCGATGCAAACGGCCGCTTCGATCTCGACACCGCCGTTCAATACGCGAAGGCGCTCTCGCAGTACGACCTGTTCTGGTACGAAGAACCGGGCGACCCGCTCGACTATGAATTGCAGGCAACGCTGCGTAACTACTACGACAAGCCGATGGCGACCGGTGAAGACCTGTTCTCGATGCAGGACGCCCGCAACCTGATTCGCTACGGCGGCATGCGCCCGGATCGCGACTGGTTGCAATTCGACTGCGCGTTGAGCTATGGCCTCGTCGAATACCTGCGCACGCTCGACATGCTGCGTCAGCATGGCTGGTCGCCGAGCCGCTGCATTCCGCACGGCGGACATCAGATGTCGCTGAATATTGCCGCCGGCCTCGGTCTGGGCGGCAACGAATCCTATCCGGACCTGTTCCAGCCGTTTGGCGGATTCCCCGACGGCGTAAAGGTGGAAAACGGTTACATCACCATGCCCGATCTGCCCGGCATTGGCTTCGAAGGAAAAGCCGATCTCTTCGCCGAGATGCAAAAGCTGTCCGCATAAGCCGTCAACCGGCATAACGCGCCGACAAAAGCGTCGGCGTAGCGTTCAAAAAAACAGACAAAAGGAACGCAGCCGAAATCACTCGGTGCTCACCGCAGCGGTAGATCCCGCTGCGGGTGTTCGACCTGACTTTCATTAAAAGATGCCACGCATAGGAGACAGTCATGCGGGTTTCAAAGATCGGAAAATCTCTTTCCAAGCTCTACGTCCAGGTTCTGATTGGCATTATTGCCGGTGTCCTCGTCGGCCACTTCTACCCTGACATCGGTTCTCAACTTAAACCACTCGGTGACCTGTTCATTAAACTGATCCGGATGCTGCTTGCCCCGATCATTTTCGCATCCGTTGTTGTCGGTATTGCCCGCATGAATGACCTTCACGAGGCTGGCCGGGTGGGCGTCAAGGCAGTCCTTTACTTCGAAGTCGCATCGACGATTGCGCTGCTGGTTGGCCTCGTGGTCGTGAACATCGTCAGGCCCGGCAGCGGGATGAACATTGATCCCACGCACATCGACAGTTCAGCCATTGCCACCTACACCCACGCGGCTGAGCAGCATGGGATGCTTGAGTTCTTGATGAGCATCGTTCCGAACAGTATTGTCGGGGCATTCGCGAATGGAGATATTCTGCCCATCATCTTCTTCTCGCTTCTGCTCGCGGTCGCCCTCGCCAAGCTTGGTCCCCGCACAGCGCCGTTCGTCGACATGCTCGACATGTTCCTTCAGGGCATGTTTGGCGTGGTTCGGATCGTCATGTATGTCGCACCGATCGGCGCCTTCGGCGGCATGGCGTTCACAATCGCCAAGTATGGGATTGGCACGCTGGCGTCGAGTTATCGTCAGAAGTGGTGTACGGGGATGAGTCGGGGATTTGAGAAGGCGGCGGCGGTTAGCTGAGAATGTTGCTTGTCGAGAGTAACGAACCAGCGAACCGGAATCCACCACCATGAAGAAGTTTACGGAAGAAACGAACGACGGTAAAGCAGCAGCAAGCGTTGGTAGCCTTGATGAGCTGATCCAGCAAGGCGCGCGACAGATCATCCAGCAGGCGATCGAGGCAGAATTGGCAACATTGCTCGAACAGTACGGGAACGTGAAGACACTCGACGGCCGGCGCGCCGTGGTGCGCAACGGCTATCTGCCGGAGCGTGAGGTCGTCACGGCGATCGGTCCGGTCCCAGTCAAAGTGCCGAAGGTACGCGACCGCTCAGGCTCGGGCGTGAAGTTCAATTCGAACATTGTGCCGCCCTACATCCGCAAGTCACCACGGGTGTCGGCGGCGCTGCCGTGGCTCTACCTGCGCGGCGTGTCGACCGGCAACATGAGTGAGGCGCTCAGCGTGCTGCTGGGCGAGCAGGCGAAAGGGCTTTCGCCGAACGTAGTCAGCCGCCTGAAGGCGCAATGGGCCGAGGAGCACCTGTTATGGAACCGACGCGACCTAGCAGACGCGCGCTGGGTCTACTGGTGGGCTGACGGCATTCATACCGGACTGCGCAGCGACGATTCCGAGGGCCAGTGCCTGCTGGTGATCATCGGCGTGAAGCCGGACGGAACGAAGGAGCGCGTGGCGATCGCCGACGGCTATCGCGAATCGAAGGACGCGTGGCGCGACGTGTTGCTTGATCTGAAGGCGCGTGGCCTGCAAGGCGGCCCGATGCTGGCAAGCGGGGACGGTGCCATGGGGTTGTGGGCAGCATTGGCCGAAGTGTTCCCGCAGACGCGGCACCAGCGCTGCTGGTTTCACAAGACCGGCAACGTGCTCAACGCATTACCGAAATCGCAGCACAGCCGGGCCAAGGAAGGACTACAGGAAATCTGGCAAGCCGCCACGCGCGAAGACGCGCTCGCGGCCTTCAACCGTTTCGTCGACGTCTATTCGGCCAAATATCCGAAAGCCGCCGGGAAGCTCACAAACGATCGCAATGAGTTGCTGGCCTTCTACGATTTTCCCGGGGAGCACTGGCAGCACTTGCGGACCACAAACCCCATTGAATCGACGTTTGCAACCGTCCGGCATCGCACGACGCGCACGCGCAATTGTGTTTCGCGAGCGACCTTTCTCGGTCTGGCATTCAAGCTGATCGAGTCGGCCGAGCAATCGTGGCGACGCATTCGCGCACCAGAGAAGATCGCCTCGCTGCTTGAAGGAATCCCTTTCAAGGATGGCGTACCGGTGACCGACAGCACACCGGCCCAGCAACCGTTGGCCGCCTGATCATGCCTGCCGCCCGTACACCACATTTGACTTTAACTCTGGCGTCGTTTGGCCAGTTGATGGGCTGCCTCTATCTGACTTGTGTCATCTTCGTGGTCGTTGTCCTCGGCATCGTGATGCGGATGTGTGGGTTGTCGTTATGGAAGTTTCTCCGCTACATTAGGGATGAAATCTTCATCACCCTCGGCACGGCTTCAACTGAAGCGGTGCTCCCGCAAATGCTCATCAAGATGGAGAAACTGGGGTGTTCACGACCCGTCGTTGGGATGGTATTGCCTACGGGCTACACTTTCAATGCCGATGGAACCGCGATTTACCTGACGATGGCCGCACTGTTCATTGCTCAAGCGATGAATATCCATCTGACGATCTGGGACCAGTTGCTCCTGCTCGGCGTGATGTTGCTGACGTCCAAAGGGTCTGCGGGTGTAGCCGGAGCGGGATTCGTGGCGTTGGCTGCCACGCTGGCCACCATGCACAAAATCCCTGTGTCCGGATTGGTGCTGTTGCTGGGCGTTGACCGCTTCCTCAACGAGGCCCGCGCGGTGACGAACCTGATCGGCAACGGGGTGGCGACCATTGTGGTGGCCCGATGGGAGGGTGCGCTCGATATGGACAAGGCGCGAGCGATGCTCAACCGGACCGCCGACACAAGCATTGATGCCCTTGAGTCCACTGGTCTGGAGCCGGCAGTTGGGGCGACGCCGACGAAAGATTCCATTGTCCAGCCCCACAGTCATTGAGTCGTCCAGTCAACTTCATCCCGAGTACCGCAGCCATGACCAAGCAATCTGATACAACGAGCTTCCGCGAAGCCGCCCTCGATTACCACGAGTTCCCGACGCCTGGGAAGCTGGCGATCACGCCGACGAAGCAGATGATCAACCAGCGCGACCTGGCGCTGGCCTACTCTCCCGGGGTTGCGTTCGCGTGCGAGGAAATCGTCGAAAACCCGCTGAACGCCGCGCGCTTCACTGCGCGCAGCAACCTCGTCGGCGTTGTCACAAACGGCACCGCGGTGCTGGGCCTGGGCAACATCGGCCCGCTGGCGTCCAAGCCGGTTATGGAAGGCAAAGCGGTGCTATTCAAGAAGTTTGCCGGCATCGACGTGTTCGACATCGAGCTGAACGAGTCGGATCCGCACAAGCTGGTGGATGTGATCGCCGCGCTGGAGCCGACCTTCGGCGGGATCAATCTGGAAGACATCAAGGCGCCGGACTGCTTCATCGTCGAACGCGAATGCCGCAAGCGCATGAAGATTCCGGTCTTCCACGACGACCAGCACGGCACGGCGATTGTCGTCGCGGCGGCGATCATCAACGGTCTGAAGGTAGTCGGCAAGCACATCAAGGAAGTGAAGCTGGTGGCGTCGGGCGCAGGTGCGGCGGCGCTGGCCTGTCTTGACCTCCTCGTCGATCTCGGGTTGCCACTCGAAAACATTCTGGTGACGGACCTCGCCGGCGTGGTCTACAAGGGCCGCGTCGAGTTGATGGACCCGGACAAGGAACGGTTCGCACGCGAAACCGACGCCCGCACGCTTGCCGAAGCCATCGCCGGCGCGGACGTTTTCCTGGGGCTGTCGGCCGGCGGCGTGCTCAAGCAGGACATGGTCAAGCAGATGGCGGACAAGCCGCTGATTCTGGCACTCGCCAATCCAACGCCGGAAATCCTGCCGGAACTCGCCCTCGAAGTACGTCCGGATGCCATCCTCGCCACGGGACGTGCCGACTTTCCGAACCAGGTGAACAACGTTCTGGTGTTCCCGTTCCTGTTCCGCGGCGCGCTGGACGCGGGCGCGACCACGGTGACGCGGGCAATGGAAATTGCGGCCGTCAACGCGCTTGCTGAACTGGCGCGCCAGGAGCAGAGCGATATCGTTGCGACGGCTTACGGCATTCGGGATCTATCGTTCGGGCCGGAATACCTGATTCCGAAGCCGTTTGACCCACGTCTGATTGTCAAACTCGCGCCAGCGGTGGCGAAGGCCGCGATGGATTCAGGCGTCGCCGAGCGTCCGATCGAGGACATGGAAGCCTACGCACAGCATTTGCAGCAGTTCGTGTATCAGAGTGGCACAACGATGAAGCCGATCTTCCAGTTGGCGCGTAGCGTTGAGCCGGAGAAGAAACGCATTGTGTTCGCTGAAGGCGAAGAAGAGCGCGTGCTGCGCGCGGTGCGGATTATCGTCGACGAAAAGCTGGCTAAGCCGATTCTGATTGGCCGTCCGGCCGTGATCGAGCAGCGGATGACGCGTTACGGCCTGCGTCTGGTCGCGGGTCAGGACTACACGGTCGTGAACACCGACCATGACGAGCGCTACCGCGATTTCTGGCAGGAATACTACAAGATGATGTCCCGCAAGGGCATCACACAGCAGATGGCGAAGCTCGAAATGCGCCGCCGCACCACGCTGATCGGCGCAATGCTGGTGAAGCGGGGCGAGGCGGACGGCATGATCTGCGGCATGATCAGCACGACGCACCGGCATCTGCATTTCATCGATCAGGTGATTGGCAAGAAGAAAGGCTGCAACGTCTACGCAGCGATGAACGCGCTGGTGCTGCCTGGTCGGCAGATTTTCCTCGTCGATACGCACGTGAACGTCGATCCGACGGCCGAAGAACTCGCCGAAATCACGATCATGGCTGCCGACGAAGTGCTGCGCTTCGGCATCGAACCTAAGATCGCGCTGGTGTCGCATTCGAATTTCGGCACGAGCAACGCGCCGTCGGCGCAGAAGATGCGCGATGTGCTGGCGCTCCTGCGCCAACGCGCACCACACTTGCAGGTGGACGGAGAAATGCATGGTGGTCTTGCGCTCGACCACAAGCTGCGCCGCGAAGTGATGCCCGATTCGACGCTCGAAGGTGACGCGAACCTGCTCGTGTTGCCGAACATCGACGCGGCCAACATCTCGTACAACCTGCTGAAAACGGCCGCGGGCAACAACGTCGCAATTGGCTCGATTTTGTTGGGCGCGGCGCAGCCGGTGCATGTATTGCCGCCATCCGCGACGGTGCGCCGGATCGTCAATATGACGGCGTTGCTGGTGGCGGATGTGATCGCACTCAAGTAGCCGCGGCGTTCAAATACCAGGACTGCGTTATGCGTGGTTTCTGCAAATTCACGTGTTGGCAGAAAGAAAATGCGCGACGAACGGCGCTCTGTTATCGAGGCACGACGGTCGGGTCGAAGCGCAGCTTCGGACCTTCGGCAAAAGGCTGTGAATGACGGCAACGGGTCGTCACGTGTCCGACGCGTCAAGCAGTACGCGGCCAGCTTCCACCGCGCGCTCGAAACATATTGCAGTCAACCCGTCTTTATTCTGCAATGCGCTTGAAACTGACGTAGTAATCGTCGGTGTAATAGCAGTCGCCTGTCTGCCTGCGCGGTCCACCACATATGATCCGGCGCTGCCCGCGATCCGTCGACCCAGGCGTGCGAACTGTGTATGTGTGGTAATAGCCGCGCGGATGCTGCGGCAGCAATCCCGCGCTGTTGCGGAACACTACGCCGTCTTCCCCAAAAGGGAAGGGGCCGCCTGCCTTGATCAGCCGCAATGTTTCGGCTGCTTCCCCCGGCAACTGTGCCTTGGTGACGGTGCCCAGTGCGCCTGACGCGACGGGTGTACCGCTCGCGCCCTGCGCTGGCTGAACCGGCGCCTGGCTCGCGGATGCGCCCGATGCCTCAGTGACGTTTTGCGATCCCTCCTTGCCGCATCCGCCGAGGATCGCGCTCAACGCGACGATGCAGGAGAAAGCCCACGCTCTTTTCACGAAACGGGTCTCCTCTCGTTGACCAGAATTCGACGACCAGGATAGATGTAAAGGTATCGCTATTGGCGGAGCAAATCAATGTTCGGCAGGAGATAGACACTTTATACACCGCAACCAGGGCGATGTACCGTTTTCGGCGTTTGGGACTGCATGGCGCCCGCATGCAAGATGTCGACTCTCCACTAAAGTCCACCATGTACCGGCCGTTAACGATGTGATGGCGTTCCGGGCCGATCTATATCTCGGTGACTGGCGAAATTAGTCCGTCGCAACCTATCGGCTCACGGTGCACGCCATCAACGATCCTGGAACCACTCGGAAGAACCGGTGCAGGAGTTCATTTACCTACGATGTTGCAATTGGGTTCAACACCAGGATAAGCCGGTGGACCGGCTACAGGGGATCTGGAGATGGGTGCAAAAGGACCGTTGGAAGTTGTCAATGCAAGCGAGTGGATCCGCCGCACGGCGCTGACTCTCAGCGCGCGAAGCGCGAGCACACGGCGCGTCGATGCTGCGTACTCCGTCTGGTGCACGGCGCGCTTCGACTCGCTCAAGGCCGCCACCCTGCGCGACGCCCTCGACGACTACGTCGCCGAAAAAGGCGGTGACTGGGCCCGAGTGCCGCGCAACACCGACAGTGGCGGCCTGATGGAATACATCCTGCGGCAGGCAACCGCCGTTGCACCGCCCCGGGCGTCGGCCGCGGCCGCCCGCGACCGGATCCGGAACTTCGATATCCCGCACTCGCGTTACGGTGTGCTCTACCTGCTGGGCAATCTCAACATCGACATGAACTGCTTCACCATCGCGATGGAGGGCGTGGCCGCCGTCGGTGGCGCAGTGGGGTCCGGCTTCGCCACGAACACGCAACATCTGAACAGCGCCACCCAGGCCACCCGGCATGTCAGCATGGCAGGCCACCAGGTGTCCGCTCAAGCGCTCACCACCGCATCCGCGACAGGCGTCAAGCTGTTGCCCAAGGGGGTCGCGAAAGTGGACGATATTTTCGGTCTGAGCGCCCCCAACACCAGAGAGCGGCGCTGGGCGACCACCGGCACCGTCAGGCCCGGCATGGAGAGCCCCGGCAGCGGAGTGGTCAAGTCCAGCGTGACCTGGACTTACCCGGTGACCCAGGCCGGCTTCGACATGATCAAGGAAGATCCGGCTCTTTTCCTCAACCCTTGGGTCTTGCCGACCACCATGGTCGGCGCGGCGTTCGTCACCGTCACGGAAACGCTCAACAACCTGCGCCGCGAGATAGAAAGCGCCGTCACGTGGGCTTTCGAGAAGATCAAGAATGCCTTGCTCGGCGCATCGGCCGGCACGTTCAACCTGGCCGGCAGCGTGGTGCGTTCGTTGATCAAGGTCGTCGTCACACAGTGCCTCGCCAGCGCGGCGCCTTTCGTGGGCGCGGCCATCGACATCGGCGCGGGTATTGTCAAGACGCTGCGCGCCGCGGCGGAAAAGGTCGGTGCCTGGCTGCAGCGGCGCCGCATCGAACTGAACCCAGGACATCCCGAACTGATTGCCGCAACGCTTGAAGGCGAAATGGAATCCGGCATTTTCCAGGGATTGTGGACCACGCTGAAAGGCGTGGTGTCCATGTCGTTGAGCACCTTCCTGCCGGGCGCCGGCAGCCTCGTATCGGCTATCGTCACGGGCGTCGAGTGGCTGGTGAAGTTCACCTTCCGCCTGTGGGAGCAGAGCAAGATTCACGCGTTTCTCGTCAAGGCACGCGAGGTCTACCTGCAAGAGCGTGAGCTCGCCACGCGCGACCCGGGCCCGCGTGGCCTCGAGTTCCAGCCGAATATGGATCCGTCCAAAGGCGGCATCATCCATGATCTCGACAAGTTCAAGACGTTTTTCCAGGAAGGGTGCGACGCCAGCCCGCTGATCCCGATGCTGACGTTGAATACCGGCATTTGCGGCAGCCTGATGACGCTCGCCAACCTGTTCCGGGATGAAATGGAACCGGCTCGCGAGGTGGTCGATCGCGCCACCTATAACAGCGGCGCGGAGTATTTTGCCCGGCTCAAGGGTTTCGGCGCGCGGTATCTGCAGAGCTCCGGCTTCAAGTTCCAGACACGCGACACCGAGGGCCGCAGCAATATTCAGGGTCTGCTCGATCACGCGGTGCATCATCACACGCAGGATACGTTCGCCGACAAGGCCGCCGCCTTCCTCTCGGCAACGTAAGCGCCGCACACGGAACGTTGTTCCGCCACTACTCGGCGGCGGGTTTCCATTGCGAAAAATGGCCACCCGCCGGTCGTCGCGGGCCGGTCGACGACCGGCCCGCAGAGCCCTCACTGACCCTATATCGACCCTCACATGGCGACGCAAACGTTAGCGTGGCCCAGGCTCGTAGGTACTAACCCGGTTTCTGAAGGAAAACTCTAAAGATCAAACAGACGCCCGCCGATATAGCTTTGGCGACGGTTGCGCGCGCCTGCCCTCGTCATGCGATTCCTGCGCGTTCCACCCCGAATTACCTGATATGCCGCTCGCCTTCGAGAAGACGAGCGGGACGGTTTTCTTAATGTATGCGAGCTTCATCGGGAGATACGTATGTCCAATAGTTTGCAGAAGTGGGTTGGGCGTAATCGTCCGCCGCGCGTCCAGATCACCTATGACGTGGAAATCGGCGACGCGATTGAAAAGCGCGAATTGCCGATGGTCGTCGGCCTTCTGGCTGATTTGTCCGGTCACCCGGCACAGCCGCTGCCGAAGCTGAAAGAGCGCCGGCTGGTCGAAATCGATCGCGACAACTTCGACGAGATCATGGGCAAGATCGCACCGCGTCTGGATCTGTCGGTTCCGGACACGATGAAGGGCGAAGGCAATCTCAAGGTGGAACTGAATTTCGCCAAATTCGGCGACTTCCATCCGGAAGCGATCGTGCAGCAGGTTCCGCGCCTTGCGAAGCTTCTGGAAGCACGTCAGCAACTGCGTGATCTGCTGGCCAAACTCGACGGCAACGACGAACTCGATCTGATGCTGGAGCGCATCGTCCAGAACACCGAGGACCTGAAGAAAGTTCAAAGCCAGGCTCACGGCGGCGACAAGCCGGCGGCCGCAGGCGCTAACACTCAAGCCGAGGCTGCAACTGAACCGGCCGATGAAAGCGCACCCGCAGCGTAACGGCATTGCATGCCCGTCATGGCGGGCGTAACGAACTTTCACAGGTGATCCAGATGGCAAGCAAGAATGCAGCCGGCATGGCGGCAGGCGATACCCAGACAATCGAAGCAACGGCGCCGGGCGCCGAACTGAGTCTGCTCGAACGCATCGTTCACGAAGGGAACATGGCGGTCGAGGAGTCGCAAAGCGTCTACGCGAAGAAGCTGATCGGGCAACTCGCGTCGCAGATTCTCGATGAAGGCATGCGCACGAGTCCTGACAAGTCCGTTGTCGCGATGATCAACGAACGTGTCGCGGAAATCGATTCGCTGCTGACCGATCAGATCAACGCGATCATGCACGACTCGTCGTTCCAGGCGCTCGAAGCATCGTGGAGCGGTCTGCACGACATGGTGTACGGCACGGAGACGAGCACGCAGCTCAAGCTGCGTCTGCTAAACGTCACGAAGAAGGAACTGCTGAAGGATCTCGAAACAGCTGTCGACCACGACATGAGCGTGCTGTTCAAGAAGATCTACGAAGAAGAGTACGGCACGTTCGGTGGCTATCCGTATTCGCTGCTGATCGGCGACTACAGCTTCGGCCGTCATCCGCAGGATCTCGCATTGCTTGAACGCCTGTCGAAGGTCGCCGCGGCCGCGCACGCGCCGTTTATCACCGCCGCCGCGCCGAGCCTGTTCGACCTGAAGTCGTTCACCGAGCTGGGTGTCACGCGCGATCTGTCGAAGACTTTCGAAAGCGCCGAACTCGCCGCATGGCGCAGCTTCCGCGATTCGGAAGATTCACGTTACGTGTCGCTGGTCTTGCCGTCGTACGCCGCGCGTTTGCCGTATGGCGCGAAAACCAAACCGGTCGAGAGCTTCAACTTCGAGGAAGACGTCGACGGTACCGATCACAGCAAGTATCTGTGGGCCAACTCGGCATACCAGCTCGGCCTGCGCATTACCGACGCCTTTGCGAAATACAGCTGGTCGACAGCGATTCGCGGCGTGGAAGGTGGCGGCAAGGTGGACGGCATGGTCGCTCACACGTTCAAGACCGGTGAAGGCGACGTTGCGCTGAAGTGCCCGACGGAAGTCACGATTACGGATCGCCGCGAGAAGGAACTGAACGACCTCGGCTTTATCGCGATCGTCAATTCGAAGGGCTCCAACTACGCGACGTTCTTCGGCAGCCAGACGGCCAACCGTCCGAAGGTCTACAACAAGGACGCGGCAAACGCGAACGCGCAACTGTCGTCGCGCCTGCCGTATGTGCTCGCCGCGTCGCGCTTCGCGCATTACCTGAAGGTGATCATTCGCGACAAGATCGGCAGCTTCCAGACCCGCTCCGACGTGGAAAGCTATCTGAACAACTGGATTGCCGACTACGTGCTGATCAATCCGTCGGCCTCGCAGGCTTCGAAGGCACGCTATCCGCTCGGCGAAGCGCGTATCGACGTGACGGAAGTGCCGGGCAAGCCGGGCGCGTATCGCGCAACCTGCTTCCTCAAGCCGCATTTCCAGATGGAAGAACTGACGGCGTCGATCCGCCTCGTCGCCGAATTGCCGGCAGCGGCAGCCTGATGCATGGCGTGCGGCCAGGCCGCACGCGAGCTTGCTCACCCACTCGAATAAACCAGGACAGTCATGGATACGATTCTTCTTCAGATCAAGGACATCAAGGGTAACGCGATGATCGACGGCTACGCCGATCAGATCGTGATCCACTCTTTCTCGCATTCCGTTTCGCTGCCGATGGGCATGGACGCGACCAATACGGAACGCACACTCGGCCGCCCCAGCTTCCAGGAATTCACGTTCTCCAAGAGCACCGACCAGTCGACGCCGGGGCTTTACGCAGCCTGTACGGCCGGCACGAAGCTCGGCGACGCGACGTTGTCGATCGGCCGTAACGAAAACGGCAAATTCATGCTGCAAATGAAGTACGTGATGACCAACGCCATGGTGTCGTCGATCGGCACGAGCGGCGGCGGCCAGATGAGCGACTCGTTCTCGCTCAACTTCACGCAGATCACGTCGGCGTACACGCAGCAAAACATCGATTCGACGAAGAAGGGCAATGCGTCGTTCGGTTGGGACCTGTCGAAGAACGTCGCGGTCTCGCCGGCTGCCTGAGTATTTGTCGCGGGTCGCGCAAGCGAACGTCGTATCACCGTCCGCGTTTCAGGAGTATTTGCGTCATGTCGGCAATTGCAAGGGGTTCGGCCATGCCCCTGTTCGACCGTCTCGCCGCTGCCGGCGAGACGCAACTCACGGGCACGAGTGCGCTCCGTGAGTCGGTGGCGCGCGACCTGGGCAGGTTGTTGAATACGCGTTCGCGGCTCACCTTCGAGGAGTTCGGTGAGACCGACGGCAGCGTCATCGATTACGGAGTGCCGGATTTCTCCGAGCGTTCGTTGCGCTCGGGCGGCGATCGCGACGCGATTGCCGCGGTAGTGCGGCACGCGATCACGTTATTCGAGCCGCGTCTGAAGGACGTGACGGTCAGTTTTGCTTTTCCCGCCGATCGCGCGCCCGACGCGATCCTGATGATCGGCGGACAGATCCGTGAACAAAGCGGCGTTGGCCACGTGGCCTTCGAACTGGCGCCGTCGGGCCATTACACCGCTGATCCGCGCTGGGTGGAACATGGCTGACCTCGCGCACGACGATATTCTCCAGTACTACAAACGCGAACTGTCCTATCTGCGCACGCAGGGCGCCGATTTCGCGCAGCGCTATCCGAAGGTCGCGGCGCGGCTCGCGCTGCACGGCACCGAATCGCTCGATCCTCACACCGAGCGGCTGATCGAAGCGACCGCGTTTCTCGCGGCACGCGTGCATCGCGATCTCGACCAGGAATTCCCGCAGGTCGCGTCGGCGTTGCTGGACAACGTGTGTCCGTCGCTCGTTCAGCCGACGCCGTCCATGACGGTCGCGCAGTTCGAACTCGATCCGAGTCAGGGCAAGGTGACGGCGGGCTTCAAGGTGCCGCGTCACACGGGACTTCAGGCGCTCACCGAGAGCGGCGACGCTTGCCGGTTCCGCACCTCGTGGGAGACGGTGCTGTGGCCGCTGCGAATCAGCCGGGCCGCGTTCGGTGATGACTCGACGCTGCGCCTCACGCTCGAATGCGAGCCGGGCGTCGATTTTTCGGAGCTCGAACTGAAGCAGTTGCGCATCCATTTGCACGGCGACTGGATGGTGACGATGCCGCTCTATGAATTGCTGGCCTCGGCCGTGACGAACGTATCACTGCGGCCGGAAAGCGGCGGTGGCGTGGTTCTGCCCGCATCGGCGTGGCGCGAGGTAGGTTATGCGGAGGCGGACAGCGTGCTGCCGCAGCCGGCCCATGCGCAGCCCGCCTATGGGCTGATGCAGGAGTATTTCGCCTTTCCGCGCAAGTTTCATTTTTTCGATCTGCACCATCTGGCGGGTCGTCTCGGCACCGGCCGCACGTGCGAAATCGTGCTGCATCTCGAACGCGTGCCGCGCGGCCTCGGCATGCTCGGCGCGCAACATTTCAAGCTCGGCTGCACGCCCATCGTCAACCTGTTTTCGCAGACGAGCGAGCCGATCGCGATCGATCACCGTCATTACGAATACCGGCTGGTCGCGGATCAGCGGCGCGACGCCATGACGGAAATTCACTCGATCGTCTCAGTGGTCGCGTCGGACCCGTCGATGGAACGCTCGGCGACCGTGCCTGGCTTTTCCTCGATCGATCACGTCGACGCGAACGGCGCGACGATCTTCTGGTCCGCGCGCCGCGAGCCTAGCTTGCGCGAGAACGTGCAGGGCACCGACATGTTCCTGAGCTTCGTCGACGCGAGCAATGCCGTCAGCGAGCCGGCCGAGCCGGTGGTCTACGCGAACGTGCTGTGCACCAACCGACATCTTGCCGAGCAGGTGCCGGTCGGTGCCCGCATGCTGGTCGACAAGGTGTCGCAGAACGCGCGGGTGCGCTGCCTGTATGAACCGACCCTGCAGCGCAACCCGCCGCTCGGCAGCGAGACGCTGTGGCGTTTGATCTCGTTGCTGACGCTCAACTATCACTCGCTCGTGAGCGGCGCGACGGGCCACAAGCAGTTGCAGGAAATGCTGCGTCTGTTCGCGTCCGAGAGCACTCGTGAGCAGGACCAGATTCGCGGTATCAAGAGTATTCAGGCGCGCAGCGTGACCGCGCATGTCGGCGCCGACGCATGGCGCGGCTACTGCCGCGGCACGGAAGTCAGCATCGAGTTCGACGCGCATGCGTTCGTCGGCGGATCGCCGTTGCTGATGGGCGCGGTGCTGGCGCGCTTTTTCGCCATGTACACATCGGTCAATTCTTTTGTGCGGTTGGTGGTGCGCCGTGGAGACGAGATATGGAAGCAATGGGAACCGATGACCGGTTGCCAGCAGCTGCTCTGATCGCCCGGCTCATCGCGAATCCGCAGGGCTTCGAGCTGTTCCAGGCGATCAGTCTGCTCGAACGCGCGGTGCCGCATGCGCGCCCGCTCGGTCGAGGCAATGGCGCGGGCGAAGGCGTGCGGCTGAGCGGTTTCGTGTCGCTTGCCTTCGAGCCGAGCGATGTCCACGGTGTGCGGCGTGGTGAGTCGCCGAGGCATCCGTCTGCTCACGAGCGCGAGCCGCAAGACGCGCCTCGCGCATACGAACACGAACACGACCGGCAAACTCCGGCCTACACGCTGTCCACGCCGGTGCTCACGCTGGCCGGCGCAAACGGCCCGCTGCCCATGCCGTTCACGGAACTGGTGCTGGAGGGTCGCGCACGGCGCGACTTCGCCACCGCCGACCTGCTCGACATTTTCAATCACCGCTTTCTCTCGTTTCTCTATCGCAGCCGCAAGAAGCACGCGCCCGGTTTGAACTGGCGCTCGCCGCACGCTTCGGCGCTGGCCGCATGCCTCGATGCGTTGAGCAATCTGGGGCTGCACGGTGCGCTGCGCGGCCCTCACGAGGAACGGCTGTGGATGCGTCATGCGGGCCTGCTCAGTGCGGCGCCGCGTTCGATGACGGGTCTGCTCGCGTTGCTGTCCGATCGCCTTGGGACGCCGGTGCGCGGTATGCAGTTTGTCGGCGGCTGGCGCCAGATCGACGCGACGGATTCGCTGCGGCTTGCGCGGGTGGGTACGCGCGCGCCCCGGCTCGGCGGACACAGTGTGCTCGGACGGCGGGCGTGGGACCAGGCCACCGGCATCCGCATCGAGTTCTCCGACCTGTCGCGTGAGCGCTTTGCCGCGTTGCTGCCCGGCGGCCGCGATCACGCGCTGGCGCAATGGCTGATCCAGTGTTACGTGCAACAGGATTTCGACGTGGAGTTCGTGCTGAAACTCACGCCGCAAAGGGTGAATTGCGCACTCGGCGGCCCGAATGCCGCCCGGCTCGGCTGGACCTCCTGGGTGGCCGGCGGACAGCAGAATGCGCAAGACGACGGCGCCTCGCTTGACACCGCGCGCACCAACCCTACAACAACCGCACTCGGCACCACTGCCGCGGCGCCGGCGCCAGTTCGTCTCGCGCTGCGCGCGGCCGGCAACCCCCCGCGCCACTACGAAGGATGCAGCGCATGAACATCGATATCCGCACGTTGCTGAGCCGGCTCAATCCGGAGTGCAAGCACGCGATGGAGCAGGCCGCGCAAGCGTGCGTGCGGCAGACCCATTACAACGTGGATGTCGAGCATCTGCTGTTGACCTTGCTCGAAGCGGATGCGCCCGATCTGCACGCGATCCTCGCGCATTTCCAGATCAAGCCCGACACGCTGATCGCGCAACTCCAGAAATCGATCGATCAGTTCAAGCGCGGCAATGGCCGCACGCCGGCTTTGTCGCCGAACTTTTCGTCGCTGTTTCAGGAAGCCTGGTTATTGAGCTCGATGCTGCTCGCGGAGCAACAGATCCGCTCCGGCACGCTCGTGCTCGCGCTGCTCGAGGTCGACAGCTTGCGCGGCCTGCTGCTCGAATCGGCGCCGGCGTTGCTGAACATTCCGCGCGCGACCTTGCGCGAGATGCTGCCGACCGTGCTGGCCGGCTCGGCGGAAGACGCCGGCGGCGCTGCCGCGCGCAGCGCTGCGCCAGGCGGCAAGCCTGCCGATGCGTCCGGTGAAACGGCCACTCCGCAAGTGCAATCCGCCATGCCGTCGATGTCGCGCGCGCCGGGCGGCGGCACGCAACGCACCGCGCTCGATCAGTACACCGTCGACCTCACCGGTCTGGCCCGCGAAGGCGCGATCGATCCGATTCGCGGCCGCGATGCGGAGATCCGTCAACTGATCGACGTGCTGCTGCGGCGGCGCCAGAACAATCCGATTCTGACGGGTGAGGCAGGCGTCGGCAAGACGGCGGTCGTCGAAGGTTTCGCGCAACGCATCGTGTTGGGCGACGTGCCGCCCGCGCTGATGAACGTGTCGGTTCGCTCGCTCGATCTCGCGTTGCTGCAGGCCGGCGCCGGCGTGAAGGGCGAATTCGAGAATCGCCTGAAGTCGGTGATCGCCGAGGTGAAGGCGTCGCCGGTTCCCGTGATTCTCTTTATCGATGAAGCGCATCAGCTGATCGGCGCGGGCGGCAGCGAAGGACAGGGCGATGCGGCCAACCTGCTCAAACCGGCGCTGGCGCGCGGCGAGCTGCGCACCATCGCCGCGACGACATGGGCGGAATACAAGAAGTATGTCGAGCGCGACCCGGCGCTCGCGCGGCGCTTCCAGGTGGTGAAGGTCGAGGAGCCGAGCGAAGCGGTCGCCATCGACATGCTGCGCGGCATGGTGCAAAAGCTCGCCGAACATCACGGCGTGGAAATTCTCGACGACGCGGTGCGCGATGCGGTCAAGCTGTCGCATCGCTATATTTCCGGCCGCCAGTTGCCCGACAAGGCGATCAGCGTGCTCGACACCGCGTGCGCGCGGGTCGCGATCGGGCAGAACGGCGTGCCCGAGGAAATCGAAGCGCTGGGCCGTTCGATCGAGAGCAACGAAAACCAGTTGCGCATTCTGCGTCACGAAGCCGCCACCGGCAGCGATCGCGCGGACGCGATCGTTGCCGTCAACAAGCAGCTCGACGAAGAGCGCGCGCAGCACGCGCGTCTCTCTGAAAAGCTCGTCACCGAAAAGCATGCGGTCGGCGAAATCATCGCGTGGCGCAAGAAAATCGGCCTCTATCTGGCGGATGAACGCAAGGCCGCGGAGGGCGACGATGCCGAGGACGGCGCGTCGTTGACGGCGAATCTGGCGCGCCTGGAGAAAGGGCTCGAAGCTGTCCAGAGCGATGAGCCGATGGTGCCGGTCTGCGTCGATTCCGCCATCGTGGCGAAGGTGATTTCTGGCTGGACCGGCATCCCGGTTGGCCGGATGCTCGCCGACGAATTGCACACGGTTCTATATCTGCAGGACAAGCTCGCCGAGCGCGTGGTCGGCCAGGACCAGGCGCTCGACGCGATTGCGCGCCGCGTGCGCACGTTCCGCGCCGATCTCGACGATCCGGGCAAGCCGGTCGGCGTATTCCTGCTGGTCGGGCCAAGCGGTGTCGGCAAGACGGAAACGGCCTTTGCACTCGCGGACACGCTGTACGGCGGCGAGCGCAACATGATTACCGTCAACATGTCCGAGTTTCAGGAGGCCCATAGCGTGTCCGGCCTGAAGGGCGCACCGCCCGGCTACGTGGGCTATGGACGCGGCGGCGTGCTGACCGAAGCGGTTCGGCGTCGTCCGTACAGCGTCGTGCTGCTCGACGAAATGGAAAAAGCCCATCCCGACGTGCTCGAACTGTTTTTCCAGGTGTTCGACAAGGGCGTGATGGAAGACGGCGAAGGCGTCCCGATCGACTTCAAGAACACGCTGATCCTGCTGACCTCGAACGCGGCGCAGGACATCATCACCGACGCGTGCCAAGGCGGCCGGCGGCCGGAACCCGAGGCGCTGATCGAACGCCTGCGTCCGGCGCTGCTCAAGCAGTTCAGCCCAGCGTTTCTCGGCCGCCTCGTGCTCGTGCCTTATTACCCGCTCGGCGACGCGCAGATCACGTCGATCGTCAATCTGAAGCTCACGCGACTCGCGCAGCGTTTCGAACGCAATCACCACGCGCGTCTGACGTGGGACGAACCGTTGGCTGCGTTGATTACCGAGCGCTGCAAGGAAGTGGATAGCGGCGCGCGCAATGTCGATCACATCCTGACGCAATCGATCTTGCCCGAACTGGCGCGCCAGGTGCTGGAACGCATTTCGATCGCCGAACCGTTCGGCGGCGTGCACCTCGCGTTGAATGACGTGGGTGGCATCGAATTCCGCTTCCTGTCTGTCGAGGAGGCGTAGCAGCATGTCCAGCGTGCCCAGCCAGGCCAACAGCTTCGTCTCGGTCACGACGCCGTTCGGCGCCGACGTGCTGCTGCTCGACGGTTTCGGCGGTCGCGAGGCGATCTCCGAGCCGTTTCATTTCGACTTGCGGATGCACTCGGCGAACAAGGCACTGGACGCGCAGACCATCATCGGCAAGAGCGTCACGGTGACGGTCAAGGATCAGGTCGGCACGCCGCGCTACTTCAACGGCATCGTCAAGCGCTTCGCGCACACGGGCGCCAATTCGCAGTACGGCTTCTACTCGGCCGAACTTGCGCCGCGCCTGTGGCTGCTGACGCTCGGCCAGGACCGGATGATCTATCAGAACCAGAGCGCGCTCGACATCGTCAAGACCGTGCTGGGCAGCTTTCAGGTGCCGCTCGAATTGCGCATCAGCGGCAGCGACTATGCGGTGCGCGAGTACTGCGTGCAGTACGACGAAAGCGCGTTCGCCTTTATTTCGCGGCTGATGGAAGAGGAAGGCATTTTCTATTTCTTCACCTTCGCGAATGGCGCGCACACGATGGTGCTCGCCGACAGCCCGTCGGCGCACGAAGTCGGTCAGCCGACGCTGTATTTCGCGCCCGACAGCAGCGTGGCGCCGCGCGCCGAGCGGGTCGCCGACTTCACCCTGACGCAGGGCATCGTGTCCGGCGAACATGTGCTTGGCGATTACGACTATCTGGCCGCGGCCAGTTCGACGGCGTCGTCGAGCGCGAGCGCGTCCGTGCCCACCGGACGGCGCTATACGTTTCCCGGCAAGTACGCGACCAGCGCGGAAGGCACGCGCAAATCCGCAGTCCGGCTCGCCGCGCAAACCGTACAGCAGCAGACCGGACGCGGCGCCAGCTATTGCTATGCGCTGACGGCCGGCACGTCGTTCGCGCTG
The DNA here is from genome assembly GCF_012689525.1 of Paraburkholderia aromaticivorans. Taxonomy (NCBI): domain Bacteria; kingdom Pseudomonadati; phylum Pseudomonadota; class Betaproteobacteria; order Burkholderiales; family Burkholderiaceae; genus Paraburkholderia; species Paraburkholderia aromaticivorans. Next base: position 1,175,589 of record NZ_CP051515.1, read on the forward strand.
AGCGGACACGTCAACAGCGCGCTCAACGTGTCGTATGTGGTGCGCGACGTCACGCATACGGCATCGAACGATACGTACAGCAACGAATTCCATGTGTTTCCGGAATCGGTGCCGTTTCGCGCGCCGCTCGTGACGCCGCGTCCGCTGGTCGCCGGGACGCACACCGCGAAAGTGGTCGGTTCGTCCGGCGAAGAAATCTGGACCGACGCGAACGGCCGCGTGAAGCTGAAATTCCCTTGGGACGGCAGTGCCGGCGCCGATGAGAACAGCTCGTGCTGGGTGCGCGTGTCGCAGGCATCGGCGGGGCAAGGATGGGGACATCTGTTCCTGCCGCGCATCGGCCAGGAAGTGGTGGTGAGCTACGTCGACGGCGACCCCGACCGGCCGCTCGTGACCGGCAGTGTCTACAACGGCCAGAACACGACGCCGGTCGCGCTGCCTTCGCTGCAGACACAAAGCGTGATGCGCTCGCGCTCGTCGAAAAGCGGCACCGCCGGCAACGAAATCCGCATGGAAGACAAGCTCAATTCAGAAGAGCTGTATTTCCACGCGCAAAAAGACATGACGGTCGCGATCGAAAATGCGCTGACCACGACCGTCATGGCCGGCGCCGAATCGCATGTGATTCAGAAGGGCGACCGCACGATCGACGTGCAGACCGGCAAGGAAACGCACAACGTCAAAGGCACCCGTTCGCTCGACGTCACCGGCGACGAGACGCACACCAACCATGCGGCCTTCACGCAGAACGTGACCGGCAATTACACGCTGAAGGTCAGCGGCAACCTCGTGCTCGACGTAAGCGGTTCGATCAGCATCAAGGCGGGCACGTCGCTCAGCAGCGAAGCCGGCACCACGCATGCGAGCAAGGCGGGCACGACCTTGAGCAATGAAGGACTGTCGCTTTCACACAAGGCCTCGACGACGCAGACCGTCGACGGCGGCGGCATGCTCGCGCTCAAGGGCGGACTGGTCAAACTGAACTGAGGCAAGCGATCGAAACTTTTCTGTCACCGCCAGCCGCAACGCCAGCCGACCCGTCGATGCCATCGCAAGCGACGGATGGCGGCGCGCGGATCGTCGAAGAGCGCGACGAAGCGGGCCGCCTCGTCGGCCGCGCGTCGTTGCTGGCCGGCGTGCCGCATGGCGAGAACACGCGCTATGCGCCCGACGGCACCGCGCTCGTGCAGGCCAACTTTGCGCACGGCGCACTGAGCGGGCCGCTGACCGCCTTCGACGAGCAGGGCGTGCCGCTGCAGCAAGCGCACTACCTGAACGGCAAGCTGCATGGCGTGACGACGCTTTATCAGGAAGGCCGCGTTGCCGCGCGTCAGCACTATGTGCAAGGCGTGCCGCATGGCGAGAGCGTCTCCTACGCGCCGTCGGGACTCGTCACGTCACGGCTGAATTACACGGCGGGCAAACTCGATCGCGAGGCGTTGTTCATGAGTGACGGCGTCATCGTGCGGCGCGTGAACTACCGTCACGGACTGCTCGACGGCGAAACGCGCGACTACTCACGCGAAGGCGCGCTGGTTCAATCATCGCCTTACCGCGCGGATCTGCTGCATGGCACCGTGCGCCGCTTCGCGCCCGACGGCAGCGTGGTGGAAGAGCGTGTCTACCAGCAAGGCAAGCCGCAAGGCGAATGGCGCAAGGTCGACGCGGGCCAGCCGCCCGGCGGTTCGCCCGCCGCGCCGCGGCTCGTCAAGCATTTTGAAAAATGGGTGAGGGGCTAGACGTGGGCATCCAGGTAACGGCAGGGACCACGCTCCAATGCAGCTTCGGCGCCGCGCCCGGCGCGCTCGGCGTACTGCCGGCGAACCGCGTGCTGTCCGGCGCGCCGGCGGCCACCATCATGGACCATCTGCCGATGGTCAACGTGGTGCCGTTCGGCACCTGCAGTTGCCTGGGCAATCCGATGGTCGCCGCCGCGACCGCCGCGGCGCTCGGCGCGTTGACGCCGATGCCGTGCCTGCCGGTCACCGCCGCGCCGTGGGTGCCGGGTTCGCCGACCGTGCTGATCGGCGGAATGCCGGCGCTGCAGAATTCGTCGAAGCTGATGTGCTCCTGGGGCGGCGTCATCCAGATCGTCGCGCCCGCGCAGTTCACCACCATGGTTCCTTGAGGATAGAGGCCAATGCAGCAATACGTTTTTTCCATGACTTCGCGGATGGTGACCATTGCCGCGGCCTGTGCGTTGTTGCTCTGCGTCCTGCTGTTCCTGCTGGGCGTCGAGATCGGCGCGCGTTTCAGCGCCGACGCGCCGCGGGACGAATCCGCGACACCGGTAGCCCGCGCGACGGTCGCCACCGGCAGCGTGGCGCCGCAGTCGGCGTCGCCGGGCGCCAATGACCTCGCCCCGGTTCCCGCTTCTTCGACTCTCTAAGGCTGGTATTTTCATGTCGTTTCCGCTCCTTATCCTCGTCCGGTTCCTCGACCGCCAAGCCCTGGCGGCATGCCTCACGCGCGGCGTGCAGCGCCGGGTGGCCGTGCTGCTCATCGCGATTGCCACGCTGACCACCCTGGCCATACTGGGCTCGCCGCCCGCCGGCGCCGCGGGCACGCCGCCGGCACCGGCTGCGGCCGTTTCACCGGCTGCACCGGCCGCCGCCGCTGCCACAGCCGCGTTGCCGACCACCTCGACGGGGCTCGTCCAGATGCCGGACGGCCGCCTGCTGGCGCCGGAGTTCGCACGCATCGTCGGCCGGGGAGAGCTGGTGGTCGCGGTGCTCGGCGTCGACCAGCCGCCGTTCTTCGAAGAACACGATGGCAAGCTGAGCGGCCTCGACATCACGCTCGCCACCGACATCGCCAGAAAGCTCGGGGTAAAGGTGCGCTTCAATCGCGACGCGAAGACTTTTGACGACGTTGTGAGCCTGCTCGCTAAAGGTAAGGCGGATATTGCCGTCAGTAAGTTGTCGCGGACGCTGTCGCGCGCGCAGGTGATCAGTTTCAGCGCGCCGTATCTGAGCCTGAAACGTTCGCTGCTGCTCAATCGCGTGAAGTTCGCGCAACTGGCGCATGGCCGGCCGGTGCCGGAAGTGATCCGCGCGTACGACGGCTCGATCGGCGTGGTCGCCAATTCGTCATACGCCGGCTATGTCACCAACAACTTTCCGAAGGCGCAAGTGCGTAGTTATCCGACCTGGGATGCGGTCCTGAGCGCGCTGAACGCCGGCGAAGTGACAGCGGCCTTTCGCGACGAGTTCGAGGTCAAGCGCGTGCTCAAGATCGACCCGACCGCGTCGCTGCGGCTTCGTGTCGTCACCTTGCAGGATCTGGAAGACACGCTTGCCATCGGTGTGAACGTGTCCGAGCCGACGCTGCTCGCGTTCGTCAACCAGTTTCTGGCAGAGCGCAATACGAAGTTCGATGTCGGCACTGTTCTTCAGGCCACCGATCACTGATACGCATCACGCAAGAGAGCACACCATGAATTCCAGCAGGATCTATGCATTCGTTCTAAACCCGTGGGTGGTGATCGGCAGCCTCGCGATCGGTGGCGCACTCGGCCTGCTCATGCCGGTCGAGGCGCAGAAACTCGGCTTCATCGGCGACATCTATGTCGATCTGCTAAAAATGACGACGTTGCCGTTCATGATTTCGGCGGTCATCTTCAGTTTGCAGCGCCTGTTTCGCGACGGCGGCACCTCGCGCCTGCTGGTGCGGGTCATTACGGTGTTCATCTGCACCTCGGCGACCGTGGCGGTGGTCGGCGCGATCGTGCTGCTGACGCTTCATCCGGGCGCCAACCTGTCGAGCGCGACGATGCGCACGTTCGGTCTGATGGTGGGCAGCGACGCCACCTCCAGCGACACCGTGATGAACCTGTACGGCGCCGATGTCCCGCAACCGTCGCTCAGTTTTTCCGACGTGCTGACGAGCCTCGTGCCGACCAACATCTTCGCGGCGCTCGCGAACGGCGATGCGCTGAAAGCGCTGGTGTTCGCGTTGCTGTTCGGCCTGGCGGTCGGACGCGTGCCCGAGCGCATTTCGGCCGGCCTGAGCCAGTCGCTGGAAACGATCTATCACGCCTGTCAACGGCTGATGCACTGGCTCAGCTATCCGCTGCCGCTGATCCTGATCTGCATGAGCGCCGCTCAGCTCGGCAAGTCGGGCGTCGGACCGCTGCATGCGATGCTGCAGTTCGTCATCGCTTTCTTTGTCGTGTCGGTGCTGTTGCTGATGCTCGCGGCCGCGATCATCTGGAAGCGTTCGAGTCACAGCCTCGCCAGGACGCTGGACGCGCTGCGCGCGCCGTTCGCGCTGGCCCTCGCCACCCGCAATAGCGCCGCCTGCATGCCGAGCATGATCGAAAGCCTCGTCGACGGACTGGGTTTTGCGCGTTCACGTGTCGAGCTGCTGGTGCCGCTCACCATTTCGCTGTTGCGCGTCGGACCGATGGTCTATTACGTGTGCGCGACGCTCTTCATCGCGCAACTGTATGGGCGCCCGCTGGGCGTCGTCGAGGTCGCGACCGTGCTGCTCGCGTCGGTGCTGGCCGGTTTTGCGTCGGCCGGCATGACCGGGCTCGTCACTGTGTCGCTGGTGGGCATGACGTGCGCGTATCTGCGCCTGCCGTTCGAAGCGGCGTTCATTCTGTTTCTCGCAGTCGATCCGTTGTGCGACATGCTGCGCACGTTGATTCTCGTGATCGGCAACGCTGCCGCGGTCACGCTGATCTGTCCGCGTCCGCTGAAGATCTAGGAGCCTCGATGGCACTCATCGGAATCCTCGGCGGCATGGGGCCGCTCGCAACGGTCGACTTCATGGCCAAGGTCGTGCAGCTCACCGACGCCTCCTGTGACCAGCAGCATCTGCCGATGCTGGTCGCCAATCTGCCGCACATCGCGGACCGCTCCCGTGCCATTCTCGGCGACGGCGAGGATTGTCTCGACGGTCTGCTGGAAGGCATCGATCTGCTGAACCGCAACGGCGTCGGGCTGATCGCGATACCGTGCAATTCGGCGCATCACTGGTATCCGCAGATCGCGGCGCGCAGTGCCGCGCCGGTGCTTCATATCGCCGAGGCGTGCGTGGCCGCGGTGCCCGTTTCGGCGCGGCGTGTGGCCGTGCTCGGCACCGGCGGTACGTTGAAGTCGGGCTTTTATCAGGCCGCGCTGACCGTGCGTGACATCGAGCCGCTGGTGCCCGGCGCGGACCTTCAGCAAAGCATCGCGGCGTGTATCCGTGAGGTGAAGGCCGGCGCGCTTGAGCAGGCCGCCGGCCACCTGTCGGTGGTGCTCGACAGTCTGGCCGCACAGGATGTGCGTGCGGCGGTGATGGCCTGCACCGAGATTCCCGTGGCGGCGCGGCATCTTTCGAATCCACCGCTGACGTTGATCGACAGTTCACTCGAACTGGCACGCGCCACCGTCACCTTCGCGGTCGCGCGCGGCTGGAACAGGCCGCAATGAAGACTTTGCAGACGCTCTCGCAGAGCACGCTCGGCCTGCTGCTGTGCGTGGCAGTGGGCGGTTTGTGCGGCGCGTTTGCCGCGCCGGCCGGCGCATTCGCGTATTTCATCGGACAACTGTATCTGTCGGTCGTCAACATGGCGGCCGTGCCGCTGCTGGTGGTAGCGACGTTTTTCGGCTTGCGCCAGGTGCTGGCGTTGCCGCGGCCGGCCGTGCGCGTCGGCACGATTCTCGGTCTGGCCATGCTGCTGGTGGTGCTGTGCGCGATCGGCGGCACGCTGACCGGCGTGCTGATGATGCCGGGTCAGCATCTCTCCAACGCCGCGCACGCCCAGCTTGGCGGACTCGTCCTCAAAAGCGCGAGCGATGCGGAGGAAGTGCGCATCACCCTGTTCGAGCAGGGCGCGCACGCCGCGTCGAGCGTCAGCGCCTACGGCGTGCAGGATCTGTTTCCGGACAATTTCTACCGGGTGCTCGCGGAAGGCCGCTCGCTCGGCATCCTGACCGGCACGCTCCTGTTCGGCATGGCATTCGCCACGCTCTCACGCGAGCGCACGAACATGTTGAACAGCGTGTTCGAAGGGATCTATCGCGCACTCGAGATCGTGATTGCGCGTGCGAACCTGCTGATTCCCGTGCTCGCCTTCGGCATGGCCGCGCATCTGACATCGCATACCGAACGCGCGACGCTCAGCGCGATGGGCGGCTTTCTGCTGTGCTTCCTGCTGGCCACCGTGCTGTTCGGCGGCGTCGCGTTGGCGATGATCGCGGTGCGCAGCAGCCAGCCCCTCGGGAGGGTGCTCACAGGTCTGAAGGCGCCGCTGCTGGTCGGCCTGACGTCGGGCAGCGCGACCGCGCCGATCCCGCACACCATCGAGGCGATGAGCACGGTGCTGGGATTCAGCCGCGGTGTGGTCGAACTGGTGGTGCCGTTCGGCTCGGTGTTCCTGCGGGCCGGCTCCGCGCTGTACTTCGCGCTGGCGACCGTGTTCGTCGCGAATCTCTATGAGCGTCCGCTCGGTGCCGGCGAGATCGTCATGATCGGCGCCGCCGCGGCGGTGGCCGCATTCGCCTCGGCCGGGCAGAGCGGGGTGGCGACTGCCGGCTACACCGGCATCGTGCTGTCGTTGCTGCATCTGCCGGTGGAAGCGGCTGGCGTGCTGTTCGTCACGATCGATCTCATCTGCGAAGGGCCGCGCAACGTGCTGAGCCTGCTATCGGTGTGCGCGGTGATCGCGCTCGTGTCGGCGGGCTTGCCGTCGGAGCGCACGCACCTGGCCTATGCGCGTGGCGACGCCGAACTCGGCGAGGTGCTGCGCTTCGCGTTCACGCGCGCGCAGCTCGTGCTGGCGGCGGGCTGCGTGTTCGCGGCGGCATCGCTGATCGTATTGATGGGCATTGGAGTTGGAGCGAGATGAGGAACTGCCTGATTAGCGAAGGTACGCGCCACCTGTCGCGCCGCGGAGCTCGCCTCCTGATGGCGCTGGGCTGCGCATGCGTTCTCGCAAGCTGCGGCATGCTGGGTTTGAGCGGCGAGAAAGCCCCCTGGTCGCAGGTCACGCTCGCGGCCAGCGACGACGTGAATAACAACAGCCCGGTGGCCGTCGATGTCGTGCTGGTGAGCGATGACGCGATGCTCGCGCGGCTCGCCGAGTTGCCCGCATCGAAATGGTTTGCGGGACGCGGCGATCTGCTCAGCACGTTCCCGAAGAGCCTGCGCTACCGCAGCTGGGAGCTGGTGCCTGGCCAGCGGCTCGACGTGCCGGAAGATTCGTTCGCCGGCCCGCGTGTGGTCGCGGCCTTTGTATTTGCCAATTACCCGGACTCTGGCGCGCATCGCGTCCGGATTCAGAAGTTCAGCGGGCGCCTTGTCGTGCAGCTGGACAGCAATAATTTTTCCGTCGCGGATACGAAATGACAGCGTGTGAAGGTGTTTTGAAGAATCCCCTCGCCAGCCGGGCGGCCACACGCCGCCGCGCGAAAGAACTCGGCGAGAGGAGGAGCAACCATGTCTAAGCTGGCTAATGCGGTGACCGACCGCATCGAGTGGTTCGAGGGCATGCTGCTGTCGCCGCAGCATTTCCAGTTGACGGCCGCGCGCGTCGATTCGCTCGTGGCCTGGCAGACGCTCGCCGCCGCGCCGTTCAGTTGGGGCGTGCGGCGTCTGGTGTTCGACAACGGCCTGTTGCCGACCGGACTCGTGCGGATTCTTGCGCTCGACGCGATCATGCCCGACGGTACGGCGGTCTCATATGCGGCCGAGTCGAGCCAGCACGGGCGGCTTGAACTGTCACTGGAGCCGTTTGCCGAGCAGTTGGCGAAAGGGCCGCTGGATTTCTATCTGGTGCTGCCGGTCGCGGCGACGATGCGCCGCGATGCGCAGGTGAAGCGTTTTCGTTCGACCGCGGGCGTGCCGGTGGAAGACGAAGTGTCCGATGCACCACCTGCGGATATTCCACGCCTCGTGCCGAATCTCGCGCTCACCGCGGGCGAGCTGCCTTCGGGGATGCACGTGCATTTGCGACTCGGCTCGGTCTATCGCGACAACGAGGTGGTGCGGCTCGGCGACACCTTGCCGCCGCTGCTCGAAATTGCCCGCGACAACCCGCTGTGGACCGCGGTCGCTTCCCTGCTCGGACAGTTGCGCGGCAAGGCGGCTTTCGTCGCGCGGCAGACGGCCAATCCGTCGTCGAAAGTGGATGACCGTCTGACCCAGCTCGAATTGAAGGATCGCCTGCGCAGTCTGCTGACCGCGCTGCCGCAGGCCGAAGCGGTGCTGCGCACGCCGCATCTCCATCCGCTCGCGCTGTTCTGGTCGCTGGCATCGCTGAGCGGCGCGCTCGCGACGCTCAAGCCCGGCGGCTTGCCGCCCGTGCCGCCCGATTACGAGCATGCCGATCCGCTGGCGGTGTTCACACCGTTGCTGCGTTCGCTGCGCGATTCGGTGTCGGAAGTCAGCGAGGACTACCGCGAACACAAGTTCGATTTCCGTCACGGCGCCTTCGAAATCGCCTTGCAGCCGGACTGGGTCGGCGAGCGTCTCGTCGTCGGTCTGCGCGGCCAGTCCGAACGCGATTTGCTCTCGTGGATGGACGGCGCGGTGATCGGCTCGCAGTCCGTGTATGCGTCGCTGCGGGCGCGCCGCGTACTCGGCGCGACGCGGCGCGGCGTCGACTATGCGGAAGAACTCGGGATTCGCTCCGGCTCCGGCTATCTGCTGTTCGAGATCGACGCGGAACCGGCGCTCGTGCATGCCAGCGAACCGCTGGTGATCGGTAATCCGAACGAAGGCGCGAGCGCGCAACGGCCGCAGGAAATGCTGCTGTTCGTGAAGGGCTGATGCCCCGCATGCGATGAGACAGTGAAGATGAATGCAACGATGAAGGTAGGCTGAGCATGGCACGCAATCGACCACTTGAACCCGAAGAAGACGACCTCGTAACCGAACAGTTCCGGGTCTTTCTCGACGAGCTCGTCAAGGCGCAGGCGCGTTTTTCCGAGGTGCCCGGCACGGATCCGGATGTCGCCGCACAAGGCCTGAGCCGTCATCTTCTGAATCTGCTCGAAGTGCAGACGCTGCAGTCGCGGCGCGACAGCTCACGCTTCGAAATGGAAAACGTCGCCGATGCGCGCTACCTGAAAGCCGTGCTCGCCGACGAAATCCTGCTCAATACGCCTTGGACTGGCCGCGAGCACTGGACCGCGTATCTGCTCGAATCGACGCTGTTTCGCACCAACGTCGCGGGTGATCTGGTGTTTCGCCGCATCGAGCAATTGCTGTCGGACCGCGAACCGTCGCGCCGCCACATCGCGCGGCTTTACCTGTTCGCGCTGGCCATGGGTTTTCAGGGCCGCTTTCGCGATGCCGACGCGGCAGCACGGCTGCGTGGCTACCGCGAGGAACTGTATGAGTTCGTCTATCAGCGCCGCGCGGATCTCGGCGGCCGCGATCGTGTGCTGGCCGAGCCGGCCTACGCGAACACGCTGTCGCACGTCGCGCCGCGCAAGCTGCCGACCGTCAGTCGCTGGACAGTCATTTTTCTGCTGGCATTGGTATCGTTGCTGGCCATTTCCGAGGTGCTGTGGCTATGGCAATCATGGCCGGTGCGCCAGGCGTTGTATGCCGATCCGGTGACGGGAGTGCAGCCGTGAATTCACGCAAGCTGATAAAAGTTGCGGCGCCGTGCCGCGCGCGATGCAGGGGAGCGCGAGCATGCTGACCAGCAATCTGTTCCTGTTGTCCATTGCCGTGCTGACGCTCGTGGTGTGCGTCGTGCTCGGCGCCGTGCTGTACTTCGCGTTGCATGGTGCGAACAGCAAGCCGGCGCCGGATCGCAAGATCGTCCGCCTGCGCTCGGATTCGCTGCGCAGCGCGTTTCGCCAGGCGGTCGAACTGATCGAAGGGAATATCGCGTCGCGCGCCGAGCGCTACAACATTCCGTGGATCATGATCCTCAATGAAGGCGACGATCCACGCCCGCTGCCGATCGCGCAATCCGGCGTGGCGAGCGTGTTGAGCGCGGAGTCGGCGAGTCCCGCCGCCACCCAGGGCATCTCGTGGCATTTCTTCGATCGCGGCATTGTCGTCGATATCAAGGCGGCGTATCTGGGTTCTCCCGATGACGACGGCGACGAGAAGCCGTGGGACGAGTTTCTCGGCCTGTGCCGCAATTACCGGCAGCAGCGTCCGTTCGACTCGGTCGTCATCACCGTGCCGGCTGCGACGCTGCTTGCCGACGACACTGATGCGCAACTCGAACTGGTGCGTCATGCCAAACTCGCGCATCGGCGCCTGTGGCTCGCGCAGAACCGCTTCGCGATGCGCTTCGCGGTGTACGTCGTGGTCACGGGCTGTGAATCGCTGACCGGCTTCGCTCCGTTTGCCCGCGCGCTGCCGGAGACGTTGCGTGCGAGCATGCTCGGCTGGTCGTCGCCGTATGACCTGTCCACCACGTATTCGTCGGATTGGGTCGACACGGCGATGCACAGCATCATGCGCTCGGTCTCGGATGCGAGCGCCGAACTGTTCGCGCTCGACGCCGGGCAGATGGATGCGCGCCAGTTCCTGCTCTTGCCGTCGCGGATCGAGGCGATGAGCGCGCAATTGCAGCGCTACGTCGATGAACTGCTGCGCGCGAGCGCGTACCACGAGCCGTTTTTCTTCCGCGGCATCTACCTGACCGGCGACAGCAGCGAGTTTGCGCAATGGAGCATGGCGCAGGGCGACGAATCGGCGCTGAGGCGCGATGCGCTCCCATCGCCTGCGTTCGATGAAGCGGCGGCGGGCGGCGTGATGGCCTACGACGCGGGCGGCGCGTTGCAGCCAGTTCGCGGCGATTCGCCCGTGGGCCGTCGCGAACCGGGTGGCCCGCTCAACGAGTTGATGCTGCAGCCCGCGTTTCTGCGCGACCTGTTCGAGAAGAAGATCTTCCTGGAGTATGGCCTGACGCGTCCGTCGCGCTCGCAATATCTCGCGCGTCCGGTACTGAACCGCGCGTTGCGCTGGGGCGGCATCGCGCTGCTGGGCACCTGGGGCGTCGGCCTCGCCGTCGCGACGTTTCAACTGAGCCATCGCAACGGCGAACTGGTCGCCGCGCTCAGTTCGCTCCAGCGCGACGCGCACGACCGCGCCGCAGCCGCGCAGCAGGCCCAGGACCTGCCGGCGGACTGGTATCGCCGCAAGGCACTTGCGCTGATCGCACTGAACCAGCATCTGAAAACCGACAGCACGTGGACGGTTTTCATGCCGGGTTCATGGAGTCCGGTCGACGATCTGAACGCACGCGTGAAGGAACGCTTCGAACGGGAATTCGGCGAAATCGCGGTGACGGCGCTGGAGCGTGAGATGTATTCGCGCGTGGGCCAGTTGACCGGCGAAAGCCGCGACCCGAGCACCGGCCAGTTGATTATCGGCGACGACTGCGCGGCACCAGCGGCGGCGCGCAGCGACGTGCACGGCGCCCCGAGCCTGGCTGTCGACGACTTGCCGCAGATGCGCGCGCTCCAGCAGTACGTCGGCTCGGCCGATCAGCTCGACGCCGCCTTGCAGGCGTTGCAGCGCCTGCAGACACCGTCGGCGGACAATGCCGAAGCGTTGCGGCTGGTGGTGCGTTACGCGCTTGGCGCCGAATTGCAGGGCAGCGTCGCCGGTACCTTGCCTTACTTCTATCGCGATCCGGCCCGGCGCGGCGCCGATCCAACCAACGCCGCCGACGGCATCAATCTGCCGGTCATCCAGCAGGCGCTGCGCTGCTCCTTCGACAAGGGCGCGCAACAGGTCGATAGCGGGCTCTTCACCGACAACGCGTTGCTGGCTGCCGAACGTTCGATCACCGAGCATCTGAACAGCCTGTCGGTCGGCACCGCGGGCGCGGCGGATTTCACGCAACTCACCAATAACTATCGCGCGGTCGTCGCCGGTATCGACACGCAGCGGGATCTGCTCGCGTCGGGCAAGGGGAACTGGTTGCGACAGCCGCAGTTCTCGCCGGGGTCGGTCTATGAACGCACGTTGGCACATGCCGCGCAGAATCGCCTGCTCGGGCCTGAGCTCGCGGCGCGTGTGCGTGAGCGTGACGACACGGCGTTCCATGCATTCCGCAGTGAATTCGCGGTACGTTTCGACGGATCCGACGGCGGCCTCGTCTGGCTTGACAAGGACGCGCGCTACGCGGTCTCGCCGACACGGCTCGCGCTGCGCGACGGTCTGTCGACGCTGCTCGCCCAGCCGTTCATGACGGCGCCGCGTGACCGTGCGTTCCCTGAACTCAGCGATGGCTCGACGATCGTGTGGGACCGCGCGCAGCTCGACCAGGCGCTGACGCTCGGCGACGTGCGCAAGCGCTTCCTGACCGATGGTCTCGCGTCGATGCCGCCGGCAATCTTGCCCTCTATCGAACAGGCGCTCGACGTGCAGTTCGCGCAGTTGATACTCGATCAGACCGCGGCCGCCGCGACCACCAAGCCGGCTCAAGGCGACACGGACAGCGCGGCGTTCGACGCGTCGCGCGCGCGCCTCGTCAGGATCGAAGCACTGTTGACGGAGATGAACGCCACGGCGCAGGTCGAGGATCTGGATAACCTCATGTCGCGCGATGCGATGGCACACCTGAAAGTCGTCGACGATGCGCTGACGCAGTCCGAGTTGTATGCGACCCGCCAAAGCGTCGCCTACGACGGCCCGCGCAATGGGCGCTCGCCGGTGCTGACCGCGTTCGGCGTCGCCGATGCCGGCGCGCTCGCGGTGTATCTCGACCAGCAATCGAGCCGTGCGCTGACGCTCGGCAAGCAGGCGTCCGTCTATCTGGCCGCGCTCGACACGACTGATGCCGCGTCGCCGCTCGCGCAGCGCTGGCAGTCGATCGTGCGCGATCTCGAACGCTATCGGCTGAAAAATCCGAACAGCAGTTTGCTGCGGCTGGAGCAGTTCGTCGCGACCGCCGCGGGTGAGCCCGGCGCGGGCAGCTGCATGTCGAAGTTTGCGGGCCGGCCTGCCGCGAACGGCGCCGACGACTACTTCGCGGCGCTGCATGAGCGTCTTTATGACCGCCTGCTGTCGCGCTGCAGCCAGAGCTTTGTGTACGAGTTGCGTGAGCAGTGGGACAGCTTCGCGACGGTCTTCAATCAGAGCGTAGCGGGGCGGCCACCCTTCAACGGGGCGAGCTTGATGCGCGTGGCCAACCGGGGCGACGCCGGCTCGGCGGATTTCGGCGAAGTCGGTCAGATGCTCCGGCGTTACGCGGGCGTGTCGGATACGTTCCGCGCGGCGCGCTCGGGCGGCGGCGTGCAGACCTCGTTGACGAACGCCTCGGTGCGCCAGTTCATCGACAATTTCGATCAGGTCAGAACGCTGCTCGCGCCGCTCTATCCGGCTGACGACGGTGCGCCGACCGGCTACGACGTCAACGTCGATTTCCGCGCCAATCGCGGCGCTGAAGTGGCCGCGAACCAGGTGATCGACTGGACCTTGTCGATCGGCTCGCAAAGCGTGTCGTTGCACGATGCGCCGCATGCGCTGCATTGGGATTACGGCACGCCGGTGTCACTGGTGCTGCGCTTCGCCAAAGACTCGCCGCTCACGGCCGTCAGCGACCCGCAGCAGCGCGCGCTGTCCACCGACGGACGCACGCTCACCTGGCAATTCGCAGACCCTTGGGCGTTGCTGTCGTTCATCGCCCGGCAGCGCGTGCCGGATGCGAGCCTGCGAGGCGACAGCGCGGCGCAATTGCTCGGCTTCGATTTTCCGCTGGGGACGGCGAGTGCGGCCGATCTCGTCCTGTTGCCGAAGCAGGCACGCGGCAGCGTGTTCCTGCGCCTCACGCTGACGCCCGCCGGCAAGAAAACACCCTTGCCGTGGCCTGCCAATTTCCCGGCGCGCGCGCCGGACTGGACCGCGTTATGAAACTGGTTGAACCGATAGACTTTGCCCCGGCGTTCGACGTCGATTTCGAAGCGCTGCTCGCGCCGGTCGCGGGCGGCAATGATGATGGCGGCGGCGTTTCGTTGCGTTACGACGCGCTCTATCAGCAGATTCGCGACGCCCGGCATCATGACGACGCGACACTGCCGATGGGCGAATGGGAGCGCCCGCTGATCAAGGCCGACTGGAAAGCGGTCGCGGCAATGTGCAGTGGTGCGCTCGGCAGCTGCAGCAAGGATTTTCAGCTTGCCGCATGGCTTTGCGAAGCGTGGACGCATCTGCACCGGATCGAAGGATTCGTTGCCGGGACGCATCTGCTTGCCGCGCTCGTCGAACGCTATTGGGATCACGCGTGGCCGCGAATCGAAGAGGGCGACGCGGACGCGCGCATCGCGTCATTCGTCTGGATGAACGACACGTTTTCCTTGCTGCTGTCACTGCACGTGCCGTTGATGGCGATCGAAGGACGCGAACCGTCCACGGTCAATCTCGACGACTGGCAGCGGGTTCTGCAGCTTGCCGAAGACGAAGCGGGTCCCGGCGCCTTGACGCGCGAACTGCTCGCGCAGCATCTGGCCAAAGGGCGCAACCTTGCGAACCTCATGTCGCTGCATCGGCAGATCGCCGGCGCGCTCGACGCCTGGCGCTCGCTCTCCGCACTGATCGACGAACGGTTGCACGACGACGGCCCGAATCTGTCGCGTGTGAGCGACGTGCTGGCGCGTCTCGCGCGCGCGGCGACCAGCCTGCTCGGCGACCACGCGTTGCCGCACACGCAGGCTGGCAACATGCAGGATGCGTTCGGCTATCCGCCGGCAGGAGGACAGCCGAACACAGGCGGATTTGCGTCGGCGGTGCAACATCGGGAGGATGCAATGGAACTTGAGGCGCTCGCTGCCGACTCGCAGCGTGAGATGGCGGAGAAAACCCTGGCGGCGGTTGCGGCATTGCCGGGGCATATCGAGAGCCGCGCGCAAGCGTACCGGCTGATCGAAATCGTCGCGCGCTACCTCGAAGAAAACGAGCCGCATAGTCCCACGCCGTATCTGCTCAAGCGGGCCGTGGCGTGGGGGCAAATGCCACTGGCGGATCTGATGCGCGAAATCGTCCGCACCGAGGGCGACATGACGCGCTATCTCGCGCTGCTCGGACTCGAATAGCGCCATCCGATGCCGGCCGGTTGGCGCCAGGCCAGTGAACCGGTTTGAATCCGCGGTCAAGTCGCATCTAACATGGCATGCTGGCATTCGCCCAGCATGCCATGATGCCACCGTCGCGTGGCGATCCCCCTCTGCTTTGCGTGAAAACACGAATCTGTCTGGTCGGACATTTTGTGGTTTTCCCTTATTCTAAAAAATCCGTTTCCCGTTTCCCGACGCGCTTGCCAAGCCGCTTATAGCGAATAAAGCCCGGGATAATTTATGTGCACTACCGCGCATACTTGGTGCAGCCTGTGCCGTACTGTTGCGTCAGGGAAAGGACCAATACCGTTAATCGCACATTTCCCTCGTTCGAATCCGCTTGCCTGAGCGGTCAAATAAAACCACGTGACGAGACGTGCCCATGAAACTCAAATATCAAGCGTCAGAGGGATTATCCGAACGTAACGACGAATTCGATCCTGGATCGATCATCGATACGTTGATTAATCACCGCAAAATGATTGCCGCTATAACAATGGCATTCATTCTGGTGGGCGCGCTGTACGCGTTTTGTGCGACGCCCATCTATCGAGCAAGTATTTCGATCAGGGTCGAGGACAATTCACCGACCGCGCTGCCGGATTCGAAGGATCTGGTGCGCAATGCGTCGTCGTTGTTCCAGGAGAAGTCCTCGGCCGAAAGCGAAATGCAGATCCTGAGGTCGAAAGCCATCGCCATGCAGACGGTGGATTACCTCAAGCTCTACATCGAAGCCGAGCCGAAGCGCTTTCCGCTGCTCGGCGGGCTGATCGCGCGTCACACCGACTCGCGGATGACGCCCGGACTCTTCGGCTGGGGCGGCTTCGTCTGGGGTGACGAATCGATCAGCGTGGCGACGTTCGAAGTGCCGAGAAAGCAGGAAGGCAACGCGTACACCGTCACCGCATTGCCCGGCGGCCAGTACCAGTTGCGCGGGCCGGGACTGGAACAGCCGGTCACCGGACGCGTCGGCGTCGACGAGCAATTCGAAACCAGCCACGGGCCGGTCAATCTGCTCGTGAGCAAGATCGACGGCGAGAGCGGGGCGGAGTTCAAGCTCACGCGCCACTCGCGTCAGCAGGCCCTCGAACAGCTGCAAAAGGGCCTCCAGATCGACGAGCAAGGCAACAAGTCGAATGTGCTGGGCGTCATGCTGGAAGGCCGCGACCCGGTTCTCGTGACCAACATCCTCAACGATATCGGCGCGGTGTATGTGCGCCAGAACGTGAATCAGAAGGGTGCCAACGCCGAGAAGTCGCTGAACTACCTCGAGCAGCAGCTGCCGGGAGCGAAGCGCCAGATGGAGCAGGCCGAAGAAGCCTATAACACCTATCGCAACAGTCACGGCCTTCTGGATGCGGACGAGGAAAGCCGGCTCATCCTGAGACAGGCCACTGAAGCGGACTCGCGCCTCTATGACCTCAAGCGTCAACGCCAGGACCTGACCGCTCACTTGACCGCCGAGCACCCGAGCGTGGTGGCCATCGACCAGCAGATCGCCAGCACCAACAAGTACGTCGAGAGTCTCGCGAGCCGCGTCAAGGCCATGCCGACGGCGGAGCAAGGTGCGCTGCGCCTGATGCGGGACATGCGCATGAGCTCCGACATGTATGCGGCGTTGCGTAGCAACATCGACACCCTGCGGCTGGTCAAGGCCGGTCAGTCCGCTTCCGTGCAGTTGCTGGATACCGCGGACGTCCCCGAGCGGCCGGTCAAGCCCGCGAAATCGCTCGTGCTGCTCATCGCAGCGGTGCTGGGGCTGTTCGTCGCTGTCGGGCTGGCTTTCCTGCGTGATTATCTGTTCAAGGGCGAGGCCGATCCGGAAGAGCTGGAATCGCGCACCGGCCTGACCGTGTACGCGACGATCCCGGTTAGCGACCAGCAGATGCAACTGACGCAGAAAATGGCCATCCGCGGCCCGGAGAAACTGGCTCTGGCTTTCCGCTACCCGATGGACCCGGCTGTAGAAGCGCTGCGCACGATGCGCGCATCGCTGCAATTCGCGCTGAACGGCGAACGCAACAACGTCGTGATGCTCGCGGGGCCGCTGCCGGGAATCGGCAAGTCGTTTCTGTCAGCCAATCTCGGCACCTTGCTCGCCTCAGGCGGGAAGCGCGTGCTGCTGGTGGACGGCGATTTGCGCCGCGGCCATCTGAACCAGTACTTCGGCTTGCAACGCGGTGCAGGGCTGGCCGATCTGATCACGGGTGCCCGTTCGCTCGAAGACACGGTGCACAAGGACGTGCTGCCGAATCTCGACGTCCTGCAGTGCGGGGAGTACCCGCACGACCCGGCCGAACTGTTGTTGAGCAGCAATTTCAGGGCAACCATTCGCGCCGCTTCGGAGCAGTACGACATTGTGTTGCTGGACGCGCCCGCCATCCTTGCGGTGTCGGATACGGTGACCATGGCGCCCGTCGCCGATTCGATCTTCATGGTCGCGCGTTTCGCCGATACGCGCGCTGGGGAGATCTCGGAATCGGTCAAGCGTCTGGCGCAAACGGGTTCGAAAGTCGAAGGCATTCTGCTGAACGGATTCAAGGTGAGCCGCGGCAATTACGCTCAGTCGCGCCGGTACGGCGGCTACGCATACGACGCTTACTACTCCGATTCGGTCACGAAATAGCGCGCGTGGCCCCGGGCAAAGGTTCAGTCCTGCTGAATCTTGCCCGGGGTTTTGACAAAGACGCGAATCCATAATAAAGGGGAGCAACAATCATGCATTCGTTAAACGAGCTGAAACTCGCCGTGATCGGTCTGGGCTATGTTGGATTGCCGCTTGCGGTGGAGTTCAGCAAGCATCGCCCGGTAGTGGGTTTCGACATCAACGGCACCCGCATCTCGGCGTTGCGTGAAGGACGGGACGTCACGCTCGAAGTCTGCAATGAAGAACTGGCCGCCGCCACGGGCATGACGTTCACGTCGGACGCGGAAGAGCTGAAAGCCTGCAACGTGTACATCGCAACCGTTCCGACGCCGATCGATGACTACAAGCGTCCCGATCTCAGGCCCTTGATCGGCGCCAGCGAAACCATCGGCAGAGTGCTGAAAAAGAACGACGTGGTCATCTATGAATCGACCGTCTATCCGGGGGCGACGGAAGAGGAATGCGTGCCGGTTCTCGAGCGGACCTCGGGGCTGAAATTCAACGTGGATTTCTTTGTCGGCTACAGTCCGGAGCGGATCAATCCCGGCGACAAGGCGCACCGCGTGACGGATATCCGGAAAGTCACCTCGGGATCGACGCCGGAGATCGCTGAACTCGTCGATCAGCTGTACCGCGAGATCATCGTCGCGGGCACGCACAAGGCGAGCAGCATTCGCGTCGCCGAGGCGGCCAAGGTCATTGAGAACACGCAGCGCGACGTCAACATCGCGCTGATCAACGAACTGTCGATCATCTTCAACAAGATGGGAATCGATACGGAGTCGGTCTTGCAGGCAGCCGGAACCAAATGGAACTTTCTGCCCTTCAGACCGGGTCTGGTGGGCGGGCATTGCATCGGCGTCGATCCGTATTATCTGACGCACAAGGCGCAGGCCATTGGCTATCACCCGGAGATCATCCTCGCCGGCCGGCGCCTGAACGACAGCATGGGCGGTTATGTCGCGTCGCAACTCGTGAAGGCGTTGACCAAGCGGCAGATCGGCGTCTCCGGTGCCCGCGTGCTGATCATGGGGCTCACATTCAAAGAGAATTGTCCCGACCTGCGCAACACCCGGGTCGTCGACATCGTTGCCGAGTTGCGGGAGTACGGCGTCGAAGTCGATGTCTACGATCCATGGGTCTCGAAAGAGGACGCCCGGCGCGAACACAACCTGGACCCCATCGAGCATCCCGCCAAAGGTGTTTACGACGCGACGATTGTGGCCGTCGCGCACCGCCGGTTTCTGGAACTGGGCGCGGAAGCCATTCGCGTCTTCGGGAAGCCCGAGCATGTGCTGTACGACCTGAAATACCTGCTGCCTCGAGAGGCCAGCGATCTGCGTCTCTAGCAAATGCCACGCATATCGCACGCTACGCCATCACGACGTGATGGCTTTCTCATCTGATCCGGAGGCACGATGCCCGATCGCTACGACACAATACGGCAACAACTCGCCGGGCACCCGCAGCAGTGGCTGATTACCGGGGTGGCCGGTTTCATCGGTTCGAATCTGCTGGAGGCGCTGCTCAAGCTCGATCAGACCGTGGTCGGACTCGACAACTTTTCCACCGGCTATCAGCGCAACCTCGACGAAGTACGCTCCGTCGTTTCGCCGGAACAATGGAAGCGCTTCAGATTCATCGAAGGCGATATCCGGCGTCTGGAAGATTGCGTGAGCGCCGTTCATGGCGTCGATCACGTGCTGCATGAGGCGGCGCTGGGTTCGGTGCCGCGGTCGGTGGTCGACCCGATCGCGACCCACGAAGTGAACATCAGCGGCTTCCTCAATATGCTCGTGGCCGCGCGCGATGCGCAAGTGTCGAGCTTCACGTATGCCGCGTCGAGCTCGACGTATGGCGACCATCCCGGCTTGCCGAAAGTCGAAGACCAGATCGGGCAGCCGCTTTCACCGTATGCCGTCACCAAGTACGCCAATGAACTGTACGCATCGGTGTTTGCTCGTGCCTACGGCTTCAAGACGATCGGCCTGCGCTACTTCAATGCATTCGGCCAGCGCCAGGATCCGGACGGCGCGTATGCCGCGGTCATTCCCAAATGGACGGCCGCGCTCATTGCCGGCGACGACGTCCTGATCAATGGCGACGGCGAAACCAGCCGGGACTTCTGTTTTGTCGACAACGTGGTGCAGGCGAACATCCTGGCGGCGATGGCGGATGAGGCGGCAAGGAACGAGGTGTACAACGTCGCCGTCGGCGATCGCACAACCTTGATCCAGCTCTACGACGGCTTGCGGGCCGTGCTCACCGACAACGGCGTGCGCTGCGACAAGCGCCCGGTGTTCGGGCCGTTTCGCGCCGGCGATGTCAGACATTCGCAGGCCAATGTCGACAAGGCGGAACGGCTGCTGGGCTATGAGAACAGGATTCCCTTCGTCGAAGGCTTGTCCAGAGCGATGCCCTGGTACATCGAATTCGTATCGCAAAGGTAATGCCTTCAGGCGCCCAGTCTCACGGGCGCACTTCGGCATGACAGATTCATGCGCAACGCGTCGATTCTTTTAAGGCGGTAACGTCAATGTCTCACATCGCAGGTTGGCGAAACCGTCTTGCGCAGATTCATCCTGACCATAGCCGGATCGCACGCAGTGCGGTCTGGGTTTCCATGTTCGCGCTTATCGGCAAGTCGGCGGGCGCGCTCAAGGAAATGGCGATCGCGTATCGCTATGGCATCAGCAATGTCGTCGATGCCTATCAGCTCACGCTCACGCTGATCACCTGGCTGCCGGCAACGCTTGTCGCTGTCCTGAGCGTCGTGCTGGTGCCGGCGCTGGTCGAACTGCGCGCGAGGCCAAAACAGGAGCAAGCGAAGTTTCTCGGCGAACTCGACGTGATGGCGATTGTCGTCGGCGTGGCGTTCGCGGTCATTCTCTATTTCTCCTGGCCGTATGCGCTCGACCTGATGGCGCGCAACCTGTCGGACCAAACCCGCGTGATGTCGCGCCGGATGATGCTCGGCATGGCGCCGGTCGGCATCGTCATGCTGACGATCTGCGTCTATGCCGCACGCCTCCAGGCACGCGAAAAGCACGTCAACACGCTGCTGGAGTGCGTGCCCGCGGTTGTGTTGCTGGGCTTCGTGCTGGCCTGGCACGATGCAAGCTCCCCCGCGCCGTTGATCTGGGGCAGCACGCTCGGCTTCGTCCTCCAGGCGGTGCTATTGAGCGTGCTCTCCGGGCGTGCCGACCAGATCCGCGCGCGACTCAGCTTCTCTCTCAGCTCGCCGCAGTGGCCCCACATGTACCGCGCGGTCGGTGTGTTCATGATCGGCCAGTTCATCATGAGTCTGGCCACGCCGCTGGATCAGTATTTCGTGGCCGGTCTCGGCGACGGCAACATCGCGACGCTCGGCTATGCAAGCCGCGTGCTCGGCCTGATCGTCAGCATGGGCGCGGTGGCGATCAGCAGGGCGACCTTGCCGGTTTTATCGGAGCTGTTGAGTGCAGGAGATAACGTTCGTGCCCGAAGCATCGCGCTAAAGTGGTCGCTGTTCATGCTGGCGATCAGCGGCGTGGTGGTGGTGGTGGCGTGGCTTCTCGCGCCGATGGTCGTGAAGCTGCTATTTCAGCGCGGCGCCTTTAGCGCGGCCGATACGGTGGCGGTGTCCAGCCTGTTTCGCTGGGGATTGATTCAGATTCCTTTCTATTTCTCGGTACTGGTGCTGGTTCAGCTTTTCGCGAGCCAAGGTCGCTTTAAAGCCATGGCAGGCATCGCGGTCGTGAACTTTGCTGTAAAGGCAGTTGCAAATTTCTTCCTGATTCGATGGTTTGGCATCACGGGGGTCGTTCTTGCAACCGGCGTCATGGGCGCCAGTTCGTTCGTATGCTATCTGTCTCTCACGCTGTCGAACCGGTCATTAAAGAATAAGGCAGGTCCGTTATGAAGATTCTGCTGTTCATCCATTCACTGCATTACGGCGGTGCGGAACGTGTGGCAATGAATCTGTCGAGCGAATGGGCGGCACAAGGTCAGGAAGTCTGCGTCGTGACGCTGACTTCCACGGCGAGCGACTTTTATTCACTACACGATTCGGTCGAGCGCATGACGCTCGATCTCGCGGGCGCCACTAGCGGCCTGGCGGGCGCGGTATTCGCAAATGCGCGCCGGATGCTGGCATTGCGGCGCGTGCTCAAACAGGTGCGCCCGGACGTGGTCCTCGGTATCGAGACAAGGCCCTCGATTCTGGCCATCCTGGCCGGCCTCGGCTTGCCATGCAAGGTCATCGCGACCGAGCACATTCATCCGCCGATGCTGTTCGAAGGCAAGTTCTGGGAATGCCTGCGCCGCTGGACTTACCCGTTCGCGGACAAGGTGGTCGCGTTGACGGAGAAAAGCAAGGTATGGCTGCAGGAACACTGCCATTGCAAAAGCGTCACCGTTATTCCGAATTCGATCTCGCTGCCGATTCCTGTCGTGGAACCTCTCGTATCGCCGCAAACGGTCGTAGGCGCGGAGCGTCGCGTATTGCTCGCGGCGGGACGGATGGCCGAGCAGAAGGGCTTCGATATCCTGATCGATTCCTTCGCCCGGATCGCGAGCGATTTTCCCGCGTGGGATCTCGTCATTCTCGGCGATGGCGATGACCGGCGCGCGCTCGTTGCACAAGTAGCGGCGGCGGGATTGGGTGATCGCGTGCTCCTGCCGGGCCAGGTCGGCAATATGCCTGACTGGTACGAGCGTGCGGATCTCTACGTTCTGAGCTCGCGCTTCGAAGGCTTCTCGATGACGATCGTCGAGGCGATGGCCAGCGGCTGTGCGGTGGTGAGCTTCGACTGCGACGCGGGTCCTGGCGACATCATCACCCACGGCCATGACGGCCTGCTGGTTCGCCAGGTTGGCGACCCGCAAGCACTCGCCAATGCCTTGTCGACCTTGATGAAGGATGACGAGACCCGGGCACTCATGGCATCGCGCGCGCGTGCTGTCGTCGACCGGTTCTCGGTGGCCAGGGTTTTTTCGATGTGGCGTGACGTGTTCACGCAAACCGGCGCGAAACCTTCAGGACTCGTCGATCGTCCTTCCGTGCGGGTGACGGAGTGAGTACCGGGCGCGCTGCATTCCATCAACCACGTGGACCGAATCCGGACCGTTCATGAATATCGTCTTGTTCATTAGCGCGATGCAGGATGGCGGTGCCGAAAGTGTCGCCGCGACGCTTGTCAATGCCTGGGTCGAGCGCGGCGACTCGGTCACGCTCGTCGCCACGTATTCCGGGCGGAGCGCCTGCAATTACCCCGTTTCAGCCGGCGTGAAGTTCGTTTACCTGGCTGACCTGGTGACGCGGCGAGGCCGGGGACCGCTCGCCTTTATCGAGCGCATGCGTGCGTTGCGTGCGCTCATGCGCGAGAGCAGGGCGGATGTGATCGTGTCGTTTCTGACGAATGTGAATGTCGCGACGATTCTCGCATCGCGAGGGCTCGGCATTCCCATCATCGTGAGCGAGCACACGAATCCGCTTGCCGATCGCCGTTCGTTGTTGTGGCGACTGCTGTGCCGGTTCATCTATCCGAAGGCCAATCTCCTGACCCTGCTGACCGACGACGTGGTCGCGCCGTTCAGAAAGGTCGTGCCGGGAATGAAGGATATCGCGGTGATGCCCAATCCCCTGCCCGATGGACTGTTCCTCCAGCAACGGCAACCGGCCACGGCACGCAAGCGCGTCATTTCGCTGGGACGGCTGAACAGGACAAAGCAATTCGATTTGCTGATCCGCGCCTTTTCACTGCTGGCGGACGAGTGCCCTGATTGGGACTTGTGGATTTGGGGAGAAGGACCGGAGCGCGCGGCGCTAGAGGCTCAGATCGGGCAACTGCGCATGGGAGAGCGGATTTTTCTGCCAGGACGGACGCTGACCCCGTGGAGCGAACTGGCCAAGGGACAGGTCTTTGCGATGTCGTCGAGTCACGAAGGTTTGCCCATGGCGCTGATGGAAGGCATGGCGATCGGACTGCCGGTGGTGTCGTTCGACTGTCCTAGCGGACCACGGCAGTTGACGCGCAACGGCGAGGACGGCCTGCTCATCCCGCCAGGCGACGCGAATTCCATGGCTGCCGCGTTACGCCGGCTGATTTCGGACGACCCGCTGCGCGCCGAACTGGGCAGGAAGGCCGCCATGTCGGTACGGGAACGCTATTCGTTGAAGGCGGTATTGCATATCTGGGACCAGTTGTTCGAACGGGTTGGGGCGCGTGCAAAGGCTGTTGAATCCACGCATTGAAAAAACCCAACGGCATGGTTGCGGTCGTGACCTGCCGTGTTTACATACAGCTCAGAGATTCAGGAGCGGACATGAACGGACGTAAAGTAGTTCTCTTTGCCAATACCGACTGGTATCTCTACAACTTCCGGCTCTCGCTGGCGCAGAGACTGCGGCAAGACGGATATGAAGTGGTCTTGCTGTCGCCGCCGGGAGAATTCGGACCGAAGCTGCAGGCACTCGGATTTAGCTGGCACGCCGTGCCGATGAATCGTCGCAGCCTCAATCCGTTGCGCGAACTCGGTGTGCTCGCATGGCTCGTCCGGTTTCTCCGCCGCGAAAAGCCCGACCTCGTCCACGGATTCACGATCAAGAGCGCGGTGTACGGCTCGCTGGCGAGCAAGCTTGCCGGCGTGCCCGCGCGAATCAACGCTGTAGCGGGCATGGGCTACGTCTTCACGAGCCGGGATTTGAAAGCCCGCGTGCTGCGGCCTATCGTGCGCCAACTAATGCGGTCCGCTCTGAATGGCCGACGCAATGCGCTGATTCTGCAGAATCCCGACGATGTCGCGATTTTCAAGCGGGCGAGAATTGTCGACGATCGGTCGATACAGCTCATCAAGGGGTCCGGAGTGAACTGTTCGCGGTTCTCCGCCCGGCAAGAGACCGATGAGAACACACAGGCTCCATTGCGGGTCGTGCTGGCTGCTCGCCTGTTGTGGGACAAAGGGATTGCCGAGTATGTCGAGGCGGCCCGGGCACTGAGAGATGAAAACCGCTCGGTGCGGTTTCTTCTTGCCGGCTCCCCGGACGATGGCAATCCCGCCTCGGTCCCCCGCGAGCTCGTCCAAGGCTGGGCTAACGACGGCCTTCTCACATGGTTGGGACATGTCAGCGATATGCCGAAGCTGCTGTCCGAAGTGGACGTCGTGGTGCTGCCGAGTTACCGCGAAGGCTTGCCCAAGACGCTGATCGAGGCGGCCGCGTGCGCGTTGCCGCTGATCACCACCGATGTCCCGGGCTGCCGTGAAGTCGTCAGTGGCACGGGAGAAGACGGCTTGCTCATTCCGGTGCGCGACGCCGCGGCGTTGGCCGATGCGATTCGCCTGCTCGACGACGATCGGAAGCTTTGCCGGAAACTCGGCCTTGCGGCCCAGGCTAAGGCGCTGAGTGAATTCGACGAATCGATCGTGATCAGCAAGACGCTGCGGGTGTATAGCGAATTGCTGGACCCCGTGCCTCGCGAAGTGGTCGTGGCGAGTCAGCGCGAGCGGCAGATTTGACAGATTCAGCGAAATATCCTGAAGGAGATTGAGTGGCCATGGTCGTTCCGAAATTCATATTGCGCTTCGATGACGTCACCCCGGAAATGGCCTGGTCACGATTCGATCCCTTCGATGAGCTTTCCATGGATCAGGACCTGCCGTTGCTCATCGGCGTCGTGCCGAACTGCCTCGATCAGACGCTCGTTGTCGAGCCGGCGAGAGACGCGTTCTGGGATACGGTCCGTGGTTGGGCCGATCGCGGCTGGAGCATCGCGCAGCACGGCTACACCCACCAGTACGTCACCGAGCACCCCGGGCTGTTGCGTCTCGGCAGCAAATCAGAGCTGGCCGGTCTCTCTTACGAGGAGCAGTTCGCCAAACTGCAAGCGGGAAAAACGATACTCCAGGAACAAGGCGTTTGGCAGCCGGTATTCATGGCGCCTTCCCACTCGTTCGATGAAGCGACGCTCCGCGCACTGGCCGATCTGGACTTCAAGTACCTGACGGACGGCAGCGGCGTCTATCCGTACAAGTTCGGCGCTCTGACCGCGGTGCCGCAACTGTTCGCAACGCCGCTGCATTTTGGTTTTGGCGTGTATTCCATCTGCCTGCATGTCAATACGCTCAGCGAGCCCGAGATCGACAGGATCGTTGGATTCGTGAAGAAGAACCGCTCGCGGTTCATCTCCTTTGAAGAGGCCGCGAGTGTCAAAACCTCCGTCCCAGGCGTCGCGATGGCGATGCGTTTTCTAACCTCTACCCCGTTGCGCGCGATGCGCCGCTTGAGGGGCTGAACTCTTTATGGGGTGCACGGTGCGCAATAGCCGGAGAGCGATAAATGCTTTTCTCCTCAGCAGCATGGTGGGTGCGATCACGCGTCCTCTCGCTGCGGTGGCCGACGTCGTGACCAATCAGCACGCCGCGACTGACGAGGTCATCGATCGATCGTTCGGCGTCAGCGCGGACGGCAAGACGAACGACCGTGCCGCGCTTCAGAAGGCGGTCGACAATTCGGTCGGCAAGACGCTCGTGATTACGGGCCCATGCAGGATCGACGCGGAAGGACTGCACATGCGCAGCAACAGCCGCGTCCGTTTCGCGCCCGGCGCCTCGATCAAACTGCTTCCGCATGACACGCAAAACTATGAGGTCATCCGTATCTGGGACGTGCGGCACGTGGTTCTGGAAAATCCTCGCGTCGACGGCAGTAAAGAACTGAACGCCGTGAAGGGCGGAGAGTGGGGCATGGGCATATCCATTGCAGGAAGCACCGATGTGACGATACTGTCCCCCAGCACGACCAACTGCTGGGGAGACGGCATCTATATCGCCAACAGCTTCGGCAATGGTCTGCCCTATTCGAGCGACATCCGGGTAATGAATCACTATGCCTCCGGTTGTCGTCGACAAGGTGTTTCGATTATTAGCGGCAAGAATATTCTGTTCGATCGTCCGGTGTGGGAAAACATAGCCGGTACGCTTCCTTCCGCCGGACTGGACATCGAGCCGAACGCAAACACGGACATCGTGGAAAACATCCGGATTGTGAATCCGACGACACGGCACTGCCAGTTCGGCATTCTGGTCTATCTGGAGGCGCTGCCGGGAAGCCGGGAAAAGAACGTCAGCGTCGTGATCAGCGGACACAAGGACGAAGACAGCAGGGAAGCGGCCTTCAGTGTATCCGGATTGAAGATGAAAGGCAGCGTCGTCACCGGCTATATCACGAGCAATTCGCCCACTTGGATTCGTCCGAGGAGAGACGCCTTTGTTAGCACCGACTATGACCGTGCGGGGCCGAAGATCGACATCACGAATCCCACGATCGTCCGGTAGCCGCGTTCAAAGGTGTGACGCTCAACGCGTCACACCCTTCGCACGTAGCAATGTCGCGTACATGTCCCGATACTGCTGCCAGCACACCGTAATCGAAAAGGATTCGACAATCCGCTCGCGCGCCAGTCTTCCCAGTGTCTTGCGCTGCTCCAGACTCAACGTCGCCATCTGTTCGAGCGCGTCGGACAAACTGACGGGATCGCGCGGCGGAACAACCAGACCAGTGTCGCCGACCAATTGGCCGGTATCGCCCACGTCCGTGACCACGCACGGAACGCTGCAGGCCATCGCTTCGCCCACGACCGTGGGCAAGCCTTCTGTTCGGGACGAGAGGCACAGCATGTCGAACGCCGGCATGATCCGATGCAGGTCATTGCGGGCGCCCAGCAAGTGACAGACGCCGGTCAAGCCGAGCTCGCTCATCGTGCGTGCGAGCGCCTTGTTGTTGGCATCGACGTCCTTGCCGACCATCACGAAATGGCATTCCGGCACGCGCTGATGAAGCATCGCGGCCGCACGCAGAAAGTTATCGTAATCCTTGGCGGGATTGGAGCGTCCTACGATTCCAATCAGTATCGAGCCTGGCGGCAGGCCGAGCGAATTCAGCAGCGTAGTCCTTGCGGTGGCGTCCGGCACGAACTTGCGAACATCGAAGCCGTTATGAATCACCCGCATCTTCGTGCGCTCGTAGCCGTACTCGACGTGAGTTCTGAACGACGCGTTGGCACAGCAAATGACCGAATCCGGCAACCGGTTGGAGGTCGCTGCGCCCATTCGTGCAAGCGTATTCAGAACGCGCCCGACTTTGGCCGTGGGCACTTCGGTTCGATGGATGCCCCAGACGAGCACGAACCGGTGGCGATGCCTGCTGAGCCGAAACATCAGCCGTGCTAGCAACACCGCCACACCGCCGAAAATATCCGCGTGATACATCCATGTCTGGACGACATCGGGGCGGGCTTCGACGATCCACCTGGCCAGTCGAATCAGGAGCAGCGGATTCGGAACACCGGGTCGCATTCCCAGAAACCTGACTTCCGCACCCGCTGCGCGCAGACGGTCCGCCATCTTATCCATGGCGGACAGGGAAATGATGACGTGCGTACCGCCGGCGGTGCGCGACTCCGAAACCAGGTTCAGAAGCAACGTTTCGGCGCCGCCCACCCCGAGTCCCGAAATAATATGGACAATTTTCATTTTGTTTGCACGGTACGGCATTCGGTGACGTAGAACGGCTGCTATTTCAATCGGGTCAACCCGTGTCGCGTGTTTTTAACGGAGTCGATATCCGTAATCGCGAAAGGACAATGGAAGGCTAAGTGATCGAGCCGCCGCCATACCGTTCGGCATCGAACACAGCCCGGGACAATTGTCCTTGGTCATTCCCGGATGCGATTTATTGTTTATACAAGTCTACGGACTGACGCTCCGGAATCGATGCAAGTCTTATGTGCCGTTCCGCTCGTAATGTCCAACCAAAACCTGATAGCGTGCAAGGGCGTAAGGCAAAGTTAGTTTCAAGGCCATCCAATGGCCCGATAGCAATACCGATCACCGAGCGCGGTCCGCTGAACGGCGATTACCGAGAGCACGTCTGAGCGGCATAAAAATCAACGCACCTCCTCCGGTTTGCGCAGCGCTGGCAAGCTGAAAGGCAAGAGAGGGATGAAAGTGGCAGAACAACTCAACACGAAGCTCCAGATCCATCCAATCGGCTACCGGTGGTTGCGTCCGTCCATGCTCGGATTCCTGGCATTGTCGGCGTTCATCCTGTGCAAGATCGCCGTCGGCGATCGGAGCATGTTGCTCGATCAGGACAATTACGTTGCGTACTTCAGGGATGCCGATCCGCTCTGGATCGTTCATCTCTGGTCCAGTAGCCAGTCGGTGGTGTATTTCATCGTGAAGACGATCACGGATGAACTCGGCTGGCGGCTTTGGGTGCTAGGCATCGATGCACTGGGCTTCTCACCGGACACCGCGGTACGCGTGACGGTTGTCGTGCTGAACGTGCTCATGGCGCTTGCCCTTAGCCGGACGCGCCGGCCGCTTCTCGGCCTGCTTTTATGGGCGCTTATCCCCACCGGCCTCGCGACGGTCGGGTTATTCCAGATCCGCCAGGGATTTGCCCTGTCGATCGCCATGTACTTCGCGATGTGCCGGCAGCAGCCCATTCGAGGCGCGCTTCTCGCCAGCATTGTTCACACCACCTTTGCGTATCCGGCCTTGTTCCTGATTCTCGCGCACTTTCTCATGAGGCGAAGCAAAGCGCTGGCAATCGTGGGCGTGATGGGCGCGGCGCTTGCGATGTCGCTGGCGTCAGCGTGGCTTTTCAACACGTTCGGCGGCCGCCGGCTCGAGGAATACACCCAGCAGGAAGAATTCACCTTGAACTTCCTGATATCGCTCGCTCTCTATCTGATCGTACCGATGCTCGTGATCGTGCTGCGTCGAAAGCATATCGAGCACATCGCGCGCGAAATGGTCGTCCATGAGATCGCGATCATGCATGTCGGGTTGCTCATGTTCCTGATCATTTCCTTCTTCGTCTATCCGTTCGGGACCCAGCGCATCGTCTACTACGGACCGCTGCTGTTGGCCTTCATGCTGCCGGAGATCCGCATCAAGAACTCGCTGGTCCTGTGGACCGTCGCTTTTATCCTGGCTATTTTGACTTACGACATTCACAAGAACTATCTGCTGGACACTTATAAGTACTTTCTCTGAGCGGGTGTCCAGTAGCCCCTAAGTAACGCTCGCCGATGCGAAGCGCGCCTCCTTTCCGTAGCGGGCGCAAGAGCGGGCAATCGTCATTTCATAGACATATTCCGATGCGTCGATAACCTGAGTCGGCGTATGCCGTGGCACGTCGTATTTACGCTTATTTGTCGGCTCATAAAATGATCGTGTCCGGGTTGTGTTGGGAATGCCACAGAGGAAAGATTCAAAGTGAGAGACGGTGTGCATCACTAACCTTGTCCTAAACATGCATTAAAGCGACAAGAAAATAAAAATTCCTCCGTTTATGTTGGAGACCGAGATGTTAAATCTTGCGTTTGGCTTTGTTGTCTCATTCCTGGTTATCTTTTTTATCGTACGAAGTTCGGGGTTGCACGGGTCGCTTACGATGGACCACGACTTGCGCGGCATCCAGAAGAACCACGCCTATGCGGTGCCAAGAATCGGCGGAATTGGCATTGCATGCGCCGCCACTGTCATTCCGGTCATCCAGCCGCTGTGGGCGACCGCCCCCGGGACGGGCCAACTGCTGCTCCTGTTGTGCGCCGTGCCGGCGTTCGCAGGCGGCGTGATCGAGGACATGACCAAGCGCGTGAGCCCGCGAGTGCGGCTGCTGTGCGCGCTCGCTTCGGCGCTCGCGGCCTGCTTGCTGGTGCACGCGACGCTCACGCGGGTGGATTTGCCGCTCGTCGATCAGTGGCTGCGCATCGTGCCGATCGGGATCGGCTTCACGATGCTCGGCGTCGCCGGGCTCACGAACGCGGTCAATATCATCGATGGCTTCAACGGACTCGCCTCGGTGGTGACCATGCTGATCTTCGCTTCGATCGGCTACGTCGCCCACAGCGTCAACGACTGGCTCGTCATGAGCATGGCACTGACGATGATCGGAGCGATCGGCGGCTTTGTGCTCTGGAACTTTCCAGTGCCTTCCGTCTTCCTCGGCGATGGCGGGGCTTATTTCATCGGTTTCATCATGGCGGAGCTGCTCGTCCTGTTGATCGTGCGCAACCCGAACGTGTCGGCGTGGTACGCAATGGCCGTCGCAATCTATCCGACCTTCGAGACGCTCTTTTCCATCTATCGCCGCAGGATCGTGCGCGGAAGGCCAGCAGGCGCCCCCGACGGACTTCATCTGCATACGCTCGTGTATCGGCGTGTCGTGCGAAAGGGTATCGACGGTGGCAATCTGCGCCGGCGCGCGCTGCGCAATTCATGCACCTCGGTTTATCTGTGGGTGCTGAGCCTCGTCGGTATCGTGCCGGCTACGTTCTTCTGGGACACGCCTATCGCGCTTGCCGGGGCAACGATCGCCTTCGTCACGATCTACGTTCACATCTATGTGGCGATCGTGCGCACCAGGACGCCGCGCTGGCTGGTGATCACGGGGCACGCACCGGTTGTCGCGCCGCGCGGAGCCGAGGAGCCGCGCCACTGACGTGGCGCTGCGATTTCCATTCATTTACGCAGGCAGTGTGTGAGGACGTACGTTGCGGGAGCGAAACCCGATGCA
Organism: Paraburkholderia aromaticivorans; assembly: GCF_012689525.1. NCBI lineage: Bacteria > Pseudomonadati > Pseudomonadota > Betaproteobacteria > Burkholderiales > Burkholderiaceae > Paraburkholderia > Paraburkholderia aromaticivorans. The sequence continues at coordinate 1,206,823 of NZ_CP051515.1, forward strand.
CCATATGAACATACAAAGGCACGGGGAAAAGCCTTGAAAACCACGGCGAGGATCCGAGAAAAGGCGGACCTCGCAGGTAACGCCTCAAAGGGCCATGAGAAAAGAAAATGAACCACGGATACGAAACATCGCTTGTCAAGCGAGTGGTCAACCAGGTGGTGACCGGTATCATCAACGGGGATTACGACGGCGACATGCTTCCTCCGCAGGTCATCCTCTCGAAGAAGCTTGGAGTGAGCCGCTCAATCATGCGCGAAGCGATCAGCATCCTGATTTCGCGCCGGATTCTCGATGTCAGGCCTAAGACGGGGACGCGCGTTAAGCCGACGAAAGACTGGCTCATCGTCGATCATGAAGTTGCCGAGTGGCGGCTTCGCGCCACGCCCGATCCGGAGTATCTGCACGGGCTGATCGAATTCCGCAAGCTCGTCGATCCCCGTGCGGCTGCGTTCGCGGCCACCCGGGCGAACCGGCATCAGCGCATTGCTATCGCCGCCATGTATCAGAATCTCCAGCAGGCGAGCGGGGATCCCGTCGCGCGCAAGGCCGCCGAAGACGCGTTGCAGGTGGCGATCATCGACGCAAGCGGCGACACGTTGCTCAGCCAGATGGGCAATATCGTCCGGATGGGGCTGAAGGCCATGCAGCCGATCTCCCGCATGCAAGCGCTCGCGTACGACGCGCGGGTCGCCGACTACGGCAAGGTCGTGCGCGCGATCGAGGTTGGCGATGCGGAGGGGGCGAAGGCGGCGATGATGCAACTCATCAGCCATAGCGCGGACCAGCTGCTTGCGGAAACGGTTTGAGCCGAGTGTCGGTCGCCGCATTTGTCGGGCGGTGTCTGAATTAATTCGGATGCCTATAGAGAAGAAGGATGCGCGAAGCAACGGACAGCTTTAGCGCAACGAAGCACGCTTTATGAAGTCCACGCGATATTCCAACAAGGCTGAGTCGCGCAACGGACTAAACCATCGGAGGGGAATATGTGTGGAATCGTGGCTGGGATCGCGGAACGCAACGTCGTTCCGGTATTGCTCGAAGGCTTGCGGCGGCTGGAATACCGCGGCTACGACTCCTGCGGCGTGGCAGTGCTGCGGGATGGCGCGCCACACCGCGTGCGCAGTCTGACGCGCGTTCGCTCTCTGGATCTCGAGGTCCGCGAGATGGGGCTCGAAGGCTGGACGGGCATCGCGCACACGCGGTGGGCGACGCACGGCGCGCCGGCGACCCAGAACGCGCATCCCATCTTCTCGAAGAACGAGATCGCGATCGTTCACAACGGCATCATCGAGAACTTCGAGGCGCTGAAGCTCACCCTGAGCGCCGCGGGCTATGAATTCGCGAGTCAGACGGACACGGAGGTGATCGCTCATCTGATTCACAGTTACTACCAGGGCGATCTGGCGGAAGCGGTGCGTCGCGCCGTGAGCGAACTGCGCGGCGCCTATGCCATCGCAGTCTTCTGCAAATCCGAGCCGGAGCGCGTGGTGGGTGCGCGGTATGGCTCGCCGCTCGTGATCGGGATAAACGGCAAGGAATCGTTTCTTGCGTCGGACCCGCTTGCGCTGTCCAACGTAACCGACCGGTTCATCTTCCTGCAGGACGGCGACATCGCCGATCTGTCCCACAGCGGCACCCGGATCATGAACCGCGACGGCCAGCCGGTCGTGCGCGAGGCGCGCACTTTGCTCCACCCGCCCACCGAGGCGGCGCTCGGGCCGTACCGTCATTTCATGCAGAAGGAAATTTTCGAGCAGCCGTTGGCTGTGTCCAAAACGTTCCCCCGCAACAGCGCGTTCGACGCCACGCTCTTCGGGGCAACCGACCCGCAGGCGTTCGCACAGATCGACCGCATCCTGCTGCTCGGCTGCGGCACGAGTCACTATTCCGCGTTGACCGCGAAGACGTGGTTCGAGTCGATCGCGAAGATCCCGACGCAGGTCGAGATTTCCAGCGAATACCGTTACCGCGAGACGATCCCGGGCAAGAACACGCTCGTGGTGCCGATTTCGCAATCGGGCGAGACCGCCGATACGCTCGGCGCCCTGATGCATGCGCAATCGCTCGGTCAGGACCACACGCTCGCGATCTGCAACGTGGCGACGAGCGCGATCGTGCGGCAGTCGCGTTGGTCGTTCATCACGCAAGCCGGTCCCGAGATCGGTGTCGCATCGACCAAGGCGTTTACCACGCAACTCGTGGCGCTGTTTGTTCTCGCGGTGACGCTCGGCCGCTCGCGCGGGTACGTCGATGCGCAGCAGGAAGCGAGCTATCGCTCGCAGCTCTCGGGCCTGTCCACGGCGCTGCAGGGCGTGCTTGCGCGCGAACCGCAGATCATCGCGTGGGCGCACGAGATCGCGCGCACGGACAGCGCAATCTTCCTCGGCCGCGGATCGCACTTCCCGATCGCTCTCGAAGGCGCGTTGAAGCTCAAGGAGATTTCGTACATTCACGCCGAAGGGTATCCCGCCGGCGAACTGAAGCACGGACCGCTTGCGCTCGTGACCGACGCGATGCCGATCGTCGTGACCGCGCCGAACGACGGCTTGCTGGAGAAACTGAAGTCGAACATTCAGGAGGTTCGCGCCCGCAGGGGCCAGGTGTACGTCTTCGCCGATGCCGATGCGAATCTGTCCAGCGAGGAAGGGCTGCGCGTCATTCAGATGCCCGAGTACTACGGGGCGTTGTCGCCGATCCTGCACGTGCTGCCTTTGCAACTGCTCGCGTATCACACGGCGTGCACGCGAGGGACCGACGTCGACAAGCCGCGCAACCTCGCGAAATCGGTGACGGTGGAATGAAGCGCGGGGCACGTTGCATATTGATCCATCAAGACAATCCGCGATGAACACGATAAAGGTTGGGGTTCTCGTCGACGACATTGCGTTGCCGGCCTGGGTGAATCACATGCTCGGACTGATTGCCGCTGAGCAGGGGATGGAGATCGCCCTTGTCGTCAAATATGCGTATCAACGGCGGCCGGCAAGGAAAACTGCTTCGCAGGCCGGTCCGTGGCCCTTATCGCTGTGGATGGCGCTCGACAAACGGCTCGTCAAGGTTGGACATGACGCATTCAGGACCGAGTCCCTGGCCCTGGCGCTGCCAAATGTCCCGACCTTGAATGTCGAGGTGGAGAGCAAGGAATGCGGGGATCATTTCGATCCTCGCGACCTGGCGAAAATCGCCGCGCATGGCATCACCGTATTCCTGCGGCTGGGCCCGTTGCGGCCGTGCGGCGAGATCTTCGATACGGCTTCCTGCGGCATCTGGTCGTATCGGCATGGCGATGAAGTTGTCGAACGCGATGGACCGGTCGGCGTGTGGGACATTCTTCTGGACCGGACAACGACAGCCTCCGCCTTGCAGTTTCAGACCCGGGCAGGCGAACGGCCGCATACGCTGCAAAGATCATGGTCGATGACCTATCCTGTGTCGATTCACAGGAATCGCAGCCACTGCTACTGGAAGACGCTTTCGTTCGCGCCGCGAAAGTTGCGCGAGCTCAGGCAGATCGGCGAAGACAACTTCAGGCTGAAATACACGCAGGCTGATACGCCACCGGCGTTCTATTCCGGAGAAAAAATCGCCGAGCCGACCAGCGGCACCTGTGGCAAGTTCATTGGCCAGTTGATGGCGAGAACCGTCGCAAAGAAGGCAAGCGGGCTGCGCAAGTTCGAACAGTGGATGTTGCTGTACCACTTCGGCGAGAACGATCATCTCCCTGAGCGTCTTTTCGAATTCAAGCAACTGGTGCCGCCTAAGGACCGCTTCTGGGCAGACCCGTTTGTCGTCGAAAGAAATGGCGAGTATGCGGTCTTTATCGAAGAACTCGAATACTCGAAGAACAGGGGGCACCTTTCGGTTATCCGTTTCGATGCAAACGACCAGCCGATCTTGCCTCCCGTGAAGATTCTGGAGCGGCCTTATCACCTGTCTTATCCTTTCATGCTGGAGGAGGGCGGCGAACTCTATATGATTCCGGAGACGAACGAGAGCAGGGCCATCGAGCTTTATCGGTGCACGCGGTTCCCGGATCAATGGGAACATGTCATGAACCTGATGGATGACGTCATGGCCGTCGACACGACGATCTGGCGTCACGACGGTAAATATTGGCTCTTCGCCTGCATGCGGGAAAACGAGCACGCACCGCTGTCCGATGAGTTGTTTCTGTTCTGGTCGGATACGCTGTTGAGCAAGGACTGGCATCCTCATCCCTGCAACCCGATCGTGTCGGATATCAGGACTGCTCGCCCGGCAGGGAGCATCTTCGAGCATCACGGGCAGTGGTATCGGCCCGCGCAGGACTGCAGTGGTAAATACGGGCGCGCATTGTCGTTTCAGCGTATCGACGTTATCGACGAGACCACCTATAAGGAAACGTCGGCAAGCCGGATTGAAGCAAACTGGGACGCCAGCATAGATCGCGTACACACGTTCAACCGGGTGGGGAGATTGACCCTCATCGACGGGATGAAAAAGCGCGGTAAGGTGTGACTCACTGCCGGATCCGGCGCGCGGCGTCGGATCTACCGGCGATCATATATCCAGGCAGCCCGCGCAACGCGCTCGCGGCAGCGAGTCATCAAGCAAAGTCGCAGACTTCACACAGCGAATCCCGCATACAGGACCATTGAAGCGCACGGCCCCGCATCGCGCGGGGGGCTGTCATAATTCGCGTCCGTCTATATCAAGGCGTTCTCTTTCTTCCGGACGGCCCATGAATCTCCGGCGAGTCTGCGAGACCGTTATCGGCATCCCCATAGCGCCGTTCGGACGCGGCACGCGCCTTCTTTTTGTTTGCGGCCGGCTTTTCGTATTCCTCTCGCTCTCGTATTGAACCGTTGCGAACCAGTAGCCAAAGCAGGACTACGACGGTGACCCATACGGAAACGATGAGAATAATTGTGGTTGATGTGAACATGGCGAGCCTGCATATTGGAATTGATTTATGGGCGTGAACGGCGGTAAAGCGTTCAATCCAGGCGACTCAACCTGGTGCCTCAAATTTACTGATTGCCACTTTGGTCCCCCCCGTTTTGATGTATTTGATGCCGATGTTGAAGCTAAAGGCGTGCCCCTTCTGCGGCGCCGCGCACACAGAAATCAAACTGCGCAAGAATGCGCGGACAATAAACAACCCGGCTAATGGGCGATGATCGGGAGTGGTGAATGCCGCTATGGGTATACTCTTAAGAATGCGATTCTTGCTGCGGCTTAGCGGATGCCGGCATCCGCTATATAGCGCAGGGCTCATCGTCGCCCTGAACCGCAGGGAGGCCAAGGCTGGACGCGCGTGTCTTGCTAACAACTTAATGGAGCGTTATAGGAGAATGCAGGGTTGAGCCGGCGAATCGGGTGTGGCGGAGCGTGCAGCGTTGCAAATCGCGGCCACGCCCCGTGGGAATGATAAAGTCCGCATCGGTCCGCGTTTCCCTTAACCCACGGAGGACATATGACACTTTTGAGCATCATCGGGACGGTTGTTTTCGTCGCGATTGTCGTGCTCTCGCTGCTGGCGGTGATGGATGTCCTGTTATTTACGTCCAATAAAAAGAAGATTCTGAAGAACGGTGCTGGAGCGCGAAAACTAAGCGGACGTCGAAGGTGCTTGCGTAAATGAGTTGCTTCGCCTGCGCAACCTTCAGTTCGCCCTCGGCTCGCAGGTTGCGGTGAAGCGGCTCTCGCACCGGGCGATCCTCTGACCGCATCATCAGGGCGCCTGGACGGGCGGCCCCCCGGCCGTGAGCGCATCCAGATCCATCGCGTCGGCGATGGCTTGCAAGCCCGCCTCGTTCGGATGGAGGTTATCGCCGCTGTTATAGGCCGGCAGCAAAACAGCGGGATTGGCGGGGTCGCTGACTGCCTTCGCCTGATCGAGTACCGCATCGCAGCCGCTTGTCGAACTCAGGATGAAGGCGTTC